>JAIRNA010000128.1 GCA_031258305.1 Treponema sp. | reverse complement strand
CTATTATACGATGCGTCCACCCCTTTGGAAGTATTTTTTTGTAATGTATCAAACAAATTTATTTGATAATTGTTCTCAAGCCTATTCATAGCCGTAACACTATTCAATGGTGTTTGGATGTGTGTTTTATGTTTTAATACAATTTGCTCATAGTCTATTGCTTCTGCTGTATTAGGAATATTATAAAATTCTTTCAAATAGTTCCAATCATTGTTTCGCAATGTTACAACTTCATCAAGGTAAAAACTTACCCAACAATCGCCAATTTTTGAATTTATTTGCTCACGTTCCAATTTGTTTTGCGTAATTTCTACATAATTTTTATCAAGTTCAAAACCGATATACCGCCTGCCTAATCGTTTTGCAGCGACAGCAGTGGTGCCTGTCCCGCTGAAAGGGTCGAGGACTATATCGTTTTCATCTGTACTCATTAAAATAACACGTTCTAATAAATGAATTGGCAATTGACAGGGATGTTCATCGCGAAATTTGTTGTGCTTAACCCTATGGATATCTGTCCAGACATCAGAAACCAGCGGACCAAAAGGATGCAATAATCCTTTTTTGCCGCCATAATCCTTGGCTAAAAGGTTTGATTTTCTTGCTCGTTTATGCGGGCAGCGTATTTCATAAAACTTTAATTGTCTACAGTCTTTGGCATAAAATAAAATTCCATAATGTGCAGGCTGTAAAGTTTTCCCCATCGGAGCGGTTGGCGCGTCCCAGCTTATCCAGTGTTTGAAGTCTGCCCGTTTGTTCAGAAATGCGCCATAAAACGTTAACCATTTTGGGATATTGTGTATAAATATTGAACCGCTTGGTTTTGTAACCCGCACCATTTCAGAAATCCATTTTTCACACCAGTCTAAATATTCTTGTAATTTTAAGCTGTCTTTGTAACTGTTATAGCCTTTCTTCAAATTAAACGGCGGGTCGGCAAAAGTTAAATCTATTGAAGCGGACGGAACTTGTTTTAATAGTTCCAAACAATCGCCCTGAGTTATTTTTTGTAAAAACTTTTCTATCATTTTATAGTCCTTTTCAAAAACAATCTAAAACGTTCAATTTCATTTTTATGAAATGTAAAAACATCATCATAAGCGCTGACCATTCGCCTCAAATCGCCCTTACGTACATACCAGCCAATTCCATCAACAAAACCTATAAATTTTGCTTTCGGGTAATATTTTGAAATGAGTTTTTTGATATTCCCCTCAGTCTTTGATTTATCACCTTGAGCAGATGATGTGGTTACAAGGAAAGAACTTTCAATAATTATTTTTGGGAATTTCTTATTGGGAATAATAAAATCCATTGTTCTCTTTTCGACAGGCTCTTTTTCAAAAAGTTCCGTTAAATCACCTTTTTCAAAGGTAATTTCATTTTCATGTAACATTTCCGCAATAAAATACTCCGGATTATTCTCTGCCTGCCCGGAATATGAACCTTTTTCTTTATATCGCACAAGTGAATCAATAAGAGCAGGAATTTCAAACTTAAGTTTTGAAATGCTTAATTTCTTGAGTTCAAAAAGCGGTAATGTTTGCGCTAAAAATGGAGTCGCGCCACCTTCAAAAAATAGATTTATAATTCCTTTTCTAAAATATTTATTATTTTTGATAAGGGTTAATATTTTACTATCCCCCCATTCTTTTATGACGTCAGCGTCTTCAACGTTCGCCCATTTTTCTTTACAAAGAAGCTTTGAAAGTTCCATATTGTTAGACACACGCACAACAGTAATTAAACGTTTCAAACTTTCATTGGCAAAGCCCGTTAGTGCAAGCAAGGCGCGCAACCCATTTTCTTTTTCCAACAAAAGATTTTCAAAAATACTTTGTTTCAATCCTTGTGTTTCCACTTGATTTTTCAACACTAGTAAAGTTTCATCAAGAGAGTTTATATAACTTTCATATTTTTCCCCAAAAACAGGATTGTAAAAATAGAAGGTGTTTTTATCTATAACTGTCTTAAATTTTCTGTCATTATCCGTCTGTCCTGCCGTCATATTGTCTCCTTCAGTCTTTACTATACTTTATATCACCCATTTTTTTATGTCAAGAGAGGATTTTTCTATTTATTCATAAAGATGGTTTAATAACCAGCCCTTTAGGGCGTAAAACTGGGGGGGGGGGGATTCTTTAATACTCGCTGCGCGGACCGGTTTCCATCAAGAAGGATTCTACATCCATTCGTATGGGCAGCCCTCCTGCGGTTCTCCCAAGTTTTCTTTCAGCGCGGGCCTTTCCATGAAAATCGCTTCCCGCAGTAACCATAAGCCCCAAACTGGAGGCGAGTTTTTCAAGGCGTTTACATTCGCCCACCCGTGCCGAAGGATGCCACGCCTCAATGCCGTCGAGCCCCTGCTCTTTCAGAGAAGCTATACAAGAAGGAAGTTTTCCCCACGCAACATAGAGGGAGAGCGGATGCGCAATGACCGCGAGCCCTCCGGCGTTTTTTATGAGGGAAACCGCGTCTTGAAAGGGTAGTCCTTCCTTATGCACGTAGAGCGGTCTCCCCTTCCCAAGATAACGGTTGAAAGCCTGCTCCGCGTTCCGAACGATTCTTCGCCGAATCAGAAATTCGGCAAAATGCGGCCTGCCCACTGAACGCCCTCCTGCAAGCGCCGCAATTTCTTCATACTCCGCATGAACGCCTATCCCGCGTAAACGCTCCGTAATTTCATGATTCCGCCTTTCCCGCATGCGCCGCAAGTTCTCCGCTCCTTGGTGGAATCCCCGGTCTATGTTTTGTAAGCCCAGCCCCAAGAGGTGGAACTCACCCGGCTGCCACGTAATAGATAGCTCTATGCCCGGTATAAAACGAATGCCCCGTTCTTCGGCCGCAAGAGACGCGGGTCCAAGCCCATCTATCGTGTCATGGTCGGTCAGGGCAATGGCGGACAGCTTGCGGCGCACGGCTTCTTCAATGAGTTGCTCCGGGCTTAAACTGCCGTCAGACGCGGATGAATGGGTGTGGAGGTCCACTAACGGCGTTCCTTCCGTCGGATGCAAAAGCGAGGGATGGTTCGTCATTCTTGTATTATCGTAAGAAACCGCGCCTTACCGTTTACCGCGCTCTGTGCATGGGGCAGCCCCGCATCAAAGTAAAGGGAATCCCCTTCCTTAAGGATATAAGACCGTCCGCCCACCGTCACTTTCACGGTTCCTTTCAACACATAGTTGAATTCCTGCCCTCCATGGGTAACCGCCGCGGCCTCCTCCTTCTCGGAATCTAAATCCACAAGGAGAGGTTCGAGTACACGCCCCTTGAAATTAAACGCAAGACTCGAAAACTCGTACCCAGGATACCGCTCGATGCGTACTCCCTTGTCGGCTCTGCATACGCTTGCCGTGTCCATGCGCGGGTCTTCTCCTGTGAGCAATACCGTGGGGTCCACCTTCATACGTTCAGCTATTTTGTAAAGCGCACTGACCGGTATATCGAGCGTTCCGTTCTCATACCCTGCATAGGTCTGATAGGGCAGCCCCACATCCCGCGCCATGTCAATGCCGCTGATTTCCATCACTTCCCGCAGCTCCTTTATGCGTCCGGGTATCTGACTCAAATTATCACTCATCTGATTCTCCTTTTTATCATTTTTTCGCATCGCTCCACGCTCGGAACAGCTAACGCCCCGCGTTCCAAAGCTTGTAGACGTACCTGTCCATGAGCAGGTTCTCAAGTCCCGCTCCCATTGAGCGGACAAGCATATCGTATTCCGCAGTGAGGGATACGCATGCATCCGCCTGCCAGACCTGGTAACGCCGACTCGCATTTTCATAATCTTTACGGGCTCTGGTCGAGGCAAGCCCTAACTTTTTCAGTTCCGCATCCATGGGGACGCCGCGCGTACGCTCTTCTATCAGAAGGAAAAGGTAATCCCGCAGTTTTTGGAAACACCATGCGAGTCCAGCAAGAATCGAGGGCGGCGCTTCCTTTGCCATGAGAAGGGCCCGCATGGTTTCGAGACTCTTGGTAAGGTCGCCTACCGCAAGCCGCGAAAAGAGGGTAAACGCGGATTCCGCTCTGGACCGGGAAAGCCATTTCTCCACAGACTCGGCCTCAATCTGTTTGCCCTTGTCAAAAAATTGACAAAGATGCGCACATTCACGGCGTAACGCTTCGGTGTTGTTCTCCACCATCTCCAGAATAGCATCCACCCCGTCCTCAGTAATTGAAAAGCCCTCTCGTTTGAAGAAGCCAAACACCCACTCGCGTTTGCGATCCTCGAACATTTCCCAAAAAATCCGCTTCGCATTGGGCGGAACCGCATTTTCAAGCGGCTTGGCAAGAGCGGTTTCGTCAGAAAGCACCACGAGAACCGTGTCCTTCTGCGGAGCGATCATATACGCTGCGAGCGCGTCTATTTCGTTTTTTTTCTTGAGGTTTTCGGCATTCTTTATGAGGAAAAGGCGTTTTTCCGCGAAAAGCGCCCCATTCCGCATAACCGCGGTCATCGCAACAGCCGAGGTTTCCCCCGCATAGAAGGATGTTTCCTCAGGCGGCGCTCCGTTCCCTCGCAAAGCCCGTCGTATTTCAGCCACCGCGTCTTGCTTTTCCCCAATCTCAGGTCCGAGAAACAATACACAGCTTTGCATGGCTCTAGGAAACAGGAAGTCGGTTGGGAATAGGTTTGTTGTTGGACCGCGACGACGATCCTTCTCATCAACGCCCTCTTCCCATCCCCATCCTACCTCCTCCTCCGCGGTTTTACCAGTGGGTCAAAATACTTGTCCATATCTACCTTGTTGGTGAAAATTTTTATGAACCTATTGTAAATGATGAACGATAAGGCGATGGTTATGACGAAAATCAGCGCCGTCGCCCATTGAGAGACTTCCGGTCCCACAGAAGGCGCCAATAGTTTAAGGTACAGAAACAGAAGCACGAGGAACACCACCGCGAAAATGACGATATTGACGAGAGTCGCGCCGAGTATAAACAACAGAGTATTAATTTTCTTATTCATGTTTTTTCCCTTTTGTCCAAGACAATCGACAAAAATAAAATGATACAGCAGACAACCACAGCGGAATCTGCCGCATTGAACGTGGGCCACCTGTCCATTCCAAAAATCCCAAAGAATTTCACGCTTATAAAGTCCACAACGCCGTCCGGCCGTACAATGCGGTCTATGACGTTGCCAATACCACCGCCGAGAATACCCGCCACAGCCCACCTTTGCAGCAACGTGAAATCTTTGGAGCGGAAGTAGTAGACGGCAACCGCGCCCAGCAGAATGATAGGCAAGATGACGAAAAGCGCCGGACGAATCGACATGGGCAGATTGTCACCCAAACTGAACGCGACAGCTTTGTTTCGCACGTGGATTATCCACAAGAGGTCGTTGTCGAACACATCACTGATGAAACTTGCGATGGGATAATTCCGCACAATCCACGCCTTACTGAGCTGGTCAACCAAAATAATAAAAGCTGTGAGCAAAAATGGTAAAAGCTTCTTTACATTTCCCCCCAAAATTTCTCTCCTTATTCAAATGAGAATAACAGACGTACCCCGAACCCAAACACTCAATGCTCGGTTCTCACATGATAGGGCTTATCCCCATACCTATTTCACCTTACAGTCCGGTCGGCGCATCTATGAATTCGGCGTCTATGGCAAGCTCGGTGACGCACTGCTCCATAACGGCGCGGACGCCCCAGACTTCGCTGGCGTAATGCCCTGCGGCAATGACGTTGATTCCCCCTTCAAGCGCGTCGTAGTAGCAAGTGTGCGAACTTTCGCCGGTGACGAAGAGATCAAGTCCTTCCACAAGCGCCTCATGAACCATGTCCGCAGCGCCGCCGGATACAACCGCCGCAGTACAGCTCTGGTCCGCCCCGAAGGGCAGAATGGAAAGCGGCGGTCTGTCCTTAAATCTGACTCGCCGAACCGCCTCGTCGATACGTAAAGGCTTCTTGAGGCTTCCCTTAAAGCCGATTTTTCTCCCGTGATAGAGTCCAAAAGGCTCGATATTTTCCATTTCTAACTTTTCTGCAAGAACGGCGTTGTTGCCAAGGCGAGGATGCTGGTCAAGGGGGAGGTGAACAGCGTAAAGCGCGATGTTTTTATCAAACAGAAACTTGAGGCGCGCGCGCGCACTTCCGTTCAAGGCAAAGGGTTTCCCCCAGAAAAGCCCGTGATGCACGAAAAGCATACTCGCTCCCGCGAACGCAGTCCTTTCAAAGGTCTCCATACATGCATCTACGGCAAAGGCGATCTTCCCTATCTCCGCTCCATCATTGTCAACTTGCAAGCCGTTCAGCGAAACATCTTCCCAGTCCTCAATATCAAAAAGCGTTTTAAAAAAAATATCCAGTTGTTTTGTCGTCATCAATCCTCACATATCCTATATATTACTCATTCTGTCTTGCGGAGTCAAGCGCCCATTATTTCAATGGCGGGTGTCTGACACCGTGCATGTCTGACCATCTAGGCGGCGGGGGTGTCTGACACCGCAATTTCTGTGGGTCAAAAGGCAGGGGTTGGGCGGCGGTTTTGGTAAAAAATATAAAAAGCGCTTGACAATTCTTGTTTTTTGGGCAAATATATTCCATATAATTGGAGGTTACATTATGAAAAAGGCTTTATTCACTATAGTTACCTTGTGTGCCTGTGCGGGGCTTTTTGCCCAACAGCCCGTGGTGGCAGTTGCTCCTTTTGACGCTATTTCAGGCATCAGCGCAACGGAAGCAAACATGATAACCCGCGTATTTTTTATCCGCTTGGGAAATACCGGTAAAGTGAGTTTAGTTGACCG
>JAIRNA010000002.1 GCA_031258305.1 Treponema sp. | reverse complement strand
GTGTCAGAGTTTTGGGAAAATCTCAAATAACAGCTTGATAAAAAGCCACTCTTCGTATATACTGTGAATATGAAATTTTCAGAGACGTTAATACCAACACTACGGGAAGTCCCGGCCGACGCAGTCATCGCAAGCCATAGGCTTATGCTCCGTGCCGGGATGTTGCGGAAATTGGCAAACGGTCTGTTCGCCTACCTCCCCCTGGGACTGCGCTCTTTCCGCAAGGTTGAACGGATAATCCGCGAAGAAATGGACGCTATTGGATGCCTTGAAATAAAGCCAACCGTTGTAACGCCAGGCGAATTGTGGAAGGAATCCGGGCGGTGGGATACAATGGGCGAAAGTATGCTCCGAGTGAGAAACCGCATGAGCGCAGACCTTGTCGTCTCCCCGACCGCCGAAGAAGCAGTTACTAGTATCATACGCGACGAACTCTCCAGTTATAAACAGCTTCCCCTATTGGTTTATCAGATAAATACCAAATACCGCGACGAAATCCGCCCGCGCTACGGAGTCATGCGCGGACGCGAGTTCACTATGAAAGACGCTTACTCCTACCACCAAGACGATGCCAGTCTGGATAATACCTATCAAGCTATGGGCGTTGCATATCGGCGCATATTCAAACGCTGCGGTCTGACAGTCATACCGGTAAAAGCCGACTCAGGCCCGATGGGCGGCGCAAATTCCGAAGAATTTATGGTGGAAAGCACTATCGGCGACAATACCTTACTCCTATGCAAGGCGTGTACGTACGCGGCAAATGTCGAAAAAGCCGGCTGTGAGCCCGATTTCTCTAAACTTTCCCAAGTCAACGACTCCTCCGACAACATGAAAATGGAAAAGATACCTACCCCACAGGTGAAAACCATCGCCGAATTGTGCGAATTCTTAAAAACAGACGCCCGCTCCTTTATCAAAACCCTCATCTACCGCGCGGTGAATGTGGAACTCGACTTGAGCGGCGCACCAGGATGCGCGAACTTGAAGAAACATCGTCCCGCGCCCGGAGCGCCGGAAGTCTACGACGAGGCGTTTTTTGCCGTGTGCACCCGCGGAGACCTGGACGTGAACGAAGTGAAACTCGCGGCCCTGCTCAAAGCCAGCGATGTGAGTCTTGCCGGCGACGCAGATGTGGTCCGTATCACCAACGCACCAGTCGGTTTCGCCGGACCAGCCAGGCTTTCCTCCGTGCCCATAATTGCGGACCCAGCCGCAACCGCCATGACAGACGCGGTTACCGGCGCACTTGAAGCCGACTCCCACTTCATCCATGTTATGGTCGGGAGAGATTGGAGCCCATGGCGCACGGCAGATGTCCGCGTCGTGAAGGCAGGGGACCTTTGTCCCGTGTGCGGTGGAGAGCTTTACGAAAAAAAAGGCACCGAACTGGGGCATATCTTCAAACTCGGTTACAAATACACCAAAACTATGAACGTCCGCTACCTGGATGAGAACGGCGTATCTCAAACGCCTATCATGGGAACCTACGGCATCGGCGTGGACCGCGCTCTTGCATCGATCATCGAAGAATACCACGATGACGCAGGAATACTTTGGCCGATGACTGTCGCGCCTTTTCACGTCATCGTCATCCCTATCAAATATGAGGACAAAGTAAAAGCAGCCACAGACATCATCGCGGATAAATTGGAAAGACGAGGTATCGAAGTCCTTGTTGACGATAGAGCCGAACGCCCAGGCGTAAAATTCAACGACGCGGACCTCATCGGTATCCCGTTCCGCATAGTTGTGGGCGAAAAAAACCTTCCCCGCGTCGAAGTGAAACTCCGCGGGGAAAAAGAGGCGTTCCTCGCGGAAATACCAGACGCCGTGGAAAGAATAACGGCTGTGGTACGGGAAGCGGTGAGAAAATAAGGATGGTTGGGAGGAGGTTAATATCGCCCCGTGTGGCACCGTGTGGTGTCAGACACTTTTTTATAAAATAATCTAAAAAGCAGAAGTAATTCTCATGGCAAACTCTTATTACCAGTATGAGAAGTTTGCGCATACTCCGCGACGGGGCAACCTACCATGTCACGTCGAAAATAGACCATAACGACATGATCCTGCTTGAACCCCAGTTCAAGCGGTTGTTTCTGTCTTTCGTCGGAAGAGCGAAGCGGAGGTTTCATTTCCGCTTATGGGATTTCTGTATTATGGGGAATCATATCCATTTCTTGATAAAGCCGGGCAAGGACGGTAATTTATCGGTGATAATGCAATGGCTCAAGTGTAATTTCGCCAAGGCGTGGAATAAGGCGCATAATCGGACTGGGCATGTCTGGGGAGAGCGCTTCTATTCACGGATAATCCGAGGGGTAACGGAGTTTTTGCGAGTGCGGGAATACATAGCGGAGAATCCAGTGAAGGCAGGACTTGTGGAGCGAGCTGTGGAGTGGGTGTTTGGGAGTTTATATCACCGGCTGCACGGGCTGTCCGAATTGTTAGACGAGCCTCCTGACATCAACGGGTGTCTGACACCAAATCATACACAAAATCTATTGCTTGACGAGAGTCAGAGTCAGTCCTTCTTGTTTAATGCTCAGAACATGGCTCTCGATTGAATAGGGGACAGGATCTTCCTCGCCGAGGATGAGTTTTTTATCCTTTGTGATGAAGTATTTGAGCCATATTTCGTTATTGACGTTGAGGGTGTTGTCAGCGGAAAAGGTAAACAAGACAATATTACCATTAGGCTGAGTCATTTTCCATGTTCCGACCAACGCATCTTCTGGTTTGCCGCAAGCGGCTATCAATATAACCGATAGCGTTAAAAAAAATTTTTTCATATTTTCCCTCTGTTTCCCATTTGAAACGATTTGAAACGCGCCAACCGTGCCGACAAATCGACAGACAACAAGTTGGCGCATCATTAGAGACCCCCCCCCCCCGATTTACTTTTGATGATAATACTGGTAGAGGTGGGCTGGGACCGGTTTGCCGCCGGACGAGTTAGTTCCCTTGAAATAGGAAGGCGCAAAGGGCCAAATCAGCACGTGTGGAAACACTTCGTAGAGATACGCCGCATCCGTCTTCAAGTTTCCATCCATGTCTTTACTGGCGTACTTGTCCTGCTCAAAGCCTTTTGGGAAAATCTCCCGCAAGTTTTTCGTGTTTAATTCAAACGACCATATTCCGTAAGGGGCGTTATTGTTACCGGATACATTAGACTCTCCACCACTGTTCTCAATGGGCGCGGTTACCGGCGTACCAACGTGGGTTATGACGGTCGCATAAGAGTTGGCTTTGTCTTCATACCACTTTATTTTGTAGAGAGTCGGCGCTCTGCCGCCCCATTCCGTGGTGAAGATGTTCTGCAAAGAAAATACGCCGGGCCTGAAGAATGTGTCAATGTTGACACCGTAGTCGGCAGAATTTACATTCGGCCATACGGCGGAAGGTCCCGGTTTAGGCAATTTCTTGGGGAAATAAAACACACCGTTGCTGTCCAATGCGGACTTTGCGGCAGAGATGCCGTCCTTTATATATTGATACTTGTCCCTTGCATCTGCAATGAAACGTGATGTTCCATCCCCATCTTCATACCAATACACCATTGCCGCGTTGGCCGCGTTTAAGGCTTTGGATACGTCAGTCCTTGACCGGCTCATATATGCGGTGTTCCGTATGGAGAGGAAGTTGTTCTTGAACGGCAGAATGTTGGCAACCGTAGACGGATTGTTCCAGTAATTCTTGTGAGAGCCGATTGATAACTCGAACATCTTCTTAAGCACTTCGTCAAGCCCGTCTTTTTCATCTATTTCGGATATCATCCATGGGCGCAAATCTATGGTCCAGTCATAGACAGCGAGGTATTCAAAGGCCGCTTTCACGGCGCGTAAGGTGGCGAAAAGGTAATCCAATTCCATTTTACCTACATAGGTCTCCTCCTCGCCATAGAGTTCCTCTAGTTTGAAGCGTTTCTTGAGCTGGTCGTTGAGTAGAACCTCTGCCCTTTCTGGGAAACTTTCCGCGCGTTTTGCGATTTTTTCAAATTTATCGCCGAACACATAGCGATTTACCTTGTCCACGAAGTCGTTGAACCCGCTCCGATACGAGCTAAGAAGCGCCCAAAACAAGTTATTATTGAAGGTTTGGCGGGTTTGCGGGTTTACTTGCGATATTTTGAAGTCCCCAAAAGGCGTAGCAAAACCGGAAATCCGCGTGTTTATCTTGGGAAGCACTGCTTCTTCCGGGATTTCGGCTGTAGCCTCGTAGGTTTTATACCAGGTTTCGCCGGTCCACCCCGCGTCCGAGTCGCAAACCCAGTCTTCCAAATTGCCGGGCAAAGAGGAAAAATAGAGGGAGCTCAACAGGGAGCGCACGTCTCTATCCAAGAGCATATTCGCCAACTGACCTATGGTTGAGTAAAAGATGGCTTCAGGATCCGTCTTGTTTTTCTTGTAGGCTTCTTCGTAGAAGGATGTCGCATTGTCGTACTTACCTGCGTTTAGGTACTTACGCGCGCTTGCCATAAGCCCTTCGTAGTCCATTTCCATGAACTCGGCGCTCACGACGACATCTGCGTGTGGCACGGTGAAGGCGTAGGGTAAGTCTTCGCTGATGGTCACAGGGTCTCCGCCGCCTACGGGTGTATAGGTAAGGGTACTGGGTTTAAGGTCATAGCCATCTGCGGGAACGAGCGTCAGTTTAACGGACGTTCCGGGCGCGGCGTGAGTCGGGTCCGCGTAGACGATCCCGTTGAGGATGTCTTCGGCTACGGAGACCGTGTATTCCCCTGGGGATTTTGGCACAAAGGTTCCCGTGATAGACACGCCTGCTCCAGGCGACGAAGGCGTTGAAAATTGGTATTTACCGCTTATCTTGGAGATATTGCTGGGATTTCCGCCTATTTCAGACAGGTACTGGAGGGTAGAATCATCGAGTCTATAGCCCGGATCCGGATTCACGTAGACTTGTATCCAGGTTCCTTCCGGGGCGCGGTACTGGTCAACGCTGATTTTCCCATATTGCGGCGTTGGAAACACGCGCACCACGTAGAGGGTCCGCTTGTCAGCATCATCGGCGTCTGAAAATGTTGGGTTCTCGCATGAGGCAAGGACCATTGCAGCGCACAGGATAGCGGCGTATTTTCTTAAGTTTTTCATAGAACCTCCTTTCGTTAGGATATTAACCGCTTTTTAGAAACTATACGTGAAAGAAATAGGTACGGAAATTACCGGGTCCCCTGTGAATTTGGGGACAATGCCGTAACTGGTGGAATTCGGGTTGAATATGTAGCGGGGGCTGCCCGGTACCATTACCACGACGCCGGTCCGCACTCTGCCGCCGGAGAACGACAGTTCGGCCCACGGTCCAACGCCGAAGTCAAAGTACTTACTGGCATCCGTTTGGGCCTTTGCTGGGGGGATTCCCTTTCGCCACACTGTGTCCGCGCCATGGATATCTATGCCCACATCTATACCGAACCGCGCGCCGTTACCGAAGCCGTAGGACGGCATAAGCCATACATTGACGTTATAGCCGTTTGTTATCTTCACTCCTTCTTCATCGCTTTCAAGCTTGCCGCCGAACGATGCGTCAACCCGTGCGGTGATGTTGAACGCGGTCAGGTTCGTGGGTATCCACGTAAGGCCGAACGCTGCGACATAGGGGCGTTGAACCGTGTATTCTTTGTTGTTTGCGTTGTCAATGGCCGCATAGTCCGCTCCATCCGTGCCGATGACTCGGTCGTAAACGATGAAATTAGTCTTATCGTTATAGGCGAGGGGAATCTTTGCGCCCACATCCACGATAAGCCCTTGAGTTTCCTTTAATTTATCAAAGAGAAAGGCGGCTTCTATGGTATCCGCATCACGGTTGTTTGCCAGCCCGCTGACCAGGCGGCGTTCAAGATTGACGCCCGGACTGCCACCTTGTTCGCCGTAGCGGAAGACCTCACGGTTATTGCCGATGAACTGTACGCGGGCAAATCCGACTTCGGGGATACGGTAGCCGATTCCAAGTTGCATTGCTTTGTAAACGTCGAGCAAGGTCATGGTACGGTCCCCATTGTAATAGCGGGATGTTTCGTCGTTTTCGTCATAGGAGGTTTGGGTAATCTTGTCGTTGTCTTCGTTGTTCAGCAGGTTGAGGATGGCGCGGAGTTGATTGACATCGGTACCGAGCGCATTAGAACCGAAAGCGCCTTCAATCATCAAGCCATTCCATTCGGAGTCGAGCCATACGAGGGGCAATATTTTGAAATGCGCTCCTTGGTTTGCCTTGAATCGGTAGAATAGGTTATCTTCGTCTTTACCGCCGTTGGGCAGGAGCCATGAACCGAATTCTGATGCGCCGATGCGCCCGCGAAAGTCGTCTTCGTTGAATTGCCCTGCGGTGAGTCTGAACCATTCAAAGGGCTGTACCCAAGCTTTGGCGTTGTCCACAACATACGCGTTGGCGTTGCTGAATTCGAGATTGATATTAAAGCCTATTTTTTGGCTTGGGGCCGTGCCATTTGCGGTGAAGGCTACGGCCGGGGTATTGCCCCAAGTGGATGTCGCCGCGGACGCGGCTGAATGTTCGCCCATAAACGCCAGGGGCGTTACCACAGCTCTGCCCCAGGCGCTAAAGGTTATTTCCGCATACGCAAAAGCCGCGCTCATCGTCAAAAGCAGGGCAAGCGCGAGTGTGGTTTTCTTCATAGTGTTCTCCTTAAACAAAAGCTAAGGCGGCGCGGTTTTGTATCAACACCGCCCTTATACTATAAAAAGGGGGGCAGAACGCCCCCCTTTTTGAATGACGAGGCGCCTCGTTTTAGGTCCCCGTCATTCACTGACTTTTTTAATCCTGCGCTGTTACAGAGGTTCCGGCGTATCTATGAGTCCGCGCCAGTCCATAGCCTTGAACTTGGGGCCGGTCGGCGTATAGCTCATCTTGATGTCGGTAGGTCCATCGACCGCGGGAGCAGGCGGGTTAAGCGCCATCCATGCGTTGTAGTCGGTAAGGGTGGGTTCAACTCGGTCGCGCACGCGTTGGGCGATAGTCGGGTGACCGGGACGTCCCCAGGTCATGCGGTAGTAGTCAAACCTCCCAATGGGATCGTCAACGGAGAACCAGGGAGAGCGCATCTTCGCAAGTTGCGGGTCTGCGGCGGACGCGGTTGCGTTATCGGTGTCGCCGTTGAATATCTTCATGGCGTGGTAGTTGCGGTCAGCCGCTTCGTTGCCGGTATTGCCGCCGTGGTCGCCCCAGGTCATAACGATTCCGTTGCGGAACACGTATTTGTATTCATCGCCTTCAGCTTCGCCGTAGAGTTTGTAGACTTCGTCAATGGCGACCCAGTTGCCGAACTGGGACTCTTGGTTGTTGCGTCCTTGGGTGTACCCATCTTGGAAGATGACGCCATTGGGCGCGATGAGCGCCGCGAGGAAGTGCTGGTCAAACGGGATGGTGCAGAGGAGCCCGTATTTACCGCGCCCTTCCTGCCCTCTCACGTGGTCAAGGTCAAGTCCGTAGTGCAGGTCAGCAAACTCGCGGAACCGTACGCTGAACCACCCGGGGGTTTCATTACGCCCTTCAGAGAGGTTCTGTACGCCTGACCATGTTGAATGGGGGCTTTGGTAGGTAACGAGCGGCGTTGTCATGTTGGTAGACAGGGGCAAATCACCCGCTTGACTGGCGTTGGTGGGGCTCTTGATGAAATCTTCAAAGTAAGGGGACCAGCCGCGTACCAGTTGGTAGCGCGCGTTGTCCGAGGTGCCGCCGGGTGTGGCCGCCCATGTGGTTGCGGTAGAACTACCGGTGAAAATAGACTGTCCGTCAACGATTTGCTTGGGATAATAGGGCTTGCCGTACATGTCGCCGTATTCCATAAGGCCGGGTTCCCCTATGGGCAAGGGGTCCGCGTAGGCGCCGCCGCCCGGCCGGTAGCCTGCCATTGAGATGAAGCGTTCAAGAGACGGACCGCCTGCGCCTGCGGAACCTATGCCGGTATGCCCGACTCTGTTTCCTTTGCGGCTCTCCGCGAAGGCGCCTATGACCATGGCCGCTTTGCCGTTGCGGGAGTAGCCGGTGATGCCCACTTTCGCGGGGTCGTACCAACCGCGGAAGCCTTTTTCGGTGGTTGGGTCAATTTCTCCATCGCTGTTTAAGTCTATGCCTTCGATGACTGACAAGATGACGCTCATTTGCCACGCGTAGGACATATTCGCGGATGGAGAACTCGGCTGGGTGTGGTCGATGCCGAAGAGGGTCGGCACGTTACCGGAGCCGTCGCCTTCGTTAGCCGCGCCGCCGCTGAAGGTCCAGCTCGCGGTGCCGCCTTCCCAGTTAGCGCCGCCGCCGCCGAAGTAGAGGGGTATCTTACTCTGGTACTCATAGTCCTCGGTTTGGAAATTCGCCGGCAGAGTGGTGTTTATGGTGAACTGCCACGTTCTGCTTTCATATTCGACCGTGATAGTGCAGTTCGCGACTCCGTCGTCAACCCAGGTGATATGCACGCCGTCTTCTTCGCTGAGAGGCGGCATGACGCCGTATTCATAGTACTGGACAATCTTGGAAATCTCTTTCCGCCGCGCTTCCCAGTCCGCTACGGTTACGACCTTGTTGCCGTTCGCGAAGTGGAACAGGTCCGGGAACGCGTGCTGGTGTCCCAGAGCGTTCCAGGTGGCCGGCGAAGGCAGGTTGTTGATGTCAAAACGCCGTCCCGTGAACGAGGGGTCGGG
>JAIRNA010000065.1 GCA_031258305.1 Treponema sp. | reverse complement strand
AGATTAAGCGATGGGCGAAGTGAAAACAGGTCTGGTTCCACGGCGCGGCGGAGAATTAACGGTGAAGGGCTTGCGTCTATAATAACGGGATGCTATACTAGAGTTGTTCAGAAACTTCAGTTGACGATATCAAGGAAGGATTTATCAAAATGATGATATTCACTAATTTCAAAGATGTTTCTGTTGACGGCAAAAAACTAAATCCTGTTCCGGTTTTAAAATTAACAACTGGAAATGACGTATGTTCACCTAGCAATACAGTATTGCAAAATGTAATTAAAGAGGCAAAAGCTAATCACTTTAAACTAATTCTGCCTGACGGAAGTATAATATGAAACGGTCTCCTCTAAATCCTGTTTTAAGCCCGTTGCGCTACCCTGGCGGTAAATCCCGCGCAATTAAAACGATACTGCCTCTTTTACCAAAAAACTTTTCTGAATTCCGTGAGCCGTTTGTGGGCGGCGGATCCGTGTTTTTAGCGGCAAAACAAAAAAATGGTAACAATACCGAATTTATTATTAACGACCTTAATTATGACCTCTATTGCTTTTGGAAGGAGGCAAAAAATAATAATGCCGCGCTCTATAATGAGACTGTCAAAATCAAAAAAAACGCTAAAGACGGTCGTGTTTTGTTTGATTATTATAGAGAAAATAAAGACTATACGGACTTGGAACGGGCTGTTCGTTTTTTTGTTTTGAATAGAATTACTTTTTCCGGTACGGTTGATGCGGGCGGTTATTCAGAAAAGGCATTTTATGGGCGTTTTACAGATTCTTCTATTGAGCGTATAAAACCGCTCCAAGAAATGTTACAAAATGTCAGTATCTATAATAAAAGTTATGAAGATATTATTTATGCGGATGGGGAAAATGTTTTTATTTTTTTAGACCCTCCGTATTATAGACAGGCTTCATCTCGGCTTTATGGCAAAAAGGGGGTGTTACATACATCTTTTGACCACGAAAAATTTGCGCAAGACATGAAAAATTGCAAGTCTAATTGGCTTATTACACTCGATAATACCGAGAAAATAAAAATGCTTTTTGATTTCGCGTATATTTACGAGTGGGAATTGCAATATGGGATGAACAATTATAAACAAGGAAAAGCGGATGTTGGGAAAGAGTTATTTATATCAAATTATAGACTCGCCGCGCTTGAACGAAAAGACAACCCCCCTTTGAATTATTTGCATAATGTAGATTAAGCGATGGGCGGGTCGAATGTCTGGAGACGATAGAGTTGCGCGTAGACGCCGTTTTGCGCGATGAGCGTATCGTGTTTTCCCTGTTCTATGATGCGTCCATCGGACAGTACCATGATGCGGTCCGCGTGCCGTATGGTGGAGAGGCGGTGCGCTATGACGACTGAGGTACGCCCGTGCAGAACCGATTCCATGCCTTTTTGAAGCAGGTTCTCGGTCTCTGTATCAATGGAACTGGTAGCTTCGTCCAGGATAACGATAGCCGGATTATGCGCCAGCACCCGCGCAAAGCTAATGAGCTGCCGTTGACCCGCCGAAATGTTCACAGCGCCCTCGGACAGAATCGTATTGTAGCCATCCGGTAAGCGGGAGATGAAATCATGAGCCGACACCGCCTTTGCAGAGGCACGTACCTCCGCGTCTGTAATGTCCAGTCCAAGACGGATGTTATCCGCGATGGTACCAGAAAACAAGAAAACGTCTTGTAGAACCGGCAAGACGCGGGTGCGTAAGGTTTGTAGGGGAATATTGCGGATGGAAATCCCGTCCAGCTTGATGTCTCCTTTGTCAATATCCCACAAACGGGTGAAAACATTGGTGATTGTGGTCTTTCCCGCACCCGTCAAGCCTACGATTGCGGACATTTCTCCCGGATATACCGTAAAACTCAGCCCTTTCAGCACTTCTTCACCTTTCTTATAGGAAAAATGTACGTCTTCAAAGGAGATATGCCCTTGAATCTGGGACAAGTTCTGCCTTCCTGTGTCAGGAATCTGCTCGTTTGTATCCAAAAGGCTGAAAACCCTCTCCCCACCGGCCATTGCGGACTGCAATATCGTGTATTTTTCAGCAATGTCCATTACTGGATTGTAAAACATTCCCACAAGATTGATGAAGGCAATCAATGTACCTATAGAAAGCGAGGCATCGGTAACGAAATTCGCACCGAATACGATGACAGCGGCCGTTGTCAACACAGAAAGCCATTCGACAATGGGGCGGAAGGTAGCATAAACATACATTTCGCCCAAATTCGCGGACAAGAGCTCTTCGTTACGCTCGCGGAATTCGGCGCGGCTTTTTTCTTCAGCCGTGAACAGTTGCACTAACTGCACGCCGGCGAGCCTTTCGGACAGATAGGCGTTGACCTGGGAGGAGGCGGAACGCTGTCTACGGAAGGCGTCGCGCGCACGGACGCGGCTCCATACGGAAATGGCAAATACAGGGGGCAGGAACGCGGCAACCACAAGCGCTAATTTCACGGAAAGCAGAAACAAGGTGATAATCACGCCCACCATAACCGCGAAATCCTTCAAAAAGGCGGAAAGCACTTCGGTGAAGAACTGGTTGATGGTTTCCACATCGCTTGTCAGGCGGGTAACGATGCGTCCGACCGGATGCCGCGATAAGAAAGCGGTTGACTGTCCTGCGGTTTTCTTGAAAAGGGCGAGGCGCATATCCTTCATTACTTCTTGCCCAATGCGGGTAGACGCCCAGGTCTGGATAAACGTAAACACAAACACGAGAACCAGTACGCCGAGAATAACGAGGGTGGTACGGACGATGAAGTCAACCGACGCCGCTGTCGTTACAGGCGGTTTTTTCAACGGTGTTGTCTCAGATTGCGGCGTATGTCCCTTTGTTCCTACCGCATACTTCACACCCACTGCGGACACCGCCGCGTCTATGACCTGCTTTTGTAGAATCGGTATAACAAGCTCGCCGAGTGTGGACAGTATCAGCGCCGCTATGGTCAGGCATACAAGGGGCTTGTGCGGTTTCAGAAATGAGAGGATGCGAATCGTTATACGGCTGTCGTAGTCTTTTACAATGTCGTCTATTTCAAAGTAATCCATGGGACCTCTCTTGGTGCCGTAACAAAAACATTACTTCCTTCCCATAATATCCAGCGCTTCGTATAATTCCGGGTCATAGGCGTAGTAATTTTTTTCCAACTCTTCTTTGCTCAATCCCACCAATTCGTGGCTCATATAATGGATCCACATGTCCTCGTCTTTAACCGAGAGGCTGTGTTTTCTACAAAAGTAGTCCGGCTGGACGGGAAGTTGTTCGGGCTTATCATAAAAGTACTTGTAGTCGTGAACCGCCACCTTCAGGTCTTGGCGGGGGATGCCTTTTTCGAGGATGATTTCCGCTAAGAAGTTGATTGTTTTGCCGGAATCGAAGATGTCATCGACCAGCAACACCTTGTCGCCTACGCGAAGATGAGTCGGGTCGTAGGTCCATCCTTCGACCTTGATTTTTTCCGACGTGCGAACATCAGTGTAGGAACGGGCGACCACCGCCGCGTAGTAGACGGGTCTGCCCGTCTTCACTATCTTGAAATACTCGCTGATGACGTTTCCCATATAAGCTCCGCCTCGAAGTGATACGTAGATGACATCCGGCACAAAGCTCTCATTGTAAATTCTGTGGGCCAGTTTGAGAGCGTTGTTTCGTACCACATCGTAAGGCAAAAATTCCTTAAACATATTCTCTCCTTACTTCTAAACTTTTTCCGTTATAAACCGATAATATACTATCGGTTATTTTTGAACGGTGCGGACGCGCAAAGCGCGGCATCCAGCCGCACCGTTTTTTTATCCCTTAAAATTCAAGAGGAACTGTTTCCCGCTCTCTCAAAAACGGCGTGGTTTTCACTGCTTATAATGCGCCAAGAAATTTCTTAGACGGCGTATGGCGTCAGAGAGCGTCTCTTTGTCTGGGAGGAACACGATACGGAAGTGGTCGGGTTCTTTCCAGTTGAAGCCTCTTCCGTGAACCAGCAACAGCCGCTGTTCGTGGAGCAAGTCCATCACGAAACGCTCGTCATCTGTGATGTTGAACCGTTGCGTGTCAATTTTGGGGAAACAATAGAGGGCGCCTTTGGGCGGAACAACCGAAATCCCTGGAATGTCGGCGATGAGGTTCAGAACCTCGTCCCGCTGGTCCCGGAGTCTGCCGCCCGGCAGGACGAGGTCGTTGATGCTCTGGTATCCGCCGAGCGCGGTCTGTATACCGAATTGGGCAGGCATATTCGCGCACATCCGCATATTGGAGAGCATTTCGATGCCGTCCAGGTACCCGTTGCCTGCTTGGTTGACGATGATCTTCTTATTACCGGAAAGCGCCATCCATCCCGCGCGAAAACCCGCTGAACGCCATGACTTGGACAAGCCGTTGAAACAAATAGTAAGCACTTCTGGGTCGATGGATGCAAAAGGCGTGTGTTTCACCCCATCGTAGACGATACGGTCGTAGATTTCGTCTGCAAAGACAAGCAATTCGTGTTCACGGGCAATTTTTGCGATGCCTTGTAAAATACTCTTATCGTAAACCGCGCCGGTAGGGTTGTTCGGATTGATGATGACAACGGCCTTGGTTCGTTCTGTGACTTTCGCCTCGATGTCGGCTATGTCTGGATTCCAGTCTGATGCCTCATCACAGACATAGTGAACAGCCGTGCCACCGGATAAGGTGACTACCGCGGTCCATAGTGGGTAGTCCGGCATAGGGACAAGCACTTCATCCCCGGAATCCAACAGTCCCTGCATAGCAATCATAATCAGTTCGCTCACCCCATTACCAATAAATATATCGTCGATGCCTACATCCATGATGCCTCTACTTTGAAAGTCGTGCATAACGGCCTTTCGCGCCGCGAAAAGCCCTTGAGAGTCGCCGTAGCCCTGGGCGTTCTGCATATTGATGATGATGTCATGAACGATTTCGTCAGGAGCGTTGAACCCGAAGACGGCCGGATTGCCGATGTTTAGTTTTATGAGGTGAAATCCGTCAGCTTCCATACGCTTGGCTTCCTTCAAGACGGGCCCGCGTATGTCGTAACAAACATTGTTTAATTTTAAAGATTGATGAAAGAATCGCATAATGCTCAAGTATTACACGAAACAATGTTTTTGTCAAGAATGTTTCGGCGCAAGAGTTTCGTTCTCTCCCGCGTCTGTTTTTATTCTATGACTCTTTTCGTATGGATAAACCTAAGATTGTAATTCAGCCGCTTTTAGCCGTGCTTCGGCGCGCTTGAGGCTTAGTTTCGCGTTGTCAAGTTCAAACTTCGGCGCGTTTGAGGCGAGTTTCTCTTCCGCCTTTTTCTTTGCAGACCTAGCTCTGTCCTTGTCTATTTCTGACGGCCACTCGGCCGAGTCAACCATCAACACGGTCTTATGCCCTTTTACCTCAAGGATACCTTCACTGGTAAAGGCGAAGTGTTCCTCGCCCTTTTTGTCCTTTATCTTGATGACACCTGCACAGACCGGCGCGGTAAAGAAAGTATGTTTCGCGTAGACGCCAATATCCCCATCAATAAGCCGTACAACGACACTTTCTACGCTGTTCGTGTAAAACATTCGATAAGGCGTGTGTATTTCAAACAGATACGTTGTCATAGTTCTCCTTGTTAGTTCTTCATCACGTCGTCTATTGTCCCTGTCATGAAAAAAGCTTGTTCCGGGAAGCCATCACACTCGCCATCGAGAATCATTTTGAAGCTACGGATAGTTTCCTTTAACGGCACATAACGCCCGGGAATACCGGTGAATTTTTCACCCACGAAGAAGGGCTGGCTGAAAAAACGCTGGACTTTTCGGGCGCGGGCGACTGTGAGCTTGTCCTCAACAGAAAGCTCGTCCATACCCAGAATGGCGATGATGTCTTGTAATTCCTTATAACGCTGAAGCAACTGCTGAACGCGTCGGGCTGTCGTATAGTGTTCTTCGCCCACGACCGTTGGCTCGAGGATTCTGCTTGTAGAGGCGAGCGGGTCAACTGCCGGATAGATACCGAGTTCGACTATGGTCCGTGAAAGTACCGTTGTTGCGTCAAGGTGGGCAAAGGTGGTTGCTGGCGCAGGGTCGGTTAGGTCGTCTGCGGGCACGTAGACTGCCTGTACACTGGTGATTGACCCCCGCTGGGTGCTTGCGATTCGTTCCTGCAACGCTCCCATCTCGTTGGCAAGAGTGGGCTGGTAGCCGACCGCACTGGGAATGCGTCCCAGCAGCGCGGACACTTCAGAGCCTGCCTGAATAAAACGGAAGATATTATCAATGAAGAGAAGTACGTCCTGTCCGCCTTGGTCGCGGAAATGCTCGGCCATCGTTAGTCCTGAAAGCGCAACCCGCATACGGGCGCCGGGCGGCTCGTTCATTTGTCCGAACACGAGCGCGGTTTTGCTAATGACGCCTGATTCGTTCATCTCGTTCCATAAGTCCGCTCCCTCACGAGAACGTTCGCCCACACCGGAGAACACCGAATAGCCCGCGTGTTCCGTGGCGATATTCCGTATCAGTTCCATAATGACAACCGTTTTACCCACCCCTGCGCCGCCAAAAAGCCCGATTTTACCGCCTTTCGCGTAAGGCGCAATCAGGTCTATAACCTTTATACCGGTTTCCAGAATTTCAGTAGCCGGCTTCTGTTCTGCAAAACTCGGCGCCGCGCGATGGATGGAGGCGTATTCTTTTGCGGAAAAAGCGCCTTTATCATCAATGACATCGCCGGTCACGCTGAACATACGCCCCAGCACCTCCTCACCGACTGGCACAGTGATGGGGCCGCCGCTATCCGCCGCCTCAAGTCCGCGTGCAAGTCCTTCGGTAGCCGACATTGCCACACAACGCACTCGGTTATCTCCGATATGCTGAAGCACTTCCAGTACTATGTTCCTGCTTCCTGCCTTAACCGTCAGAGCGTTCAGAATAGCGGGAATCTGCCCTTGTTCAAAACGTACATCCACCACCGGACCCACGACCTGCGTGATGATCCCTTTATTTCCCATGTTTTACCCCCTGTTATACTCATTATAGCTGTTTTAACAGCTCTCCGCAAGCCTCTCTCGTCTCATTTATAGAGTATTCGCATACGCCTCTTGTATAAAAAAACAAAAAAACGCTTGACAATTATCATTTTTTGAGTAACTATATTCCTATGAAACAAAAACAAGGCAGTATTTTTCATCGCCGGGTACCGCAAACCACAGTAAAGAGTCGCCTGCTCTCCGAGCTGTTTTTTTTGGCCCCCCCCCCCCCGCACAGTATTTAATACCTATAAAACAAATAAGTCCGCGAACACGCGGATATTCTCATATCCTTTTAGGAAAGGAGGGAAAACAGCCGTTTCACCTTCCCACTATTAGAAGACAGCGGCTTTTTTATATTTCACGTTACAAGGAGGTTGCTATGGCAATCATCAACAAGGAATCGAGATTGATTCCAGTAATGAATCAGAGTCGATTCCAATAAGGAATCAGGGGCGATTCCAGCAAGGAATCAGAGCCGATTCCTTAAATGCGGTTGTTGTTCAGAAATTTCAGTTTCTGAACAACTTTAATTTGTTATGAGCCGGCGGATCAGAGCTGCCACTCATATAACGGTTGCGGTACGTGCAATATCACGTACAGCGCGGGAGACGTTCCGTTAAAGCGGCCGTTGGCCGCAGGAACCGCCGCGAAAGCCTGTATACGGCAGGGGTCGCATACAGGCAGTTATGTGCCATAAAATCTGAATTCTTGGGTTGTTTTGTTAAAATAATCCCAAAAAAGGATTTATGAATTTATACACATAAAACATTGATTGCCAATGTAAAGGAGAAAAAATGGAAAAACGGATCGATAAACACGTTTTTACATGGGTCGGAACATTCCTCTTTGGAGGAATTGGCGTGGACAGGTTTATGAGAGGTCAAATCGGCCTTGGTATTCTTAAACTTATCACTGCTGGTGGGTTTGGAATATGGGCATTAATTGATTGGATTATTGCCCTCACCAAACTTGGCCATTACGAAAAGGATTTTGTATTTGTTGATAAAAATTGGTCGTGAAACCTCGTAAAGTATCAACAAACAGTCAATTTAGGGGAGAACGCGGCGAATAAACTTAAATAAACTTATCGGAATGGTTTCTGCTCTGGACATCGGGGCGTGGAAACTGGAGATAGTAACGCAGTACTCCAGTGGGAGCACCTTCCTCAAGGAGCCTCGTGTTCTTGAATTTGCAGGGGAATTGACGGTCAATTCCAGCAAGGAATCAGAGCCGATTCCTTAAATGCGGTTGTTGTTCAGAAATTTCAGTTTCTGAACAACTTTAATTTGTTATGAGCCGGCGGATCAGA
>JAIRNA010000056.1 GCA_031258305.1 Treponema sp. | reverse complement strand
ATCACGTAGTCGTCGAACCTGCTGTTTCCGGAGTTAAAGTCCAGAACCGCCACCACGGTGCCCTCCTCCAGATCCCCCTTGATGGTTTCCGCGGCGTTGAGAATAGCCCTATCCAGGGGTGCAATCACCCCGAAATCCGTAAACGTACTGGGATTGGTGGCGCAACTCACCGCCAAAATTCCCAGCGCAAACCCTAAACCCGTCTTACCCATAAAGTCCCTCCTCTTCTCTTGACAATAGGGCGAACCCGCCTTCGTTTAATCGAGCGGCGGGGTTGTCGATGTGTTGAACGCTATCTCGTATGAGCCGCTACCGGAATCGGCGTAGGGCCGCACCTTGAGATAGTACTCCACGCCCGTTGTAATGAGCAGGCTGGCGTATTCGCCGTTTGTATCAAAATTGTAAGGTTCGTCTCCCAACGGCTTGCCGCCGCTTTCATACACTTGGACGTACAAATCCCGTAACGTGCCGTACAAGACGTGTATATAATGCGTGTCCGCGGTCGCGGTGAACGTGTACCAATGCTCCCCGCCTATGGCTAATTCATTCCGCGTCCATGTATCCGTGATGAGCGGCGTTGCGGAAGCCATTTCTTCCGATATATCAGGATCCGCCGATTCGGTGAACCTTATCTTGTAGCCCCCGCTGTTGGAAACCTGCACTTTCAGGTAATACTTTTTGTCCTTGGTAACGGGCAGCTCCGTGTAAGTATAGGAATCTTTCGTATACGTGTATGAGTTTCCTATCGGATCGCCGTAGCTGTCATGCAGTTGGACGTACAGCTTGTCAACCGTGCCGCGTTCAGCGTGTATATACTGGATATTTGCCGTTGCGGTGAATTCGTACCAACGCTCCTCAGACTTGTTGAGTTTACCGCCTTCCCATCTGCCGAGGGTAAGCGTGATTGCGCTGTCCATGGTTTCGCCGTCGACAACGATCATCGCGGAGCAGGCCGCAAGTATAAGCGCCAGCAAGCCGCTCATCATTCCCGCCAAAGACTCGCGCCTTTTGGCGTGGGAGTCTGCCTTGCAGACTCTGCTCAATAAGCTAAACAATTTGTTTTTCTCCATTGTTAAAAATCTCCTTTACATACCCACAGGCGAGCCTCATCCCTGTCCACAGGCGAGCCTCGTCCTTGTCCACAGGCGAGCCTCATCCCTGTCCACAGGCGCGGCTCGTCCCTGTCCACAGGCGGGTTACACAGGCGGAGTCTGTACGGTCAAGACGGTCAAGGGGAAATCGTACGTTATCGTACGCGGCTCATGCAGCAGTACGCTTGATTTGGAAAAGCGCGTTACCACCTTGAGGGTATAGAGGCCGTCGGCGAGCGCGGGAACGCGGAACAATAGCTTCTTCGGCGTGTTCTCGGAGAGCTTGCGCGTAACCGGATGCTCTCCGCCGCTTTCGTCCACAAAGAACACGCCCAGACCAGCCTCGTCTTCAGGTAGTATCTTCATCCTGTCGCCCGTTACCATCACGTCTTCGTCAGGCGTTATGGTACCGTCGGTTTTGCCCGTGCTAATATCGGTTACTAGACCGATATACGCGCCCGAATTCTTTTCGCCCAGAACCTCGACGCCCACAGTGTCCAATACGGCCCGCATCTCCGCGGTCGGAGCCACGTCCATGCTTATCTTGTGAACCTCCGGGTCAAACGCGTGGGATATGCCGACCCAGTTGCCGCTCACCCGCGGCGATATATGCACACAGCCGTCCTGCACCGCGGATCCTTGAGCCAGAGCCTCCCGCACGATTTCATCCCGCGCGTTCAAGACGCTCAAGATAGTCTCAAGACGCAGTTCCGAACGCGCCGCTACGATGGACGCGGCTATGTCCTCGTTCTTTAGGGTGTTCCCTATGGTGGAAACTTCCGCGATGAAGTCGTTCTCCACTTCTTTGGTGAGCAGGTTCCGCCTGAGCAAAACCTTCCAATACGTTTTCTTTGCCATTTGTGTTTCTCCTTAATAAAAATATTGTAGAATATAAAATCAACAAAGGGAATATCCCTTCGCGTTTACCCTAAAACTTCCGCACCGGGCGGACGTAGTATTGGTAGCCGTAGCCGTTGTGTGTGTAGTAGTCTTGAGAAACTCCGTCATTAAAACTGAAGTCATAATATCCCTCTGATGAGAACCAGTAGTAATCGCTGCCGCTACTTTTAAAGTTACCCATACCTTTCTTGTGCAGGTTGTAGTACATCCATTTGAGTTCCTGTATGGTCGGTAAATACCAGTCATCGTAACCATTGAGCGCGTACTCTTCGCACAAAGTATTCGTTTGGTCCCAGTCTATATCATCACCGCCGACATCTTCAGGCGCGCACTCCATATAACGCCAGCCGTCCGAGTACACGCCTTTGTCGTAGAACACATAGCCGCCCGCAGGTCCAGGCGGTCCCCCCTCAAGTACGCAGGAACACGGCAGAATCGCTAACGCTACTACCGCGCCATAGTATGCTTTCATTATGTTCTCCTTTTTTCCCTCTTTTTCCTATTCTATACCTAGTCTATAGACATAGCCGATTGAGAGTTTATGATTAACGTTCTTAAAGTCTGTTCGTATCGAATATGAGAGGTCAAGGGCGTTAATGAGCAGAAAACCTACGGCGAAGTCAAACGCGTGAACCACCGCGCGGACATCGTAGACGCCGTATTGGTAGTCCGCTATCATACAGCCGTAACCAAGCCCACTGTGGAAGCCGAAAGAGTCTCCGATCGGCACAAACACGCTCGCCCTCACATAGGGGTAGTACGAGTTGTAGGACAGGTCCTCGATGTAATCAGCGTTGGTAAGGAATCCGAAGTCGCAGCCTACGTCAAGGTAAACGCCTACGTCAAGGTAAGCGGCGATGGGGATGGTTACAGCGGGGGTTAGGGTCAATACCGGCGTCGTGAAGGTCGTACCCACGCCGACGCTCATACTCCAGTCTTCAAAAAGACGGGCGGCTCCCGACTTAAAAGCGCTCCACGTACGCTGCGCCTCTTGCTTTCGCCGCACGGTTTCCGCCGCTTTTTTCAACACGTTTTCCTGCCGGGCAGCCTCCGCCTTCTTGCCCGATAGTTTAAGCGACAGTATTTCCATAACGTGCATACCGTCGTCGTTGAGGCTTCGATAGTCCGCCGTATCCCCCGCGGCCTGCGCTCCTGTCTCAAGATTGATAATCACCGCGTTAAACATCTTTTCGCCGTCAAGGGTACGCGCCATAACAGACAGCACAAACCGCGGGTTCTCCCCCGCCTCAAGCTTCGGTAGATACTCGTCCGCAACATCCCCGTTGAACTGATTCCCGTATTCAC
The DNA here is from genome assembly GCA_031258305.1 of Treponema sp. Classification (GTDB taxonomy): domain Bacteria; phylum Spirochaetota; class Spirochaetia; order Treponematales; family Breznakiellaceae; genus JAIRKH01. The sequence goes on along the minus strand of JAIRNA010000056.1, from coordinate 21,893 downwards.
TCTGCACCTGCTCCAGGCTTTTCGTGCGCGGATACACCGCGTACTTCCCACTCCGTATTATATGCACCGCCAGTATCTGCGCCAACGCATCCGCCTCCCGCGCATCCGCTCCTCCAGACAACTGCACCGGCGGCACCGCAAGCAACGGCAGGTTTGAGACGCTCGTCTTGCTCGCCGCTACGATGCTCCGCGCCATGGCAGGCAGTCTACCCCGTATCTCCCCGATACTCCCATAGGTCTGCACGTCCCCGGCTATCTGCCGCAAGTCCTCGATATGCACTATGGCTATGATGAGCAGGTTCCGATTGCCCAGTTTCGTGATGCTCCCGGCTACCACGTACCGCGCCCCCAACTGCTTGCCCAGCGCGGCTATGGCGTCCGGGTCCGTCATGCCTGAGGTCATCTGGAAACGCTGTTCGTTCCGTATAGCCGCGTTGATGCTGGTCCGCGGCACCGGGTCAAAGACCGAGGCCAGCTCCTTCTCAAAGGAGAAGAGTTCCGCGATGGTCTCACCGTCTTCTCCTTGCCCACCGGTGAATGGCAGGATAGCCAATCTGTCCCTTGCCCATGCGGTAACGGTCATTGTCAAGACCAGTACCGCAATACATACTTTTCTCATAAAAACCTCTTTTAGAGCGCGCGTAACGCCCCGCCTACTTGCACACGATATTCACCAGTTTGTCCGGCACGGTAACGATCTTGATCACGTGTCCGATGAGCCATTTCTGCACCGCAGGCGACGCAAGCGCGGTCTTCTCAAGTTCCCCTTTTGCCGTTCCCGTCGCGGTAATGAACTTGTCCCGAATCTTGCCGTTCACCTGCACGACTACCGTTACCTCTTCGTCAAAGGTAAGCGCCTCGTCCCACGCGGGCCACGCGGCCTTGGACACCGACTCGACATATCCGAGCTTGCGCCACAGCTCTTCGCCCAAATGCGGCGCGTAAGCCGCGACCATAACGACAAACGGCTCCCACAACCCAAGAGGAACCGTCTCTAGCTTGGCAAGCTCCCCCGAATATACCATCATTTGGCTGATAGCCGTATTGAAATTCAAGCCCGCCGTGTCTTGGGAAACCTTTTTCACGGTCTTATGGAGTAATTTGAGGAGCGGAGCCTTGGCTCCACCTTCCCCAACCTTTTCCCCGATATTCCACACGCGTTCCAGAAAGCGCGACGCCCCAACAAGACCCGCGGTGGACCAGGGTTTGCCCGCCTCAAGCGGTCCCATAAACATTTCATAGACGCGCATGGAATCAGCCCCGTATTCGCGGATAATGTTGTCAGGATTAACGACGTTACCGCGGCTTTTACTCATCTTTTGGTTGTCCTCACCCAGAATCATGCCCTGGTTGACCAGCTTCTGAAACGGCTCCTTCGTGTTGACTAAGCCCAAATCAAAGAGGACTTTATGCCAGAAACGGGAGTACAGCAGGTGCAGAACCGCGTGTTCCGTGCCGCCGACGTAGAGGTCCACCGGCGCCCAATAGGCGATTTTATCTTTGCCCGCAAAGGCGTTGGGGTTTTGCGGGTCAAGGTACCGTAGATAATACCAGCACGACCCGGCCCATTGGGGCATGGTGTTGGTTTCCCGTTTCGCCGCGCCGCCGCACCTGGGGCAGGCGGTGTTCACCCAATCCGCTATACCGGCAAGCGGGGACTCGCCAGTACCGGTGGGCGCGTAGGAGCGTACTTCCGGGAGGCGCAGGGGCAGTTCACGCTCCGCCACAGGCACGACGCCGCATTTCTCACAGTGAACGACCGGTATCGGCTCGCCCCAGTAACGCTGCCGACTGAAAACCCAATCCCGCAGTTTGTAATTAACCGCCTTTTCACCCCAGCCCTGCGCTTCGACCCACTCGGTAACGCGGCGTTTTGCCTCGTCCGTAGGCAAGCCGGAAAATTGCCGTGAATTGACCGAATAGCCGTACGCCGCGGTACATTCCACTGGTTCAACGTCCGCATCAGGCGCCGCGGTTTTCTCCCCAACGACGACGGTACGAATGGGTAAATCAAAAGCCTTCGCAAATTCCCAGTCCCGCTCGTCGTGAGCCGGTACCGCCATTATCGCGCCCGTACCGTAAGAAATCAGTACATAATCCGCTATCCAAATCGGTATTCTCTCTCCGTTCACGGGATTAATTGCGAAAGCGCCGGAAAAGACGCCAGTCTTGGTCTTGGCAAGGTCCGTGCGCTCAAGATCGCTCTTTTTCGCGGCTTCTTCAAGATAGGCGGAAACCGCCGTCTTTTGCGCGGAGGACGTGATTTTTTCAACGAGTGAATGTTCAGGCGCAAGCACCATATAGGTAACGCCAAAGAGCGTATCCGGGCGGGTTGTGTAGATTTCCAGCTTGTCGGAGAACCCGTCTATAGCGAAAAAAACGTTTGCGCCTTCGCTCCTGCCTATCCAGTTTCTCTGCATAAGTTTGACCGGTTCGGGCCAATCAAGCTCGTCGAGGTCTTCGAGGAGCCGTTCCGCATATGCGGTGATTTTGAGAATCCACTGCCGTATGCGCTTGCGGGTAACTTTTTCGCCGCACCGGTCGCATAAACCTTCCTTGACTTCCTCATTGGCGAGTCCGGTTTTGCATGAGGGACACCAGTTTATAGGACTGTCGCTTTCGTAGGCAAGTCCTTTCTCAAACAACTTTAAAAATATCCACTGAGTCCATTTGTAATAATCCGCCTCACAAGTGCTGACTTCCCTGTCCCAGTCGTAGGAGAAACCGAGCGCCTTGATTTGGGCGCGGAACTTGTCTATGTTTGCGGCTGTGGTTACCGCGGGGTGGGCCCCAGTCTTGATGGCGTAATTTTCCGCAGGTAGTCCAAACGCATCGAAGCCCATGGGATGCAGGACGTTGTAGCCGCTGGCGCGGAGATACCGACAGTAGATGTCAGTTGCTGTATAACCTTCGGGATGCCCCACATGCAAGCCTTGCGCTGACGGATAGGGAAACATGTCAAGCACATAGCGGCGTTTTTCCTTGGGAAACGCCGGGTCTTCTTCCGCCTTAAACGTCTTGTTCTCTTCCCAGTATTTTTGCCACTTGGATTCTATTTCTGAAAACGGATATTTCGGCACTTTTCACTCCTAAAAAAGTAAAACACGAGGTGCTTTACGAGATGTATTCTCTACACAGAATAAACCTAGTATAGCAAATCTCGCCGAAGGTTTCAAGAGAAAGCTCCTTTGAAAGCTCTACATTCTGAACTCCGTTCCCAGGTACACCTGCCTTACCATTTCGTTATTGAGGATCGCTTCTCTGTCTCCACGGGCAACAATCGTACCTGTATTGATGATGAAGGCCTCGGTGGTGATTTCTAGGGTGTCGCGGACGTTATGGTCGGTGATGAGGATGCCGATGCCTTTTTTGGCTAATCTACGGATAATCTGCTTGATTTCATAGACTGCAATGGGGTCTATACCCGCGAAAGGCTCGTCTAGGAGGAGGAATTTCGGCTCAGTCGCCAGGGCGCGGGCTATTTCGGTACGCCGTCTTTCTCCGCCGGAAAGGGTTAGTCCGGGCTGTTTCCGTAGTCGGGTCATGCCGAATTCGTTGAGAAGCTCTTCGAGCCGCTGTTTCTTTTGCCGATAGTTTATATCGAGGCGGCTTTCGAGAATCGCCCAGATGTTTTGCTCCACAGTGAGCTTACGGAAGATGGACGGCTCTTGCGGCAAATAGGCGATGCCTTGCCGCGCCCGTTTGTACATAGGCTTGCGGGTTATATCAACATTGTCCATGGTTACCTTGCCGATGGTCGGTCGGTAGAAGCCCACTATCATGTAGAAGGTCGTAGTCTTGCCTGCACCATTTGGTCCGAGAAGCCCTACCACTTGCCCACTGTGCATGGAGAAATTGATACCATGGACAACTTCCTTCCTACCGAATCGTTTGTGGAGATTCGTAACAGAAAGCAAATGTTCGTCAAATAGAGGAGGTTCCTCTTCTTTCGGCTCGTCAAGACTCGTTACCCAAATGTAGGTCGCTTCAGATGGAGAGAAATCGAGTCCGTCTTCGGACTGCGGTTCGCAACTGGTAACGTATATATAGGTGACATCTTCGCTACTCACACTTAGAGTATCAATAATCATTCCTTCTTTGTCAAGATTATTATTCCGCTTGTTTTGTGATACATTGAAAGGAGTCCGAATGAGGAAACATACGGCGTTAATGCAATTTTCTGAAAATTATTTAGAAAAACTACTGGAATATATAATAAAAATATACTATTATTAAGAACAGTTTCAAAATTCTGCGTTTCGGTGGACTAGAATTTTGAAATTTATAAAAAGGATGTAAAGATAATCTATGGAACTGTTTATTTATTATGGGATTACGGCGCTTATTGCGGCGCTGGTATCTGCGATAATTGTTGTGAAATTCTTCCGTAACACAATTATTGCTTCATTGATGGTTCCCTTTGCCGTGTATACGCTTATGGTCACGGGGTTTGGTTTGTTTGTCGGTAAATTGGGGACGCCTCTCTGGTACCTATGGAGTATTCCGCTCATAGTTATTCTTGCGGCCGCGTTCGTATTGCTAATTATCAAGAAAATCTTAATTCCGTTACAAGAAGCGAGCAAGTCCATAGACCAGCTTGTTCAAGGAAAGAAAATCTTTTCAATCAGGCTGAACGCCCATGACCGTGATGAAATAGGCGTTTTTGGGAAACGTTTCAATACATTCCTTGACTACCTTTCAGGTATAATTGATAAGATAAAAAAAGAAACCAACTACATAGATACTGATACTGATACGTTTCAAACGATGCTGAAGCGGTCTGGCGACTCTGTTTCGGGTCTTACCGCAGCCGCAAGCACGATTAAAGATACAGCTCTCGTTCAAAATGAGAATGTGCAGCGTACCTTATTGGAATTTGACGACATAGACAAATTCCTAAAGATTCAAAACGATAGCATCAGTGGACAAGCCGGGAATATAAACAAAAGTTTTTCGGTAATTGAGACACTTATGTATGAAATAGAGCTTGTGGCGCTGAACCTTAAGAACAATGTCGAAGAGTGCAACGACTTGAATAGCAGCGCGGAGACCGGGCGCGGGGACCTTATGAAACTCAAAGAAATGATGGAAACCCTTTACCACCAGTCGAACACCGTATTTGAAGCGAATAAATCGATACACGTTATCGCGAGCCAGACGAACTTCTTGGCTATGAACGCCGCCATAGAAGCCGCGCACGCGGGGAGTGTGGGCGGCGGCTTTGCGGTGGTTGCCGATGAAATACGCAAACTAGCAGAGAACGCGAATCAGCAGTCAAAAATAATTGATGAAAGTCTGAAGCAACTTAAAAACGCCATAGAAGCCGCAGTTGTAACAACCGACCATACCAACGTATCGTTTGATAATATTTTCGACTCAATACGCTTGGTAACCGATCAGGAGGGTAGAATCTTGAATATGCTTACCATCCAGCTGGACCGGGGCAGGAAAGGAGGCGGGGTTATGGATAATATGAAACAAATAAAGCAGAGTGCTCAAGACGTTTCTGAACATTCCGAAGGTGTACTATCCAAAAGCGCCGTCGTACACCAAGAAATGGAAAAACTAGCTTCCGTTACGGAAACGGTTAAGACATCCTCCATTGACCTAGCATCAAAGTCTTTGGAAGCAGATTCCCTGTTAATAAAATCCCTAGACGCGGTAAAACAAAAACTTGCAAATGTAGCTTCTATTAAAGAAGCGGTTTCTGAGTTCAAGTCCTCGTAGGCTAAAGCGTACAAGAACCGAATTTTCTCATAATTTGTATTAATCAACCGTACAGGAAGTTTACGTTGAGTCGTATTACAACCCTGTAGTTACATAGTGCGTTTTTTATCAAGCGGTTGTGGTTAGCGGGCGTTAAAAAGGAAGAATCAGAATTCAAACCGTATATTTATCATTCGTAAACAGAAAAATGCAATGATTTAACAGAAATTTATCCTTTTCTTAATTTACATTATTTTAATAAGGAAGTGAATAATGATACAAAGGGTAAATATTAGTGTTTTATTATTGACGATGGCCGCAATGGTCTTCGCTCAAACAACCGAAAATGGTGGGTTTACTGTGAAGGGAGACATTACCGCTCTATACACACTGGGTAATGCGGAGTCATCACAGGCGCTCGGAAGCGGCAGGGGAGACGGGGCCTACGAAACGGAAAAGAACGGTTACTATACAAGTGCAAACGCATATCTTGAGTATAAACCTAAACCGGATGCTGGCGATCCTGACGGTTTTAAATCGGATGATTTCCTTGAAGCTTATCTAAAAGTAGCGGCGACCCATAGAAACGGTTCTTTTTATGAACCGTTGTCGCTCGAATACTACGGCAAAGGCGATTTCAGCGTTTCTTTTGACACTTATTATGGAAAAGTGAGCATCTTTGACGCTATAGCTCTTGATTTGCCAGTAACGCTTTTCCTAAAAGCGGGTAAATACAAAACCGAGACCGCTTATTTTGGGAAGATTTCCAAATACGAAACAGAATCAGTTCTGTATATGCTAAAAACGGCGAATACTTACAATTATCAGATAGAGGCGCTCTATTCGGGGCAGGAAGGGAATCCCTTCAAACTTTCTGGTTTGTTTACTTCTAATTACAAATTTGACGAGGCCACCCCCCGACTCTATGACAAAGATGGAAGCGTTTCCCCTCACGGGTCCGTTGTGGTAGGAGAATATGCGCCGCAGTTGTTCGCATCCGTGAGATTGGAGGATTTTAATCTCGCAGGTAATATGCTTTCCGCAGAATTCGATTATGCTTTGAATGGCGCGGATATCTATTCCGGCAACTCGATAGGCGGAGCGTTCCGATTTGTCCTTAATCCAAATGCCCAAATTAAAATTCCTCTCGGTTTGAGCATAGGCTGGTTTGAAAAAAATATCGACGTATTGAGTGGTACAGTCGGCGCGATAACAGGGGTACGTGATACTACCAGTATGCGCGACACCATTGCCGCGGGTATAGCCAGCGGATTACAGTGGACGGTCAATGACGCCATAAGAGTAGATGCAAACCTCGCGGGCGCTTTCTACAACATCAATCATATCTACCGGGACCCACTCTCAATAATTTCCCTCTCCCTTGACGCCCAATTCGCCTACAAGCAATTCATCTTTGGTGCAGGTTTTATAGCTGGTTCCTTGACGACGGACGCGGTATGGCAAACAAAAACGGACGTAAATCCGGCGGACGATGCCAATGGGTTCAAAAAGACGTTCTCCTTCGCGGAAAATATGGGATACGAAATTTACACGGGTCTGAAATTCATTCCATTTGAACGTGCAGGAAAGAAAATGGATGGCAAATTTATCATCGGCTTTAACCAAAACAAGGGGATCTCAATGAACAACACCCTTGAGAGTAGGGCAGATGGGCAAATCAAATACCGTCAGGTAGATTCCGAATCAGGTGATATGCTCGAAACCGGCGGTTTGTTCGTCAAAATGGAGTTGAAATTCTGAAGGGTTATCGTAACTGATACGTCTCCCGCCGCATGAGCGAAATGGTTTCCGGCGCGCTATTTTCAAGGAGAATGTCGACGCCGGGTTTTTTTTGCGCGATGAGAGAGAGAAAGGTCTTGTAGTCCATATCCCCTGTTCCGGCGGGCAGACTATTGATCTTGAGGGCGCTCACGTCGTTCGCTTTTTTTTCCATACGGAAATCTTTGGCGTGAATCGCCGCAATACGGTCGCCGAACGCGTCAAAGGCACGATTGAAAAATGCCTCCTGTGTTTCCGATAAGCCGCTAAGTGGCACGAGATTTACAGGATCATAGATAACCTTGAGGCAGGGCGAAGGAAACAGGTCCAGGAGACGTTTCATCAGTTCTATTGATGAAATGGTGTGTTGATCAGCGACGGCTTCAACGCCGATTATCGTGCCGCGTTTCTCGGCGGTCTTGAGTAGTCTTTCAAGAGAGGCGCAGAGCAGGTCAAAAGTCTCGGGCTTCGCGGTGTCTGGGTGAAACGAGCAATCCGGATTGCGAGAGCCAGTTTCTGTTCCGACAAGAGAACAGCCGAAGTCCGGCGCATAGCAGAGATGCTCTTCAAACCGACGGAGGAGCTTTTCTCGTGTGTCCGCATTTGGATGAACCGGGTTGATATAACAGCCCAGCACTGAGATAGCGATGTCTTTTCTTTCAAAGATGCGCCGTATCGCATGGGCGTATCCGGAACTGAGACCGCCGTCTTTAGGCGCGTCAGAGAGCGCTTTTGATAAGGCAAGCTGAATAGACGCAGGCTTGTATTGAGAGAGAGTTTCCGCCAGTTTTTCAGGTGGCGTTTGTTTCCCATAATCGTGGGCGCGAAGTCCAAAGTTAAACATATCTTTAGTATAAAACAAGTTTTTACGAATGGCAAGATGGAAGTTTAACCGTAGACAACAGTATTTGGTTTCTAAAAGATATCTGAAAGCTCTGTGTGGAATCGTGCTGACCAGGGCCCATTTAAATTAATTATCATCAATAAAGGGGTTTGCATGGTTGAAAAAAACATCATAGAGTTTGGCGGGCGTGGAGACGGATTGTTCGATAATTCGGATGCTTTTTCCGCGGCGTTTGAAGCATTAAAAAGGACCGGTGATGGAACCCTTCATGTGAATGCGGGTATTTGGCGCACAGGTCCCATAGAGCTTTTTTCCAATACTACTTTTATTCTCGAAGAAAACGCTATCGTCAGCTTCATACCAGATACCAAACGGTATAGACCGGTGCTGACGCGGTGGGAAGGCGTAGAATGTTACGCGATGAAGCCGCTTGTCTTTGCGGATGGGCAGGAAAATATAGTCATTAGTGGGAAGGGTGTGTTTGATGGGTCCGGCGGCGCATGGTGGACGACTCTCAGAGAAAAGCGCAAGCGAGGTCAGAATTCACCGGAAACGGACATAGAAAAGGAGTTAGCGCGCCTCAATCCGGGTTATGAGCATCAGCCTTCGGGTGGTGGAAGCAGAGAGATGCAGTTTCTGCGTCCGTCCCTTATGCAGTTCCGTCACTGTTCCAATATCCTGCTCGAAGGATTTACATTAAGGAACTCACCGTGCTGGACACTGCATCCACTTTTTTGTTCCGGTGTTACAATCAGAGAGCTTACCATATCTAACCCACCGGACGCGCCGAATACGGACGGAATCGACATAGACTCCTGCCATGGCGTGATGGTCGATAGATGCGAGGTTGCGGTTGGAGACGATGGCATCGTCATCAAATCAGGCTCCGGTGAAGATGGTATTAGGGTGAACAAACCATCGGAAAACATAACGGTCAGACATTGTACGGTAAAAGACGGACACGGCGGCATTGTGATTGGGAGTGAAACCGCGGCCGGTATATTCAACGTTACTGCGGAAGATTGCTTGTTCAAGGGAACGGACAGGGGAATCCGTATAAAGACAAGGCGCGGACGTGGCGGGGAAATAAGTAATCTGCGTTTCTGCCGTCTCACTATGGAAAACAACCTCTGCCCCATCGCCATAAATATGTTTTACCGGTGCGGCGCAAATTTCTCTGAAGAACTGTTCAGACTTGATCCATTGCCGATCGTTTCTACTACTCCATCCATCAAAAATATTAGCATAGAACACGTCCGATCGTTCGGATGCCGTGCATCTGCTGGCTTCATGGCGGGACTTCCAGAATCGCCCATAGAAAATCTCATCATCACGGACTGCGAATTCTCTACAAATGAAGACGACCCGGCGACTCCTAATGAATCGGATATGTTCTTGGGATTGCCACCTGTAACATCCAAGTCATTCCGCGTCTTGAATGTGAAAAATCCGATGTTCTCTAACGTTCGTATATATGGACCAAAAGATGCTTTTATTTACGGATAAATTTTCATAGACTTATTTATTTCCTTGACAAATATCGCGGTAGATTCTATACTATATATTACTTTTTGATGGTGTTGTACAAGGCATGATGTTCTTCTAAGTGCTACACCACATTCCAATAGGAGGTTTTAGGAATGAAAAAATTTATTGTTTTAATACTTGCCGCCGTTTCAGTAATGTTCGTGGCATGTGGTTCGGGTCCCGCGGTTAGCCGCGTTGACGCCAGCACTCAGGTCGATTTGAGCGGCAAATGGAATGATACGGATGTGAGGACCGTCTGCGACAGCCTCATCAATGCGTGTCTGACGTCGCCTAATGTCGATAGGATAGTCAGTGAATTCCGAGATGCACATGATGGCGCTAATCCAGCCGTGATAGTGGGTTCGTTCAGAAATACGAGCAGCGAACACATTGACACGTCCATTATAGCAAAAATGATGCAGAATGCCATCATAAACAGCGGGAAGCTCGACTTCGTTGCCAGCGCCGAAGCGAGAAGCGAAATTCGTGAGGAAAGAATCGACCAAAATAGCGGCTATGCAAGCGAAGATAGCGCATCGGCTATCGGAAATGAAACAGGCGCGAATTTCATCTTGCAAGGCTCCGTAAAGTCTATAGTTGATCGTGCGGACAACAAGTCGGTTAGAACCTATTTCGTTGATGCCAGCCTCACCAATATCGAAACGAACAGAATCGTCTGGCAAGACCAAAACAGTGAAATCAAAAAAGTTATTACCCAGCCGAAGGCTAAATTCTAGGATAACGTTTACCGATAATTTTCTAGCAACGACGCGGTGGCGGCAAGCTCGTTGCCGCCGTTGAGATGTTGCGTGTTTACCGTTCATTACGCCTTGATATTGTCGTTAAATCGTTCTCTTTTACAGTTGATTTTATAGTCCCTCCCATGATACGGAGGGATTCGCCTGTAAATTTATTCTGTCCATTGACATATTCCTGTATTTTTAATAAACTAGTAGAATATGACTACACGGCTCAAGAATACCTTAATACCCGGAATTTTCGCAATTTTAGCGGTCTTTATTCCGACCATTCTCATCAAATTGGGGATAATTAACGCCTATATCGCGCAAATCATTACCCTAGGAGGCGTAAACGCTATCCTTGCGGTCAGCGTGAATACCATCACAGGCTGGACCGGACAACTTTCTCTAGGGCAGGCGGGATTCATGGCAATAGGCGCTTACACGACTATCACCTTCACGATTGACTGTGGGCTACCGCTGCCCCTTTCCATAACACTTGCAAGTATTATTACGGCGTTTTTTGGCTGGCTCATCGGATTTCCCACGCTGAAACTCACCGGTGATTATCTCGCCATCGTAACGCTTGGTTTCGGTGAAATCATTCGTGTCATCCTGATTAACATAAAAGCCGTATCCGGGGGTGCTAATGGCAGGCGCTTTACCACCCTATTCGCCCTTTACCCGTGGGTTTCTTTTCTCTGTGTGACGGCAGTTCTCGTTGTGGTCGTCATTCTTTTGCAAAATTTTATGCGTTCATCTTATGGCAGAGCGATTCTCGCGGTACGGGAAGATGAAATTGCCGCGAATTCAAATGGAATCGGCATTTTTCGATACAAAATGGTCGGGTTTGTTACGGCTGCCTTTGTCGCAGGCGTGGGCGGAGGGCTTTACGCGGCGGTTATCGGTTTCGTTAAGCCGGACATAGCCTCCTTTAATAAAAGCATTGATTATCTCATCTTCGTGGTGCTTGGCGGTATGGGTTCCATAACCGGTTCCATATTAGCCACCTACATTCTGACCTATCTCCAAGAATTTTTGCGCTTCCTGAGGGATTATCGACTCGTCATCTATCCACTCATTCTCATCGCTGTGATGCTCTACCGTCCGCAGGGACTACTCGGTATGAAAGAACTTTCTTTCGTGCGTCTGTGTGGTCGGCTATGGGAATTTTTCACGCGATTGAAAAGAAAAGCCCGCAGACTCGTTAAAAAGAATGTACGTTGACTTATTAGCGATCCATTGGTTTTTAACGCAAGACATTGAAGGGGGGGGGGGGATAAAGAAACAGGAAATCGAGCGTTTTTAATAAATAATCCCCCGCCCTTCAGGGCGGGGGATTGAAGATTTTTCCTTGAAATCTTTGCGTATACGGGGGAACAAATCCCCCGCACCCCCAGTTTTACGCCCTGAAGGGCGGGGAATTAACCCTATAGGGGATTCAAAATACGACCCGATTCCCTAATTAATCAGTAATTTTCCTTCTTAATCTGGAAGAAAGATTTGGGATGTTTGCAAACGGAGCAAAGTTCAGGGGCTTTTTTGCCGATAACAATGTGTCCGCAGTTAATACACTGCCAGATTTGGTCCTCATCGCGAGAGAAAACGAGACCACCCTCGACGTTAGCAAGGAGTTTGCGGTAGCGTTCCTCATGGGTTTTCTCAATGTCTGCAACCGCCTTGAACAAGGCCGCAATAGTCGTGAAGCCTTCTTCTTTAGCGTCCTTCTCGAAACCGGCATACATATCGGTCCATTCGTAATTTTCGCCGGACGCGGCGTCTTTCAAGTTGGTAGCCGTGTCGGGAATGTCATCACCATGGAGAAGTTTGAACCAAAGCTTGGCATGCTCCTTCTCATTGTCCGCAGTCTCGCGGAAGAGTTCCGCTATCTGGTGGTAGCCTTCTTTTTCAGCTTTCCCAGCAAAATAGGTGTACTTGTTACGCGCTTGAGATTCACCTGCAAACGCCGTCTGTAGATTCTTTTCGGTCTTTGACCCTTTCAAATTCATACTATTCTCCTCAAGTTAAAAATTTATTACTAATAAAATAATATACAATCAAAAAAAAATCAAGTCTTTTTTTATTTTTTTCAATATAATAGACGCCTCTGTTTAGACCTTTGATCGCTTTTCAGAGCGCCATTAAGTTTAAGCTAACTGACAAGCGTCTATAGGTTTCGTTGACGACGCTTTTGAGGCTTATGTCAACGCCCTCATCCAAATCGTCAAATAGATTTTCAATACTAGCAAGACTGATTACCGCGCACCTACGGACGTTTCTCTTACGGCCGAACCAGTAGATGCCGTTGTCGTCAGAGTGGAGACAGAGCAGTTCTGATTTTTTGCCTTTACTATTCTCAATTGGCATACCAATTTGCGGAAAATAGACGATCAATTCGCTGTCATCAGCGCGGAATGTCTTTCTTTCAAAGGGATTACGCGCTTTTTCTCCGCGACGACGCGTCGGTCTTTCTTTGACTATCCTCGGCTTTTTGGCAATTTCTTTCTCTATTCTTTCCACCTCCTTTTCCGATGAGACAAAGGTATCAAATAGAACTTTACTTATCTTCAAGAGAGTCTTTTTTGACAGTGGAGACACAGACATGGCATACATTCTGCTTGTCCGCACGATTTCACCTGCGACTATGAATTCCGGCTCACTTTTAGCCATAACCGACCCGGGATGAATGACGATGCCCCGCTCAGTGAGGCTCCGGTAAGAGCCAAACTCGTCTCTTTTGCACACAAACTGAATCATGCCTTGGGACACGCAACAGAGGTAATCCTCGACTGGTCCATGAGATAGCACAGGAATACCCATACGGGAGACAATTTCCTCAAGCTGTTCTACAATGTTGGCGATTTCAGCCATCACACGAATGTCAAGATAATTTTTTTCGCAGAAATTAGCCCTATTCGCCGCCGCAATGTAAGCGCGGTAGAGCTTCAAGTAAGAGACGAAATCACCCTGTGGGTCACGGTACCGATGATGCATCTGCCGCGCCTCGAATTCCTCACCAACCGGTAGCAAATAAGGGCTGTGAGTCGAAAGAAAAGCCGCGGCAATCATCGTTTCCTCAAGCGCGTGTGGATAAGAAAGAATGGCTTCAACAATGATCCGAGCGTGCCGCGGCGCCAACGGGAATTCGGTCATCATCGCGCCGATTTTTGACAAAACACGGCTGTCTTCCAGAGCGTTGAGCATTTTCAATGTCTCGATGGCCGCGAGGATACCATCCCGTGAAGGTGGCGAGATAAAATCAAAATTCTCGAAATCCAAGATACCGAGGTCAGCCATACGGAGAATCACCTCGCTCAAATCGGTACGGTAGATTTCCTCCACCGTGAACATTTCGCGCTTTTCAAAATCAGCTTCCGAATAGAGTCGGTAACAATCGCCCGCCTGCGTCCTACCCGCCCGCCCTTTGCGTTGTTCCGCCGAAGACTTGGAGATGACTCCTTCGACAAGGCTCGATGTATACGTCTGGGGATTGTAGAAATTCAGCTTTGAAAGCCCGGAATCTATCACCGTCGTTATACCGTCAATGGTAATAGATGTTTCCGCGATGTTTGTCGCTATCACGACTTTAGTCTTACCAATAGGCGCATCCTTAAATACCCGCTCCTGCTCCTCCTTACCGAGCCTACCGTAGAGAGGCAAAACGTGGAGGCGTTCAGCTATAGGGCTGTAGACCAGAGACTCCATACAGTCCTTAATGAACCTTTCACCTGAGAGAAAAACGAGTATGTCTCCGCTCTTGTTTTCCTCCACAGTTTTTTCAACGAGCGAATAGATTCTGGCGATGAGAATGTCTCCATCAATTTCGCTTCGGCCCGAATCAAAACCTATTCGTTTTTTAAACCTTTTTTCCATTTTCACATTAAGCGGGGCGTAGTACACATTCACAGGATAAGTAACGGCGTCAATTTTCACGATAGGACAGGCACCGAAGTAATCGGAAAAAACCTGAGCATTTATGGTTGCGGAGGACACGAGCACCTTGAATTCTGGGCGGGACTCGAGAACGCGCTTCAGGAGTCCCAGAATGAAGTCTATGTTAAGGCTCCGCTCATGGGCTTCATCCACGATGAGGCAGGCATATTTACTGAGCCACGGGTCAAGTTTCATCTCTTGAAGGAGGATACCGTCCGTCATAATTTTTATTTTGGTAGACGGGTCAGTTTTATCCTCGAACCGCATCTTGTACCCGACAACGGTGTGGGTGGTCGTGTCCATCTGACACGCGATGAATTCGCTCACCGACAAGGCGGCGATGCGCCGCGGCTGGGTTACGCCGATAATGCCGTTTTCCCCATAGCCCGCTTCATATAGAATCACGGGCATCTGCGTGGTTTTCCCAGAACCTGTAGGGCTTTCTACGACTACGGCTTGGTTTGTTTCCAACGCCTTTAGTATCAAATCTTTGTGTCTGTACACAGGTAAATCAAGATATTTCATTTCTTTTTTCAATAATATAGCAATTTCGTTTTTACGGCAAGTCCTCTTCCCAAAAAGGTAAGAAATCCCAATAGGTATCATATTTTCTGAAAAAATCAATAAATCGCTTGACATTTTTTTACTTTTATTGTATTATAAAAATGCGTGGTAGAGCAGTTGGTAGCTTGTCGGGCTCATAACCCGAAGGTCGTAGGTTCGAGTCCTATCCACGCAATTTTTATTTAAAATATTCTTATCATCTCAATGTTGTGCAGAGGCTGACACAGCGAGGGATACTGATAACTCATGTTACGCAGGGCCCGTTTTTAATCTGAATATAGCCCCCCCCCCCCCCAATCTGGCCCGATTTTACCTATTTATGACTGATTTTTTAGCATAGCTATCTTATTATCTTTGTCAATTTTGAGTTTTGATGACGGCTCAAAAAGCTCAATTCTTTACCCGAATCGAAACGCACCAGTAAAATCGGACCTTCGGCGTGGTTACGGACTTCTCGTACAGTACCATACCCGTGGTACTCGTTAAAGACACGCTGTCCCACATCCCACACATCCGTCTGCGGGGACAAGCCCGCAGTTGACATAACTTTCTTATGCTTAAAGCTGTAAGGCATTCGCCCGATAATTCGTATGGCGTCATCGTCTATTTCACTCAAAAAAATCGAAGGCTCCATCGGTCGAGTTTGCCCGAATATACGCCTCACCGCACACGAGGTAAAATAAAGCTCGTCCATCGCCCGCGTTGCGCCCACATAAAAGAGACGGCGCTCTTCCTCAAGGTCTTCGGACTTCTTATCGTCACGTGGAAATACGCCTTGCTCGACACCGGTCATAATTACGCGCCGAAACTCAAGCCCCTTGGTGTTGTGTAAGGTGATGAGCGTTACGGCATTAGCGTCTTCTCTATTCTTTTCCTCCATAGAGCGGTCAAGCTCGATATGTTCGAGAAATTCCAATAGACCCACCTTAGTCGCCGGATAAAGACTCGCCGCATTTGCCAATTCCTGCAAATTTGCGATGCGTTGTTCGCCTGCGATTTCGTCATGAGAAAGATGATAGTCGGCAATGCCCGCCGCTTTTACTAAAGTCACAACACACCGGGAAAGTCCTTGACCGGCGCGGAATCTTTCTTCTATTTTTCCGTTCGCTGTTTCTTCCAACGTGCACACGTCTGGCGTGGAACGAGGATCATCCGTATGAGCGGCGACCCAACTCTTTTGTTTATCATCGTTCTTTATAAAAAGATTTTCAGGATCCGGAAGGTATTGGCCGCCTTTATAGATAGTTTCAAAAGGCGCGTCCAGATCGCCTTGCCAGTCTTGTGAAAAAAACTTGTATCCTCCAATAGGAGCGTGTAATCTCCCATTATTATCAATAGAGGGCTCGCCGCCGTGATTTGCCATCTTAGCTTTTTCTTTTATAGCACGCCGTTTCTGCTCTTTGCGAATTTCTGCTGTTATATCAGATTCATCCACCAGCGCCTCTTTAGACAAAAATTCCATCGGATTGTCGCCATTGAGCGCGGCACATCCCGCTTCTATTGCCTTGAGGAAGGATTCCACACCTTTACGCGCTTTTCCAGGTAGGTCCGGAGCGATTCGCCGCGCCGCAGACAACAGGTCCCCATCAAAGGCAGAGTCGATTATCTTGTCGATGCTTACCGCTCCGACGCCTCGACTCGGCTTATTCACTACCCTACGGAATGCAATGATATCCCGCGGATTTACCATAACTGAGAGTAAGGCGAGGCTGTCTTTAACCTCTTCGCGGTCATAGAACTTGAGGGAACCAACCACGCGGTAAGGGATGCGCCGCCGCAGAAATTCGGTCTCGAAGCCGAGAGACTGAGCGTTTGTGCGGTAAAGCACCGCCCAGTCGGAATAGGAAGCGCTTTCTCCAAATGTCTCCCCTTTTTTCACCGCGGGCGAATCAACAGACGACCCTATGATTTGCGCGGTAAATACCGCTTCCTCGTCCTGATTCGGCAGAAACGCCAGAACCGGCAGTTTGCCATTGCCACGCTCCGCAAAGAGCGTCTTGCCAAGCCTGCCTTTGTTATTGCTAACCACCGAAGACGCGACTTTTAGAATCGGAGTCGTTGACCGGTAGTTTTTCTCAAGCCGTATGATATCGGTCCCAGAGAACCTGTCCGGGAATTCAAGGATGTTCCGCACTTCCGCGCCTCGAAAACGATAAATTGATTGGTCGTCATCGCCCACGACGCATACATAGGTTTCGTCTCCGCTCAATTCCTTCAACAAGGTGAATTGCGCGATGTTGGTATCCTGATACTCATCGACCATAATGACACGGAAGCGATCGCGGTAATCTTCGGCAAGGGACGGATTGTTCCGCAGAATCTCAATAGGTTTATTAATAAGGTCGCCGAAATCCACGTTGCCGATTTCCAAGAGCCTGTTTTCGTAAGCTTGATAGATTTTTTTGAAATCCTTTCGGTAATTGATACGAGAGAGTCCCGCGTCTTCGGGTCTCAAGAAGGAGTCTTTAGCGCGGGCTATTTGGCGGGCGAAGATTTTAATATCTGCTTTCTGCTTATTTTTCGCCTCCGGTAAAGATGCTATAAGATTAGCCATATCCTCTTCATCGTAAATGATGAAGTTGTTCGACAATCCGGCGAGCTCTGCATTGCGCCGCAGAAACCATGCGCCAAAAGAATGAAACGTCCGCAAAATGGCGTATTGTGCACGCGGCTCAATGAGGCGCGCCCGTTCCGCCATTTCCACGGCCGCTTTGTTGGTAAAAGTAACGGCGAGTATAGAACGTGGGTCAAAGCCATGCTCTCGAATCAGATAGGCTATTTTCGTAGTAATGACCCGCGTCTTCCCAGACCCCGCGCCCGCTAAAATAAGAAGGGGAGTTCCCATATGAAGAACAGCCTGCCGCTGTTCTTCGTTGAGAACCGCAAGATAAGAAGGAAGTTCCATACCACCACCTTTCTAGTGAATAACGGTCATTGTATGAAAAAATCTAAATATAAATTTTCAACATACGCCTCTATTCACTTTTTATCACGCACATTATCGAGAGCGAACCTAACACAAGTCCGTACGACTCTGCTATTAACTAGCGTCTGTCTATACTATAGACACCGCATTTGCGTATACAAATGCACGGTCTGCCCACAAAGTAACCGACTTTGTGGACAGACACTAACTAAACTCCCACTACCGTTTTTACTTGAGGCACCTTGTCGTGGAGGTAGTTTTCTATACCCATCTTGAGCGTCATTTGCGCCATAGGGCATCCGCCGCATGCGCCTTTGAGCTTCAAGGAAACCGTGCCGTCTTCGGCGAATGAGACAAATTCAACATCTCCGCCGTCCGCCTGTAATGAAGGACGCACATCGTCGAGGGCGTTTTTTATTTCTTCTACAATCATATAATCTCCTTTATCCGGTTTCAAAGACCAGTTTATTATGACTATAACATTTTACAGACAATTAGACAAGTGGTTTGACAAGACAGGCGCATTGCATGTATAATTCTTTTGCAAAAATTTCTTGGATGTATATTCGTTAGAGGATAATTATTTTGGACGATGAAGAAAAAATATACCTTGACCCAGCAGTCATCATCGCAGAATTGAAGGAAGGCGGAACGATAGCGAAAAAGCTCCCGTCTTACGAAAAACGGCAGTCCCAGCTGGACCTTATGCGTCTCATTATACAGGGTTTCAACGAAGATGCGATAGTCGCGGCCGAAGCTGGTACCGGAGTCGGCAAGTCATTCGCGTACCTCCTTCCGACTATAGCCTTTAGCCTCCTAAACAACGAGCGCGTCATCATCTCAACGGCAACTATTACACTCCAACAACAGCTCTTTGAGAAGGACATTCCCTTTGTACTATCGGCGATGGACCAAAAGATGCTCGTTGAAAAAAAATTTAAAGCCGCCCTTATGAAGGGTAGGAATAATTATCTCTGCTTGAGGCGGTTGGACGATGCGACAAAAGAGCAGTCTATTTTCGCGGACGAGGAATACGGAGACTTAAAGTCTCTAGTCGAATGGTCAGCGGTTTCCAAAACAGGCGCTCGTTCGGAACTCGATTTCCTGCCTGACGAAAAAGTGTGGTCCTACATCTGTTCCGAATCAGGTAATTGTATGGGCAGCCATTGCGCCTTTAAGGCCCGTTGCTTCATCATACGAGCGCGGAAAGACGCCGCTGAAGCCCAAGTCGTGGTGGTCAATCACCATCTTCTCTTCGCCGACCTCGCGGCGCGTAGCGAAGGCGCAGGTTACGATAATACGGTGGTACTTCCAGCTTATAATCGTATAATTATCGATGAAGGTCACGCCGTAGAGCAGGCCATCTCCTCTTTTTTCACTGAAAAATTTAGCCGCCCCGGTCTCTACAGGCACGCGGGTAGACTCTTGCGACGCTACCGAGCGAACAGGCTGGGTCTCTTGTCACGACTCGGACTCAGCGGTACGGATTTGGATGCGCTTGAAGACGAAATCAAACGTATTCGTGAAGCGGCTGACGCCTTGGATGTAGCCGGGGTCCTTCTTTGCGGAGCCGAAAGCGCGTTCCGCTTCACTTCGGTGCAGAGAAAATCTATAGCGCATGTTACGCCGCTTTTGAAAAAATTGAAGGAAACGCTCGTGTTTTTCGTTGCAGATGCGCGTAATCGATTTAAAAAAATAAAAAAACAGAAGGAATCATTCGAAGACGATCCAGTTATGTGGGAAATAACTATCATCTGTCGGTACTTTGACACGGTCGCTCAGATTTGCGAAGCGTTTATGTTCTTTGACGAGAGTCCGGACAAAGTATTTTGGTTAGAGAAACGGGGAGATTTCACGCAATGGACTATCACGCCAATAGACGCATCGTCTGTTCTACGAGAAAGTCTCTTCAAACCAAACAAGACTGTCGTATGCGTGTCCGCGACTCTCGCGGTTGCCGGTAGGTGGGACTACTGGAAGAGACGGTGCGGGATCGAGGCTGATGACGAGCGCACCCTGACCGGCGTATTTCCCTCACCGTTTCCCTATGCGGCTAAGGTTCTACTCGCGGTTCCCACAGACGCCCCGCTTCCCAATGAGAGCGACTACGGCGCATTTGTCAATGTCGTCGTGCCGCAACTGGTATCCGCGGCGCACGGTTCGAGCCTGGTGCTTTTCACATCCTACGAAAGCCTTAAAAGCGCCTTCGCAGTATCAAGCCCTATCCTCACCGAAGAAGGTATCGTTTGCTTGAAGCAGGGTGACGCTGACCGTACACAGATACTCCGAGAATTCCTGTCCGATGAAAAAAGCGCTCTTTTCGCCACAGACTCCTTTTGGGAAGGGATCGACGCGCCGGGCGACACCCTCCGTCTCGTGGTTCTGTGCAGACTACCCTTCCGAACACCAGTCGAGCCTGTGTTCCAAGCCCATTGCGAATACATCGAGAAGCAAGGACGTAGTTCTTTTATGGAACTATCTATTCCAGAAGCGGTGATGAAGTTCAAACAAGGCTTCGGCAGGCTTATGCGGCGTTCAACCGACTACGGGGTCGTAGCTGTCTTGGACGGTAGGCTGACACGGAAGAATTATGGCAGGTACTTCCTCGACTCTCTACCGAAAACCCGCAGGCGTTTCGCGGATTGCGAAACTGTGATTCTTGAAACAGAACGATTCTTACGGGAATTCGCCGGAGCAAAGCGATAAGCGAGAGTTTGTTTGCCGTCAACGCCTCCCGCCCCTATCAGGATTTCTCCTTCAAACAAATGAAAAATTTTTCAGAATATGCTGCTTTATCTTTTTCGGTTCGATTAAGTACAGGGCGGTGAAATCGTTGAACAATAGTCATATTCCGAGCGTATTTGCGCTGAAAACTATTTGTCAAGAAAAGCATTGTTTTGGTAAGTCTCCTTCCTCCTAACGCATTATACTTTTTGCCCTAGGATTTGCCGAGAGCGTGGATTTATTCTCAAGAATGTGGTATTATAGTGTTGACATTATACAAATGATTTTAATTCTAAAGGAGTGATACGATAAATGACTAGTTCAGGAGACATAGAAGAACAGGAAGGAGCGCCAAGAGAGCGATGCTCTTTTTGCGGCAAGTTTTCCGGCCCTTTCCGGATTATGGTTGCAGGGCCCTTTAAGGCTTCCAGAAAGCCTAACCTATTTATATGTGAGGATTGCGTAAATATCTGCGTTCAGGTACTTAATAGTGCCGAAGAAAATCAAACGACCAGTTCAAAAGGCATGGAGGAATCAGAGAAAGCCGAACTCCCAAAAAATCTGCCGCCAAGAGAGCGATGCTCTTTTTGCGGCAAGTTTTCCGGCCCTTCCCGGATTATGGTTGCAGGGACCCCTACCCCTTCCAGAAAACATGGACTGTTTATATGCGAGGATTGCATAGATACTTGCCTTCATATACTTGCTAAAGACGGAATAAGTCGATGGATAAATCAACTGATTCAAGAAGGAGAAACAAGCCCTTAAAGGCAGAAACAAGATGAGTACCCCATCCGCCGAAATAGCCCATTACCTCTCTGAAGTTGACAAACTCTACCGGGCCGGAAACGCCACCGAACACAGCTACCGTCCCGCCCTCAAGAGTCTGTTTGAAAAAATTACTACAGGACTGACCATAACCAATGAGCCGAAACACATAGCCTGCGGCGCGCCAGACTACATCATCACCAAGGGGAATATTCCGCTGGGCTATATTGAAGCAAAGGACATTCCCGTAGGCGTTGATAACAAGCTGAATAAAGAACAGTTTGACCGCTACAAACAATCGCTTGGAAACCTCATCATAACCAACTATCTTGTATTCCAGCTTTTTGTTGACGGCGAATTGCTTGTATCGGTATCATTGGCGAAT
>JAIRNA010000046.1 GCA_031258305.1 Treponema sp. | reverse complement strand
AGCGGCGGGGTATTGAAGATTTTACCTTGAAATCTTTGCGTATGCGGGGGAACAAATCCCCCGCACCCCCAGTTTTAACCGCCCCAAGGGGCGGGGTATTAAACCCCAAGGGAATAAACTCGGCAAAACCGTATGAAAAACCTACCGTTGCCATTGAAACGCTGTTAATCAATTTCAATTTCAGTTATGGAAACTCATTACTAGTCGGAAAAGGGGATGTTACATCCTCTTTTCCTGAAATTATTTTGATAACAGCGTCTAGTTTAGCTTTTCCCTTACCACTCTCTCGAATTCTTTTTCTATCAGCGAGTCAGGCGTCTTCGTGCAGAGACTTACGATAAATATGATGAGCGCCGAAATGATAAAAGCGGGAAGGAGTTCGTAGACGGCGAACGATCCGCCGAGTTTGCTGATGAAACTTTTCCAAATGATGACGATGAGACCACCGGATAACATACCCGCGATGGCCGCGGGTAAGGTCGTACGTTTCCAGAATAACGAGAACAAGACCAGGGGACCAAAAGCCGCTCCCAACCCAGCCCATGCGTAGGAAACGATGCGGAATATGGAATTGTTGCCGGAAAGCGCCACTATGACACCGAATATGGTAACGAGGATGATGGTAATGCGGGCGACCCACATTACCATGGCTCCGCTCGCGTTCTTGAAAAAGGTTTTGAAAATATCGTTTGCCAGAGATGAAGAAACCGCTATCATGTAGGAGTCTGATGAACTCATTGACGCCGCAAGAATGCCGGAAAGCACAACACCTGCCAGAAGAGGCGGGAAGAAATCAACCGCCATATAGAGGAAAATATTTTCCGCGGCGCTCGCGGTGACAAGCTTGTCGGGCATATAGGCGCGCCCAATCAAACCGATGGACACAGCCACTAATAGAGAAATGAAGCACCAAATGACAGCTATGTACTTTGCCTGTTTGATTTTTGACGACTTGGTGATCGCCATAAACCGAATCAACACCTGAGGCATCCCGAAATAGCCAAGTCCCCACGCCATGCAGGACACGATGTTGAGGAGGGAATAATCAATTCCAGCGCTGAATTGGGGAATGCCGTTTGTAATAATCTGTTTGCCATCCTGTAATGCCGGGGTCGCTATACCGAAAATGTCTAAAAACCGCGGGAAATCACTCAATCTCGCGCTTACCCCGCTGAAGCCGCCCGAAAAAATAAAGCCGCATATCAGCACGATGATGAGTGAGAAGAATATCAGAATGCCTTGGATCAGGTCGGTCATACATACTGCCATGAATCCGCCGATCAGCGTGTAAATCAACACAATAATAGCCCCAAATATGACCATGGCCACGTAATAATTTTCGGCGTGGAACACATACGTGAAGAACTTTCCGAAAGTAACGAACTGAGCGCCGACATATATTGAAAAGAACACCAGTATCGTTACGGAGGCAATGGTTATGAGGATATGTTTCTTGTCGTGAAAGCGGTTACTGAAAAATTCGGGTAGAGTGATGGCATTGTCCGCTACCTGAGAGTAGACGCGAAGCCTCTTGGCAACGAAGTGCCAATTCACCAACGTACCGATGGCGAGTCCTATCGCCGTCCAGAACGCTTCGCCGCAACCGGTAAAATAGGCTACGCCCGGCAAGCCCATAAGTAGCCACCCAGACATATCAGAAGCCTCGGTACTCATTGCCGCGACCCAGGGACCAAGCCCTCGGTTACCCAAGAAATACTCGTCCATATTGCTGTTGCTTCGGCGCGCATACCAGAACCCAACGACAATCATAACCAGGAGATAGGCGAATATGCCTATCAATGTTTGCAAAAGTGTAGCAGTCATAAGATACTCCTAAATAAAATGTTGTCTTATCATAAAGAAAACAGCCTTCTTGGTCAAGGTACGTGGTAGACGAATCATTGTCTTCATGGTATCATATAAGTAAATGGAGAGAAATGCGTATCTTATACATTGCGGAGATAGTAGGAAAGGCGGGGGTTTTCGCGTTGAAACAAGGATTACCGGAATTGAGAAAGTGCTACGCGGCCGATTTTATCATCGCCAACGCGGATGGCGCGACCGGTGGAAATGGACTAGGGCGCAATCACGCGCTCTATCTGCGGAAGCTCGGCGTTCATGTGCTGACCCTGGGTGAACGGTGTTTCTACAAGAAGGACCTGGTTGAAAACATAGAAAAGACACCCTATGTCTTGCGCCCCGATAATTTAAACGCAGGCGCGCCAGGATGCGGTTCCCGCGTTTACCGAATGGGCGAGAAGAAAATCGCAGTTGCCGTCTTGCTCGGTCAAAGCGGTTTTCTGCGGACCCACGGGGATAACCCAGTAACGCTTCTGCCCATCCTTGCGGAACGCTTGAGACGGGAGACTCCTTTTGTCGTCATCGACTTCCATGCACAGACCAGCGCGGAAAAAAAGACGCTTTTCATAGTAGCGGACGGCTTGTGCTCCGCAGTCATTGGATCCCATTCTCGTGTGCAGACGGCCGATGAAACCATTCTGCCTGGCGGCACGGCAGTACTTACGGACGCGGGCAGAACCGGAAGCATCGATTCGGTAGGTGGTAACGACGCTCAATCCTGTATCAACGAGTACCTCACCGGCATACCAGAGTGGACGAAGGATGCTTGGGATAAGCTAGAAGTGCAAGGCGTAATGATAGAATTGGATGAAAAGGGCAAAGCCCGCGGAATCACGCGGGTGCAACTTCCGATCAACCAGGAGAATAATCGTGAAAACAGAAGATGATACGTGCTTTGGCTGTCTGAGAAACTGTCCCACGCGGCTTAATGTGGACAAAGCGCCCACGAGAATATTGCTCAAACAAGCTTTTAACGCCTTGATATCGCCGATTCTGGGCTTTTGCTCAGGATTTCTCGTATGCCGACTGTTTTTCCCGGATGCGTCCGTCGACATAAGTCTCACATTTTCGGTTATTTGCTTCTTCGCCGGAGCGGTGGTTCGGTTTCTTGCTACGCAGATTCCGCGTCGACTATCGTGAGTCACCGCCCCATCTTCGCCTTAAGTTGGGCGAGTGCCGACTCTGCGGAATCCTTTTTCGCCATATCGTTCAAGTTCTGTTCCATGACAACCTTATCTTCATCTCCTGGTAGATGTCCCGCGACAATCAACAATTCCTGTTGGAGAATATCCGGGTCAATGGAGCGTTTCCTGCTTGCGGCTGTCAGCGATTCCCGTTTTGCGTTGTCGATTTCGGCTTTCAAGACGGCTATTTCTGCGTCGAGTCCCGTGATTTTTGCTTTTACAGCATCCGCCTCTCGTTGAGCCGCGTCCGCAAGCGCTTCTTCGCCCTTGGACCGCGCTATCCCAACACGGTTTTCCCATGTCTTTAGCGCAGACGCCAACTCCTCGCGTTGTTTTTCCGTGAGCTTCAGTGATGTCAAAACGCCAGCAATATACGCTTTCGTGTCTGATATATTCATATGATTTACAGTTCCTCATCGCCAAGATAGGCTTTTATCACGTCATCGTTGGAACGAATTTCTTTGGGCGATCCAATGGCGATTTCCTTACCGAAATCAATTACCTGAATACGTCCGCAAAGGCTCATCACTACCTCTATCTGGTGTTCTATGAGCCAAATGGTGAGTTTAAACTCGTCGTGAATCCAATTCACATAGTCTATAAGAAGAATGATGTCTGCAGAACTCAAACCCGCGGCAGGTTCATCGAGCATAAGAAGCTTTGGGTTGAGGGACAAGGCTCTAACAATCTCTACCCTGCGCTGGATGCCGTAAGGGAAGTTCTTGGGACATTCTTCCGCGAGGTCGGCAAGATGGAATATGTCCAGCAATTCGTAGGCAGTTCTGGTGATTTCCGCCTCTCGTGCGCGGTAGCGTTTTGTATGGAATAACGCGTCTGCCACGTTGTAACCCAGATGGTAATATTGGGAGATACGTATATTGTCAAGCACGGACATTTCGGACCACAGTCGAATGTTCTGAAACGTCCGTCCTACCTTCATTGCCGCGATTTCATGAGGCGTCTTACCATTGATTCTCACTCCGTCAACGAATATATCCCCGGAAGTCGGTACATAGAAGCCGCTCACGAGATTGAAAATCGTCGTTTTCCCCGCGCCGTTTGGGCCGATGAGTCCCACGATTTCACCATTCTCAAGGCTCAAGTTTATGCCGGAAAGCGCCATAAGCCCACCGAAACTGTGACTCAAATTCTTGATTTCAAGCTGTTTCATTTTCTGTCCTTCTTCTTGCGTATCTGTAGGTTATGGGTGTTTCTTTCCCAAAACACCTCTTCGGAATATCCTTGTATGGTTTTGTTTTCGTCCGCAAGCGCCAAACGTTTTTCCGCCCAACAGCAATATTCCTCATTCATTTCTATCCCAATATACCTTCTATTCAGTTTTTTTGCAACTACCGAAGTCGTACCTGAACCCAGAAACGGGTCCACCACCACGCCGTTTTCGGGGCAACTTGCGAGAATCAATTTGGCGATGAGTTTTTCCGGCTTTTGCGTGGGATGATTGGTATTTTCAGACATTGACCAATACGGAACCGATATATCGTCCCAGAAATTGCCCGGATGGGTCAATCTGAAATTACCATCTTCAGTTTCACTCCAGTCCTTCGGCTTGCCATTCTCGCGATACGGCGCTATGACCCGCCGTTTCTGTTTCACGGCATCTACATCAAAATAATAGCTTTTCCCCTTTGTCCCAAACCAAATGTCCTCACACGTGTTTTTCCAATTCGCCCGCGCACCGCGTCCTTTTTCCCTCTGCCAAATTATTCTGTTCTTTATAGTTATGTATTTCCGCATTACCTGATACAGACAGACAGTGCTTTTCCAATCGCCGCATACATACACGGAACCATCTGGTTTTAACAGGGCGATGACCTGCGGAAACCAACTGTCGAGGTACTCTCCATAGGGCGCATCTTCACTTTTTGAAAACTTATATCCGTTGAAATTCTTATCCAGATTGTAAGGCGGGTCGATTATGAGTAAATCGGCGAATTCTTTAGGCAATGTATCGATGAACGAAAAGAGATTACCGCAAATCGTCCTGTTCATTATGCGCGTCAATTCGAATGAAACACCGTCCGGATACACGAGGCATTTTTTGTATAGCTCGTACTCCTGTTGAGAGAGGGAGAGCGTTTTATTGCGCGAGGCGCGTTTTTTTAAGCCATTCTGCATAAAGGTATGACGAATTATCGAAAAGCGCGTAGCAATGCGTCGTTTTGCTACGTATTATCAAGCTATCGTAGACAATGACGGAGATATTTTTCTCTTTTGCGCCGTTTGATGTATCAACAACCGCGTATACAACAAGTCTCAATAGAAAAAATCTTTTCATAAATATTCCTTATCATTAGAATTGTTCAATAATTTCAGCTATGAACGACTTCCGCTAAAAAACGACAAATTTGACGAATTTCTGCAAGAAATTTGTCAAATCTACGAGACTTGTTCAACAACCAGTCGGGTTATTGAACAAGTCCATTATCTAAAGACGCGGAATAAAAAGCAGACTTTTTATTTAAGATACAATTTCTTTATGCCTTGAGAAAAGGTCAAAACAGAGCCGGTATCGTCGACAAGCCCGCGTCTTCCGCAAAACCGCACACGATGTTCATGTTTTGAATAGCCTGCCCAGCCGCGCCTTTTACCATATTATCGATAGCACTTATGACGATGAGCATAGATCCAGTCTGGTCAAGATGAACGGAGAGATCGCAAAAATTGGACTGCCTCACGCGGTTAGTTGCAGCGACACTTCCCAAAGACAAAACTCGTATAAAAGGCTCGTTCTTGTAGAATTCGGCGTAGAGAGCATGAATCTCCGCTGTCTTTGCCGCGATCTCCTTTGAAGGAGGATGAAGCGGGACCGAAACGGGCTGTGCGTCGGCAAGCGGAATATAAATGGTTGCCAGAATGCCGCGGTTCATAGGTGCAAGGTGTGGGGTAAAGACGAGTGGTATGGCTCTTCCTGCTATAACCGCGAAATTGCGGGCGATTTCCGGCATATGACGGTGACAGCCTACCTTGTAAGGCGACATCGCGTCCGCACATTCCGGGAAATGGTAGGAGCGAGCAAATTCGCGCCCTCCGCCTGTGATGCCGGATGCCGCATCCACGATGATAGCGCTTGTTCCGACCAGCCCTTTTATCAACGCAGGCATAGCGCCCAGAGTCGCGGCGGTCGGATAACAGCCTGGGTTCCCCACAATCACTCTTTTGTTTTTTGCCTTTATTGCCTGCCGGTTCAATTCAGGTAATCCATAGACAGAGTATTCGCGCAAATCAGGGTATTGGTAGCCTTTGCCGTACCATGCGGAGAAAGCCGCCTCGTCGCTCCCAAATCGGAAATCCGCTGATAAGTCGATGAAAGGCTTACCTCTTTCAATACAGGCTTTGGCAAAACCCTCGCCTATACCGTGAGGCAGGCTTGCGAACACCACATCAGCAGTCTCAATAACCACATCTGCCTTTTTTAGCTCGGCCGACACTTTTTTGAAAAAGTTTGGATACACATCTTCGATGCGTCCGCCTTCATAGCTCACGGATGAAAGCTCCAAACCGTCAACATTCGGATGCCCTGACAAAAGCCTGACCAATTCCGCACCCGCATAACCCGTTGCCCCAATGATGCCCGCTTTCATTGTTTCCTAATCCTCATAGTCGATGTTGACAATTTCGTCTTCTTCATCATCGTCCAAGTCATCGAGGTCCGCGAGACCGCCCGCGTCTTCGGTATCAAAATAGTCCTTTTCCGCGAGATTCTGATCGGATTCTTCGTGATAAAGGATACGCGAACAGTAGGGACAGAATACGATTTCCTCGCCCTTGCGAACTTGGTTGGCGAACTGCGCGGGTAAAATCATATGACAACCAGTACAGACTCCGCCCTTTATGGCGACAATGCCTTTACCCATCTTGTGCCTGATGATGCGGTCGAACTTAAAAAGCAAGTCCTTGTCAAGTCCGACGAAGATTTCTCGCTCCTGTTCCTCAAGCCGCGTAAGTTGTTCCTTTTTCGCAGTGATTTCTTCGTCAATGGATTGCCTACGCCCAGCGAGGTCCTGTTCCTGTTGTTCAATGAGACTGGTGACACGTTTGATTTCCTCAGTCAAGTCCAATAGTCGCCGCTCCTCTTTTTGCAATTCCTTGCGGAAACGTTGTTCTTTGTCTAACGATTCGCGACGTTCCCGGTCCAGAATCTCGTACTCGCGCATATTGAACTTTTCGTTTGAGCCGAGTCCTTTTTCCGCCCTTTCGCGTGCGCTTTCAGCCTCAAAAAGCTGGTTACGAAAGTCGCCCGCGGAGGTTCTCACTTTTTCATATTCTTGATTCGTGTCGATGAAACTCTTTTTAAGACGCGACAGCACATCTTCCTGGGTAGTGAGAACCTTAGGAATCTCCTGAATTTCTTTTTCAATCTCGATTTTTTCCGATAATACGCTCTGTAATCCGCGCAATTTATCGAAGATTTCATCCATTGCCATAATACACTCCTTTCTGGAGCGGGGAGTAAGGAGTTGATTTTGTTAGCAAACTCTGCCTGTTCATTTAAGCGATGCAACAACAAGCCAACCCCCTCCATTCCCAACTTCCAACTCTTTAAACATGGTCTAAATAATCTTTAATTTTATTGCTCAAACGGGGGTTGCGGAGACGGCGTAGAGCTTTGGCTTCAATCTGACGGATACGCTCGCGGGTAACGTTGAAGCAAAGCCCCACTTCCTCCAGAGTGAGCGAATAGCCGTCCCCAAAGCCGAACCGCATCTCCAAAACTTCCCGCTCACGCCGGGGCAGCGCCGATAGAACTTCGGCAAGATGTTCCTGCAAAAGCACAAACGCCGTAAGATTCGATGGGTTTTCCACCTCTTTATCCTCGATGAAGTCGCCGAGAAAGGAATCGTCCTCCTCGCCAATGGGCGTTTCAAGGGAAATAGGCTCCCGTGCCACGTTTTTAACCGTCTTCACCTTTTGTCCGGTCCATCCGAGCCGATGGGCAATCTCTTCGTCGGTCGGCTCCCTGCCTAGAACCTGCATAAGCTGGCGGGACTCCCGCACCACCTTGTTAATTTGCTCAATCATATGGACGGGTACGCGGATAGTGCGCGCCTGGTCCGAGATGGAACGGGTAATGGCCTGCCGAATCCACCATGTAGCATAAGTAGAGAATTTAAAGCCCTTCTGGTATTCGAATTTTTCCACCGCCTTGATGAGACCGATGTTACCCTCCTGTACCAAATCGAAAAACAGCAAACCGCGGTTGGTGTATTTCTTGGCGATAGAAACAACCAGTCGCAGGTTCGCCTTGATGAGCTTATCCTTACCATTTTTCAGCATCACCCGTCCGCGATTAATTTCCCTTGCCATTTCGTTGATTTCGTCTATAGACGCCTCGAATTCAGCCTCCATGCTCTCGAATTTCTTTTCGGTGAGCTGTATCAGCCTGATATTTTCCTTTATTTCATCAGACGAAAGCCCTATATCAGCTTCGAGTTTCTCTCGCTGGCTCTTGACTGCGAGGGCGCGTCCCAGCGAACGCAATTCGCGCAGAGATTGGACGTGCAGATATTTTTCAAGACGTTCCTGTTCCTTTTTGTAACGCTTTATTTTGATCGCGGCCGCGATGAATTTGTCGGAGAAAGCCAAAATTTCTTCTGACTGAATTTCAGCGTCGTTTATGGCGCCCATAATGCGGGCGCGGAGACTGACAAGCTCGCTGTCCTCGGATACGGTAACACCTTTGGCACCCCGATTCAACAACTTACGCTTCACATCGATATAAACCTTAATGTCCGGGAATACATTCTTGAGCAGTTCCTTATAAAACTGGTTGAGCCTCCGATGTTCACTCTGGTGTTCGGTCATCTCTTTTTTTGAGAGGCTTAATTCTTTAAAGTCCTTTTTTGAAAAGGCTTTCTTGCCAATTTGGTAGAATTCACTTATGATGAGACCGGACTTCTTGACGACGCCTTTTATGATGTTACCGCCGTCTTCCATCTGCTTGGAGAGGATGATTTCCTGCTCCGCGGTGAGGAGGTTTTCTCTACCGATGTCGCGGAGATAGAGCTTGATAGGATCGTCTACAGACGAGTCTTTGCCAGTGGCAAGCATACGCTTCTTTTCTGGAACAGGCTCTTCTTTTTCAGTTTCATCTTCGCCCGGAGCATCCTCTGCAATGAGCTGAATGTTGTTTTTGACCAGCAGGGACCACACTTCTTCAATTTTGTCGGTGTTGATGATGTAGTCAGGGAGACGTTCATTCACATCATCCTGAAAGATGATTTTCTTTTCTTTTGCGTATTCAAGCAATTTCACGACAGCGGGATCAAGGGAGATATCTTTTTTTAAGGGATTTTTCTTTTCCATTTTTCAAATTCCTTATGATTAACCTTTAAGGCTCTGCAATTCGGTATCGAGATGCTCTTTTTCAAGGAGCAGCTCTTCGATTCGAGAGGCATCTTTTTCTGACGCCGCGATGCTCAACTCTATTACAATCTTCGCTCTTCTTCGTTCGATACGCTTCAGTTTGATTCTTTTTATGCCGTCTGAAATTAGTTTTTCGCTATTTGAAAAAAATTCATCTGAAACACCACGTTCGCTTATGAACTTCCGCACGTTCTCTGAACTTATACGCGGCAAAAGGGCATCCAGTTTGATTTTATTGTCGGGTCCGACTTCATCATGCGAAAAACAATCTTCCATCGCGATAAAAAGGTCCTTGGCGGCCGGATCTTCTATTTCTTTGATAGAAATCCATGGCCTAAATTGAGGGTAATTTCCATTTACCGCTATTGTAGCAAGTAAAAAAAGTTCATCGTTCAGGCGGACGGAGATGTTTTGGGTCGCTGATTTTTGAACTATTCCGGGCTGAACCACTCTGTCTTGCATCCGCACCCAATCTTTACGGTTGAAATCATTCCTCACAGACTCCCTGTCAACATGAAAGGCGTCTGCTATTCGCCCAAATGCGGCATCCCTCGCAATTTCCGAATCCAGAGTCTCCAAATACGGAAACATAAAGGCTATGGCTTTCTCTCCCTCAGAAATGGCATTATTAAAAGACTTGCTTCGAAATAAAAGATAGTCGAAATCTATTATAACACGCTTTGTGTAATTTGTCAAGCTTTCTTTTCCAAATTCCTTTAAAATATCGGCAGGATCCTTCACTTGTGCGGTTTTCCCCTCACCGTTTTCTTCAGAAACCGCGATATATGCGGTAAGCCCATTACGCCTGCACGTGAGTATCTCTTTGATGACTGCGGACCGTCCTGCACTGTCATTATCCGGCAATATGTCGATTCTCTCCGCGAACCGGCGTAGGAGCTGCGCCTGCTCGTCCGTAAACGCGGTGCCGAGGGGCGCGACAGCATTGGTTATGCCGACTTGGTGCAGGGCTATCACATCTAGGTACCCTTCCACCATATATACTTGCTTGGTTTTACGGATTTCCGGCAGAGCCAAATCAAGAGCGAAGAGCGTCTGCCCCTTCTTGTAAATGGGCGACTCCGTTGAGTTAATATATTTTGGGCCATCTCCGCGTAAAAGCCGTCCTCCGAACGCCACGGTTTTGCCCTGTTGGTTGTTGATGGGGAACATCAGCCTGTCCCCAAAGAAGCTTTTTTGAGGATATTTCGCCCAAAAAAGCCTTGATGCAAGCAAAAATTCTTCCGAATACCCCTTCTTTGTCAGAAATTCAAATAGCCACCGACGGTCAGGCGGCGAATACCCAAGTCGGAACTTTTCAATCATTTCGGCGTTTATGCCGCGACTCAACACATAGTCCAAAGCAAACTTTCCCGCATTCGTTTGAGTCAGGCAATAATGAAAACTGCCAGCGACTCGTGTGTAAAGCTCTTGGAGAGCGCTTATCATGGACTGTTTATCGTCCTTTACTTTGCCGCCACCGATGTTCTCGTAGATGAGTTCCACACCGAGTCGTTTTGCCATTGCCTCGACTGCTTCCGGAAAGCTGATTTTGTCCATTTCCATGACAAAATTCAGTACGGTACCGCCCCTGCCGCATCCGAAGCAGTAGTAGAGTTTCTGGTCCGGATTTACGGTAAACGACGGGGTTTTTTCGTTGTGAAAAGGGCAAAGTCCCACGTAACGGCCGCTCCGCTTTTCGAGTCTCACATAGTCGCCCACGACCGCGACCGCGTCCATCTTGTCTATAACTTCTTGTATACTGTTTTGTGAGATGAGTGCCACACGAAAATGATACCATGTTTCCGAAGAAATTGAAAGCATCATCTTGTGATGGTGTTCTAAAAACTATGTCGATGTCATATTTTCCAAAATACCTCCATAAAATCCAGTGTATTGTTTAGGCAATTGGAACAGATATGTATAAATAAGAAATTATCAAAATTTATTAAAAAAGAAAGGGTTTAATACCCCCCTTGGGGTGGAAAAACTGGGGGTGTGGGGGATGTGTTCCCCCACATACGCAAAGATTTCAAGGAGAAATCTTCAATACCCCCGCGGCAAGCCGCGGGGGATTCTTTATTTATTTTCACATCACTTCACATCCCCACCATGAAATGTACATTCATAAATTTTATTGTTTTTAAAATAAATTTCTTCATATCCATAAAACCAATGAAAGTCTCCTTTGATGTTACATGCATAAGAATAATCACCATTTTTATATTGTAGGGGCCCACGAAATGGATATTCTTCCGGTACATTTAATAATACCTCTTTTAAAAAATCACCAGAAAAATTATCTCCTATTACTCTTCCAAGATAATTCATTGACCAAAATGGTATATTTTCTTTCCATAAGGCTTCTTCTCCGGCAAATTTTGATTCACCTAAATATGTGTCAATGTATTTTAATGAACCTTCTGAATATTGTAAATCATGTGAATTTGGTCTTGATGATACAGTTTCGGCACCTTTTCCAGCATAGGTTTCTTTTTTAGCCTTAATTAAAAAATCAATTATATTCTTATCCATAAATATTACCCCTTAAAACCTTAGTTTTTTGATTTTACAACTGATTTCCTAAAATGTCAAGTCCTTTTTATTATACTATTTTATTCTAAGATGCAATAGAATAGCCCTTTTTTTATCATCAACAATTTTCATTGCTATTCGAGTATAAAACCCCAGCTTCTTTTTCAGCATTTTCCTTGCATCAGTGAAAAAAACACGTTCTTCCACCAACTTTGTCTCCGTCCTCTTTGCAAATTCTGCACTATCGTTAATGTAGAAATACATTAACGCGCCGGTGTTTCCAGTCTTTTTTTCAGAGTTATTTGTTTATTTTATTCCTGGCTCTTTAGCGGCATCATATATTAATTCGGCGCTTGAGAAAGCTTTTTTTGCGTTATTGATAAATCGTACAACAGCATCTTCTGTAAAATATTGAAAAACGCCGGAAGCGATAAGCAGCGCCGGAATTGACTTGTCGATTCGCTTTGCCCACTCCATGTCGAATATGTTACCGGCAATTAATATTTCATTTGCCTGTTCTCCCAATATCGTTCGCCTTGCGTCGATTACGCCGGGCAGATCAATTTCATAAAAAGTCGCCGGTTGTTCATTTAAGCGATAATATGCTGTTTCAAGTCCCGCCCCAAGATATATGATATTGCATCCGCCATTTTTTTTTAATAAATGCCCGCGTCATTGAGTCCAGATTGTAGTATCTGGCGACGGAAGCCATAAGCGAGTATTCGGAGGATTTTCTTTGTATGCTGTCGTCCGGAATATGTTTTTCCAACGACAGGGCTTTTTCGTCAAAAAAATATTCGGGAAATTTCTTTGATGCAAATATACGAGCTGCTAAAGGGATAAACAATGT
>JAIRNA010000040.1 GCA_031258305.1 Treponema sp. | reverse complement strand
ATACCGCCGATAATGGCACAGCCCGTAATAATCCGCCTCGACGTTTTTCCACGCCCAGTATTGGACCGTAAGCTCGCAATAAGACAGGCGTTTTTCGGAAATATTGTCGCCGGTATCGTCACCGGGTATATTCGGCTTGTCTTCCCGCTCGTCGAATACCGCGCCGCAACGTACCGGGTAGAAAAGCGGGTTGTTAATTGTTTCGCTGTCTTTGTCGATTCTGTGCGAAACAAATATCTTAATATCACTCATGTCTTCTCCTTTTCCAAAATAAAATCGTAAAACAAAAAATTTATCTCAACTGTCTTTTTATGAAAAGACAGAAAAAATACAAACATTGTTCTGTAACCACAAAATAAATGCAGCGTTTATAACATTTTCTTGCTGTCAAAAAGCCGCGACAGATTTAAAAACCCAAGCAGAACCACAAGCGGAATCGCGGGAATTGAGAATCTCTGATCATATCCCCACGTCATTATTACGGCGCCTAAAAAGACAGCAACTGTGATTCCGCTTATAATTATCTCCAAATATAATATTCGCTTGCGGCGGATAAGCGAATGAAGAATAACAATCGCCTCTATAAAGACGAGCGTCCATATATGCCATAATTTTATATCTGGGAAAAACAGAGGCACGAAAAATTCACCGTTCATTTTCTCCTTGTACCGGAGGTCAAGCTTTTTCCAGTCTTCTTCTGGAAGCTGGGATATGATACTTATATAGCTATTATTGATATTGTCTTTAATATATCTTCTCATACCGTCAAAAGTAAAAGAATTATCAAATAAGCTTCTATCCCGCGTTTTCCATAGTTCATCAATAGAGTATTTTAAAAAACCGCCTATATTCTTTTTCAACGCATCTTTCCAGTAACGCATCATTCTTGTAACACCGAATTTCTCGTGTAAAGAATCAATATATGGCCAAACATCAAAAGAAGATTCTATTTTTCCTTTCTGTGAGATTTCATTGGTTATTTCAGGGTCAATCGGATTATGGTACAAGTCATGTTGAATTAGAATGTATGACACATTATAATTTGTAGAAATAATACTGTTCGCAAATATACCGATTCTAGCATTAAAAAGATATGCATGAAATAAGACGATTCCCCAGCATATAAGCATCCACTTAAACCCCGCTTTAACGAGCGCGCCGTCGTTTTCTAAAAACAATCGAATAATCCAGAATAAAAGGAAGAGCGGAATGAGAAGTACTATATATATCTCTTTCAGCATGACAAGCATGAGAGACCATACGCCAATCATTATTGCCGAATATTTGTTCGGATTCTGTAGATACCGCGCAACGCAATAGACAAGAAATATAGTGAAGGAAATGGCAAACGATTCACTCATTATTGAGCGTTCATACACAACAATATATGGCAAACAGGAATAGAACACGGCGCAGAAAAAAGCGGCGCGTTTATTCTTTATAAGCCGTTCCGCGATACGATAAAAATAACAGGCCGATATAATCCCGCAAAGCGTCTGAATATTAACCATGGTCCTATACCATAGGAATTCATCGCCGAAATGAACAAGCCGAGAGAAAATGGGATAGAACGGTACTCTATACGAGTTAATAACAGGCAATTTGATATAATAATAAGTCTCATGACTCATCAAAAACGGAATCCAGTCGTAAAGATAAACTATTCTCGCAACAATACTTATCAACAAAACATAAAAAATCGGCTCCCGGACGACGCCGTACCAATAGTCTTTTGAAAGCGTCTTCTTAACTTGCGCCTTCACTTCGGGATATTTTTCTTTTGCATCTTTTATTTCGGAACCCGTCAGCAAAAAGAGAATAATTACAATACACATCGAAAACAGTATCCATCCGCTAACGCTTGGTTTGCGGACGTTAAGCGCTTCGATAAACGTATGGTCATAAGCTATGTTCTCATTCGCCTCTACTTTGACGGTGAGAACTCTTGTTCCTGCGGGTATGTCAAAATTAAAAGTTACGCTGTGTTTGGGTTCCGAGCGGAAATAAGGATTTTCCTTAACGCGGGCGATTTCTTTTTCATCTGCATAAATGACAAGCGCTACGCCATCCGCTATGCCTTCCGCCTCTTTATATTTATTAACATAAAATTGTATATGCCCTTCTTTCGCCATGCCGAACAGTAAGGTAGCCTTAATCGTAAGGCTGTCGTCTATTTGTCCTGTATCTTTATAATAAGGCGAATGCATGAAAAACGGGAATGTCCCAGTGAACATCCTTTGCCCTTCGGCAAAATATTGGGACCGATAATTATCGGCAATGGAGCGTGCAACAATAAAAACGCATAACGCAAGCGCCGCTATTTGTATGGATTTCTTGTATTTTAATATTTTCTCAATTTTCGGCGGTACCATTTTCTTTTACTCTCTCTTTATGATTTTCTATCGGAACATACGGCTCCGGGTACAAAAAACGGTTGTCAATGGGGAAAAATTCACCGACCAGTCGAAAATTATTTACTAAGAAAACGCCCTTGTCGGTTATTTGATATGCGCCTTCTTTCTTCTCTATGGAACCTGTAATTAATTGCTCGTCAAAACGCCTGTCCATAGCTTTGTATTTATCCATATACACATTTAAAAATATATCCGTTATTTCTTTTTTCGTAAAAGCCCTGTCTCTATTTTCCGCCATATACGACAAAATGAAAACAGAAATCGATCGGTCAATGGAAACGGTAACAACCGACAAAAACGTCATATTTAAACATAATGGAATAAATACCGCTATCAGAATATCCTGAATCATAAGCTTCATTATTTTCCCGTATCTTACGAAAATAATAACAACGATTGAAAATATTACGGCAGTGATAATTAAAAGCGAAACGGCGCGATAGAAAAATACCTGATTCCCATCGAACAACGGCGTACGAAAAGAGACAATGTATATACCGGTAAAAATCAAAAAAGCGGTAAAATAAAACAGCAAATATTTTGCGGCGCTCTTACTATTTTTTAGAAAATCAGCGGATTTATTCTTGTTCTTTTCCAATATAAGTTCCTCCTTCTTCACATAATTTTCCTTACTATCACGATAGGTGATAAACTTGTTTAGCAAAAACTGCACCGCCGCAACTATGAACACTGATATGATTTTCACCCATGTTTTATCGAAACACATCTTGTCTATGCCAATCCACAGTATCAGCATGGATAAAAGCAGTCCGAAATAACCTATGCAAAGAAATATCACAACACGCCGTTTTATATTATTTTTTACCTTGAAGGTAAAAAACGTATTGAGCAGGAAACTGCACGATATCCCGCAGTGAACGCTGATAACATTAGACGGAACCACGCTTAAAAAGCCGCTTAAAAAACTGAAAATCAGCACGTCAATGAGAGCTGAAAAGCACCCAAACACGCCGTATAAGACAATCTGCCGTAAAAGCGGCATATATTTCCGTAAAAACAACGCGGCGCCGAACATTATATTTAATTATTCCCCTTTTTCATTTGTTTCCTCGTTTCGGCGAAGTTACAGAGACTTCTTTAGTCCCGCGAAATCCTTCATCGCTTTCAGACCGATTCTCACGATACGCGGAATATTTATACTATTAATACCGCCCTGCCGCGGTCTAAAAGTTATCGAAACATAACGCCGCCGCGCCTTATTTTTCTCGTACAGAACGGTAAGCAAAACATTGGCGAGATTATGGTTCTTTGGGATTCTGGGCAAGAAATTTGATAACGAGACGGCAGACATGAGACGAAACGGCGTGTTCGCATCTTTTATCCAAAGCCCGAAATAAAAAAACAATACCAATTTGAGTAACTTCGTTACGACAATACGAGACAAGCCGTCCTGCCTGTCTTTCCTATACCCTATCTGAATGTCGTAATCCGCGCGGGTTTTCCATAATTCCCAAAATTCATCCGGCGCTGTTTGTCCGTCAGAGTCTGTTTGGAAGACGTAATCAGCGCTTTCCGTGAGCGCGTATTCATAGGCGAAAAGCACTGCGCTACCGTGACCTCCGTTAGGTTTTGTCAAGGCAATCAGGTACGACAGCTCATTTTGCAACTCTTGAAGCTTGGCATACGTATTATCTTTGCTCCCGTCATCAACAATAATGAGCTTACCTTCTCCTATGTTAGCGATAACTTCATGCCATTCACGGGCAACCATTTCAATATTCATTTCTTCGTTATATGCCGGTATAACGATATAAAGCCTTTCTTTCATTTATATGGACATCCTTTAGCCGCACTCTCCGAATATTTTCATGGGATTGCTTTCTCCACTTCAAATGCTCTTTCTACTGCGGCATCCATATTGTAGTATTTGTAATCGGCGAGCCTGCCGCATACAAACAGGTTTGGTATTCTCTCCGCATCCCGTTGATATTTCTTGTAAACGCTTACATTCTCTTCCGTAAGAATCGGGTAATACGGCTCATCGCCCGCCTCTCCATTGGACATCAATGGATACTCATAGACGACCGTCGTAACGCCTGCTGCGTTTTGGGGCGGCAGTTTCTTATATTCAGCTATTCGTGTGTAGCCTTTGGCTTTTGGATACGCCGTAACCGCCGCATCTTGAAAACTATCAACATTTTTCGTCTGGTACTCAAACCTCAAAGAGCGATAGGGCAACCGCCCATATCGGTATTCCAATAACTCGTCTAACGCGCCTGTGTAAATCACCGGAATGTCAACGCGTTCCCCATCAAAAGAAAGTTTCCCTGTACCAATATCCGCTTGCAAAAAATCAAGCGCGTCTGTGTTCAATTCAACGCGGATATTTTTATGATTCAATAGATTCTCAAAAAACCGCGTGTAGCCATATTTAGGCATACATTGGTAATTGTTATCAAAATAAGCATTGGTATAAGACAGACGCACAGGCACTCGTTTTAAGACTTCAGGCGAAATGTCCTCTGGTTCCACGCCCCATTGTTTCGCGGTGTAAGGGCGGTAGTCCGATTCAAACAATCTCTCCGCGTATTCTTTTATCAAGCAGTCTTCACATTCAAGCAGTTCCACAATCGTTACCGTCTCCCTGCCAGAATAACGCGCTCGCAAGCGGCGCTTCAATGCTACGGAATCCGTCTTTTCATACAATAAATCAATCGTCTCAAAGTTAAACGGGGACGGGGATAGAACGCCATCCAAATCAGAGGCGCATTTCAAGACATAATCGTCCCATTCATCGTATTGCGTGATAAAAGCATAGACTTCATCATTATCACTATGAAATGTGTGCGGTCCGTAGCGGTGGACGAGAATACCATTGCCGTCATACTCATCAAACATATTGCCCGCGATATGACTCCGCCGCTCCAAAACCAGTGTCTTTTTGCCTTTCTCTGCCTGACGCCGCGCTATCACGCTCCCGCAAAACCCGCAGCCAATGACAAGGATGTCGAAGTCTTCAGCTCTATACGCCATCGAGCCGCCTCGAATATTTCTTCCATTCTGTAAAGCTTTGCAAGTTTTTATCCTTCTCGGACAAGATAATAGCGCCTACTTTTTCCAGGGGCCACCGGACGTTTATCTCAGGATCGTCCCACATAATCCCGTCGTCGAACTCCCCGTAAAATTTTTCCGCGCATTTATATGATACAATCGAATCTTCCAACACGAGATAGCCATGTCCGAAATAGGTCGGTACCAATACTTCGTTCTTGTTTTCGTCGTTGAGATAAAAGCCTTCCCATTGCCCCAATGTATGAGACTCCGGGCGCAAATCCACAACGATGTCGAATATACTGCCTTTCACACACCGCACCAGCTTCGGCTGTTCCTTCTCTCTCTGGAAATGAATCGCCCTAATTACTCCCTTATAAGACGATGTGTAAAAAACCTCTTTCAAGTCGTGAGTTATACCGTTACTTTCAAACGTCTCTTTGGAATAATCCTTGAGAAAATATCCCCGTTCATCCTCCGAAACAAATGGCTTTATCAGAAAAACGCTGTCAAACCGCGTCGTTTCAAACGAGAATTTCTGATTCATAATTACATCCCTCCCTTTATCCAATCGTAGGTCCTTTTCACGCCTTCCGCAAACGGTACTTCGGCAGACCATCCCGTATCACGTACTAAATCGTCAATCGAAAATTCTTCCAACGGCAAATTTACCCCTGTATACGGCACATTTCCGAAATGGAGCGGCTGTCCCGGCACAAGAGTCCGTCCCATCTCCTCAATGAATCCACGCAGAGGCTTTGCCCTACCGCTCCCCAGCGTATATTGGCAAAATGGTTTGCCGACTTCGCCCAGTAACCGAAACGCCTTCGCTATATCGCTCACATATACGAAATCGTAGTTCTGAGTCCCGGAGGTAAACTCAAGCGATTCTCCGACTATCATCTTGCGGATAGTCGTATTGACAAAACGCGGCGAGACCTCGCCTGCGCCATAGGCATTAGTTATCATTGCCCATATATGGTCAACACCCAGCCGCGCCGCAAACGGCTTTGTCATACAGTGCGCAGCAAGCTTTGCGGTCCCGTAAATATAGGCTATGCCCGGCTTCACGCCTTGAGCGTTGCCTACAAAACAGCTCTCTTTTTCCATAATGCTGCCCGCTCCTACGAAACGGGTACAACCAGACTCTTTGGCGAAACTCACCGCATCCAGCGACCACTGCGTGTTCCTCAACTGGATAGCGTAATCCGCGCGAGCGTCTCCCGCAGAGCCCTCCCAGCCTAAGTGATAAAAAACATCCACTCCCGCGAGCGATTTCCAGTCATCTTCGTTAATGGAAAAAAGCCCTGATAAATCACATTCTACGATATGCAAACCGTCACTGTACGGTAGTTTTTCCGTAATGCCAGACCCTGTCCTATCAAAGGCAATGACTTCAATATCATGCGCCAGTAATTCGGCGGTAAGCGCCCGCCCAATAAAACCACCCGCACCCGTTACTATTGCTTTATTCATAAAAATATTCCTCTATTTGCCGTTCCATGCACGCGGAACGTTCCTCATCGGACTGTAGTTTGGCGAACTCGACTGTCTTCTCAACCGCAGTCTTGATCGTCCAGCATGGACGCCATCCCAGGGCGGCTTTCGCCTTGGAGCAGTCCAACTTGAGGAAGTTCGCCTCATGCGGACCGTCGTCTTCCTGCGCCCGCCACGTTACGCCCTCGCTCCATGCCGCGCAAAACAGATCCGCCAACTCCCCTGTCGTAACGCAACTCGCCTCGTCGGGACCAAAGTTATACGCCCCCGCGATAGTCTTGTCCGCATACTGCCGTTCAGCTAATAAGAGATACCCGGAAAGACATTCCAGAACGTGCTGATACGGACGTATCGATTCGGGATTCCGCACGATAATTTCCCTGCCTTTAGCAGCCGCATGTATGCAGTCCGGTATAATCCGATCCTCGCTGTAGTCTCCACCCCCTATCACATTTCCAGAGCGCGCGGTCGAAACCGCAGGCGACTCTGGGTTGCCAAAAAACGCCCTGCGGTAACTGCCAGTCACCAACTCGCTGCACGACTTGCTATTCGAATACGGATCAAATCCGTTCAGCCGCTCATTCTCTCGATACCCCCAATACCACTCGCGGTTCTCATAAACTTTGTCTGTCGTTACGTTCACGAAAGACTTAACCGTAGGCGTTTGCCGCACCGCTTCCAAGACATTCACCGTTCCCATTACATTGGTTGCATAGGTCAGTGCGGGTTCCCGATACGACCGCCGCACGAGCGCCTGCGCCGCCAAGTGAAACACGACATCAGGACCCGTTTCAGCCAATGCATCCACCAATCTATCTGCATCGGTTATATCCGCGATTACCGAATGAATCTGTCCGTCGAGCCCGCTTTTCTCA
Organism: Treponema sp.; assembly: GCA_031258305.1. Classification (GTDB taxonomy): domain Bacteria; phylum Spirochaetota; class Spirochaetia; order Treponematales; family Breznakiellaceae; genus JAIRKH01. The sequence goes on along the minus strand of JAIRNA010000040.1, from coordinate 15,432 downwards.
AACAGATTCGGCTCCGTTTCTGGCGCCAGAGCGTAGCCGCTCACAGTAGCGCCCGCCTTTAACAAGACCCGGCACAGCCACGCCCCTTTGAATCCGGTATGTCCGGTCACGAACACCCGTTTTCCTTTATAAAAATCTAAACTACCCATGCCTTACCTCGACCACAGCGCCCATGGCGCCTGTTCTGTCTGCCACAGCGCGGTCAGATCGTTCTTGTCTTTCAGCGTGTCCATCGGCCGCCAGAACCCGTTGTGCTTATACGCGCCGAGCCGACCATCCCGTGCCAGTCTTTCCAAAGGCTCGCGCTCGAGCACTGTCGCATCTCCATCACTCAAATACTCGAATATTGCAGGCTCCATCACGAAGAACCCTCCGTTTATCCAGCCGCCGCCTTCTATCGGTTTCTCCTGAAACCGACTTATCCCACCGTCCGACTCCACTGACAACGCCCCAAATTTTCCCTCGGGACGCACCGCCGTCAGCGTCACCGCCTTCCCGGATTGCTCGTGCCATGCCAACAGCGCTGGTATGTCCACGTCGCTCACGCCGTCCCCATAGGTCAGCATGAATCGCTTTCCGCCAAGAGCGTCCCGCGCTCGCAGCAACCGCCCGCCTGTCTGCGTTTCAGCCCCCGTATACAGCAACGTCACCCGCCATGGCTCGCCTCGGTGTTGCAACAGCTCCAGTCGATTCTCCTTCAAATCGACGAACACGTCCGAATACCGTGTGTAATAATTGATGAAAAAATCCTTTATCACATGCGATAGATAGCCAGTCAGTACAACAAAGTCGTTAAACCCCCAGTGCGAATACGCTTTCATGATATGCCACAGAATGGGGCGCCCGCCGATTTCAACCATCGGCTTGGGCCTCAGTCCCGTCTCTTCCGACAGTCGCGTCCCTAACCCGCCCGCCAATATCGCTACTTTCATTCTTTCCCTCATCTTTTCGTTAATGTGCGCCTTTTACGAAAAGATCACGCTAGTCATTACTGAACATATAGTTATTTATCATTTTGACCACCATCTTGACGGTTAAAAACTGAATAACTTCATACATTCGATTTTTCTTTCGTTGGAGCTGTGGACATATCTCCGCATAGTGGTAGAGACGTTTGAATGTCCCATAATTTCCGACAATGTTTTGTAATCGCTGTTCCGTTGATGGAGGAAATTGGTAGCGAACATATGACGGAGCGCATGAAAACGGATAGGTGGCAGTTTTAAGGATTTGAGAAAGCCTTTAAACCGACACTGTAAAAGACGCGGTTCCACAGGATGAGGGCGGCCGCTCAACACGAAACCAGATGAATATGAGGCAAGAAGCGAAGAAAAAAGCACATTCGGAATGGGGATATCGCGGTTTGAAGACTCTGTTTTAGCCGTTGTAAGAACAAGCTCGGTCAAAGGCGTCTTTTTGAAAGAAGCTGTTTCCCGCGAGTCAGCGCGGCGGATACGCTGTAAAGTACTTCTCACGCGGATGATTCTCTTGTCAAGATCAATATCGTTCCATTTCAGAGCGCAAAGTTCGCCCAGACGGATGCCAGTGTATAAACTCAAGAACACGCCTAGTTTTGTAGAATCTTCTTTAAATCCGATTTTAATCTCGCGATCGAGCCGAGCCGTTTCCGTCTGCGACAGTAAAACAATATCGTTTTTTCTAACTTTCGGCTGGGTTATGAATGACATAACATTGATGAAGCCGTATTGTTTCGCGGCGAATTTGCCGATACTTTTGAGCATGACCACTATATCGCCCACATAGCCTGTAGATAGCGTCGTGTTATCGGACAAACGACCGCAAAGAAGCTTTTTCAAAACAAAATTCTCAAGTTTTCCAACGGATAAGTCAGTATATTTGTGACCGCCAAGTTCAGGCAGCACGTGATTATCGAGCTTGCGCTTATAGTTCCAAAAAGACGACTGTTTGATAGAAGACGTTAGGGATTCCATCCACAAATTGGAAACATCTTTTAACGTCAAAAGGGACGGAACACCCACATGGACGCGCCGCTGGTTAAGCCGACTTTTTATTTCTATCAGCCGATCTCGGACTTCGGAAAATGTTTTGCCGTATATTGAGCGGTATTTCGATTTGCCGGTTGTTTCGTCAGCTATCCGGTACCTCCCCTCGTATCTTCCATCTTTTCTTTTGTAAATATTTAAACCCTTTTTCATAGGGAAACCTCCATTTACCATAAATTTGACGGCTTATTATATTTATGAGCCGTATATACAAAGTATGATAAAGAAAGACACTCGAAGCGCAATACCGCTGCCCTAACATAAGGAATAGCAACTCGGTCTAGACTGGAACAGGAACTCGGTCTAGGCTGGAACAGCAACTCAGTCTAAACTGAAATAAGAACTCAGTCTAGGCTTGAACAGGGACTCGGTCTAGACTGGAATAGCAACTCGGTCTAGGCTGAAACAGCAACTCAGTCTAAACTGGAATAAGAACTCAGTCTAGGCTTGAACAGGGACTCGGTCTAGGCTGGAATAGCAACTCGGTCTAGACTGGAACAGCAACTCGGTCTAGACTGAAACAGGAACGATGAATCTATTGCCGTATTTTCCGACTGTGTTTCAACCAGTAGACTCCTAAAAAACGCAATTGAACGGAGAGAAAAATTCGCAAAATCACTTGACATATACGGGGAAAAGTGATAATCTAAATACACTTTTTTCGTAAAAGGCGCACATTAACGCTTAAAAATGAAAAGTTAAAATAGGAGAAGGGTAACGTAACTATGAAAGAGTTCAATATGCAAGAAGAGAGATCGCCTAGAATATCAATCATAATACCCGTCTATAATGCTGAAAAATATTTACAACAATGCCTTGACAGTGTGACGAATCAGACGCTGAGAGAGATTCAAATCATCATCGCGAACGATGGCTCCACAGATGGTAGTATGGACATTATCACGGAATATGCAACAAAAGACAGGCGTATAAAGGTTATCGACAAGCCCAACACGGGCTATGGACATACTATGAATGTGGGTATAGCGGCCGCTCATAGCGAATATATCAGTATTGTAGAGTCTGACGACTTTATAGAGGAGAATATGTTTGAGACGCTCTATAGTACGGCGAAGGAAAATAATGCCGATATTGTCAAGTCAAATTTCTGGTTATATTGGAGCAAGCCGGAGCGGAACAAGCTGCACAAGTATTTCAGCCGGGAAGAGGACGGAAAAGTCATAACGCCGCGGACATACGAAGGCGGTTCGCTCTTTCGCAGGAAACCGTCGATTTGGTCGGCGATTTACAAGCGTGAATTCTTGATTAGTAACAAAATAACGTTTCTGGAGACGCCCGGCGCGTCATTTCAGGACACGTCCTTCACGTTCAAAGCTTACGCGGCAACTGAACGTATGGTTTGCCTATACGACGCCTTTCTCCATTACCGACAGGATAACGAGAATTCTTCTGTCAACAATCTTGAGAAGAAAATGTATTGTATTCTTGATGAGTATGATGAGATAGAGCGCTTTCTACGGACAGCCTCCGCACGGAAATGGAAACTCGATGTCGTTGAAAGAGCGGCGTTTTACGACACGTGTATATGGAATTATGAGAAGCTCGGAATCAAGACGCGGTATCCATTTCTGAAGCGGATTTCACCGCGTCTTGAGCGGACTATAGATGAAATTGGGGTGGAAAACCTGCCTTTTGGGGGCGAATGGTGGAAATATCGGGATATCAAGCGAATAGCGAATGACCCGCTTGAGTATCACACCTGGCGTTTTGTCGAACGTTATGAACAGGAAGGCGCAACATTCAAATACGCGGAGGTGAAAACGCCGCCGAACAACCTAAACCTCATTATGCATGAGCGCGCGCAGGATGAGTCTCCGCGTCCATTCTTTTCTGTTATTATACCGGTTTATAATGTGGAGAAATATCTCCGTTCCTGCATTGAGAGCGTCTTGTTTCAGACGTTTGAGGATATTGAGATTATCTGCATAAACGATGGTTCGACAGACCATTCCTTGTCTATTCTGGAAGAATACGCGGCCGTGGACAAGCGGTTCGTGATAATCAATCAAGGAAACAGCGGGCTGGCCGCCGCGCGGAACGCGGGGGCGGCCGCCGCGCGGGGCCGGTATATCATATATGTCGATTCTGACGACTGGATACGCGAAACCACAGCGGAAGTCTTGAAGGAAACGATAGAGAAACACGAGAACCCGGACCTTGTCGTGTTTGGGACAACGCCGTTTCCTGATGAGCCGCGGGCAAGCGATTGGCACTACCGCGTTCTAACCACGCCTGACGAGTATTTGCCGTCGATTGACGCGGAAACATTGCTCACAAAGCTGTATCTCAAGGTTTATATATGGCGCTGTTGTTTCAAGCGGGAGTTTCTGACAAAGAACACAATTCGTTTTGAGGAGAACTGTAAGTACGGTGAAGACGCTCTCTTCACCTTCGAGGCCATGCCTAAGGTGCGCGGCGCGGCGGTTATTTCCGATAAACTATATCATTATCGACATTTCCGCCCGGACTCGCTTATGTATACCATTGCGCAGGATCCTGTTTCCCGGTGTGCCGAGCAAATACACATTCTCACCGAGCTTTTGCATATCAGTCAGCGTACTGGTATTCCAGCATCAAAACAATTCGTGGCGTACTGCCTTGACTTTGTATATGCTTGCATAGATGGATGCCCGGAACCTAAAAAAACCGAGTATAGTGTGGAACTGTATAAATTGTTTAAGAAATTCAAGTTGAACACGTATATCAAAGAGTTGGGAACCCAATACAAAGGTTTCTGGCGAGATGGTATCGAGCGGGCGTATCGGGCGCGGAAGCGCTGGTATTTTCCGTTCGCGGCTATAACGCCGTTATCGCGGAGAGCGTTCTTCAACTCGGTGGAAACTCTGAACCGGCGGTTCGACGCGATGGAATGGCAAATACACGAGTTGAAGAAGTGGTATGCGGATGACAACGTGGGCAGAGTGAACGCGTCTCTGGAAGAACTAAAGAAGTGGTATGCAGATGACAACGTGGGGCAAATATATAAGAAACTAGAGCAGCCAGACCAAATGGAAGGGCGGTACCTGCCGCCTCGATCGCGAAGGATATAAGAGAAATGAATAAACCTATCTTTTCGATAGTTATTCCAGTTTATTACTGGAGCCTGAACTTAAACATAACTTTGAGATCAATTGAAATGCAATCGTATAAGGAGTTGAAAGTTCTTTTTCTGTGGTGTGCGCGGGAATTCGACAAGGATGAGGAAGATTACTCGGAGAAAAACTTCAAGACTATAAAATCGCTCTGCGCCTCAAATCAAAAGTATGTCTATGCAGCATATGATTCGGCGATTGACGGCAATTTGTATACGTTTGCTCTCGCGAACACATCCGGAGAGTACCTCGCGTTTATCAACGCTGGAGACAGGTTCAGCATAAATTATTTCTTCACTGCCGAATTGACATTGCGGCAAAAGCAGATTGATCTCTTACTCTCGGAATGTGCTGTTATATGGGAAGGCAAGTATGTTGACTATTATAACGCGGACCCGTTCCGTGTAAACGATTATTCTTTTGAGAACGGTGAAGCCCTGAAAGAATTCGTGAAAATGCGCGCGATGTTCTGGGGTTGGTATTTCTTCGGTAATAAGATTATTTCTAGTGGACTTTTGCAACAGTGCGCCGTTGAATTTGACACGCTCGCAAAGGACGGATACTCCTTTGCGCGGGATTTGTTGTGTTCAGCGATACTTTATAAAAACGCCGACTATGTTGTTAATACACATCACGAATACTACGCGCTCGACTGGCAAAATGACGACGCGATGCTTAAACACTTCATTGAAGCTAATGACTTTGATTCCACTGTGGAATATTTTAAGCAGGATTATGATACATTTTTGGATTACATAAACGCTGACAAAGACGAACAGAAAGAGATAACCGAATTCATAGTCCGCAAATTTTGGCACAGGCAATATTGGATAATAAACAAAGACGAATCATTGAGAAAAATGGTTGAGGATACATTTGACGTTAAGAATCTGACCGATAATCTTCCTGATGAATATAACTTCTACGAAAGATTCGTCACTCCGCTGTATCCGAAATATTTAGGGTACGAGGACATCGTGAAGGCTATTTGCGACAGAAGCACCGAATATGTCATATTTGACTGTTTCGACACACTGGTCCAGCGTCCTTTCTGGTATCCAACGGATTTATTTGAATTGCTTGAGCCGGAATATAATCGACTCTATGGCGATATCGGATATATTCAATTTAGCATACTACGCCGTGAAGCGGAGAAAAAAGCAAGGGAAAGACAGCATATTATTAAAGGTTGGGAAGACATCAATATCCATCAGATTTATGACTATATACATGAAGTTTACGGCGTGGACAAGGGTATTTGCGAAAAAATCAAGGAACTCGAAATATCGCTTGAATTAAAATACAACCTCCTCAGAGAGAGCGGCTATAACCTGTATCAGTTGGCAAAGTACCAAGGCAAGAAGCTGCTTGTCCTGTCGGATATGTATCTGACAACTGAGGTAATCGACGCGATACTTACCAAAAACGGGTACACGGATCATGAAACATTTGTGTCGTCTCAAATACATGTGTCCAAGTTTTCGGGCAATATTTATAAATATATATTAACTAAATTGGATATTGAGAAACCTGAAACGGTGATGATGATAGGCGATAACTACCGGACGGATTTTGAAAATCCCAAAAAATTCGGCATGAAAGCATTCCATTTTCCAAGAGCGGTGGATATTTTTGCAGGATACAACCTTTGGTTCACGGTAAACGGACTGTTCAAGAATTCTCTCGCAAACAGAAAAGGTTGTCCTGTTGATCTTAACAATTCTTTTAGCGCCAGCCTGATAACGCGTTGTTTATGCGCGTTGAGCGCGACGCAATTATTCGATTTTCCGTTTATATCTTGGAGAGAGGGCACGGATTACAATTTAGACGCGCGTTTGATCGGGACTTTTCCCTTTGGGTTGTTTTTGCTTTCTTTTACAAAATGGGTTGCCGACGACGCGGCAAAGAACGGCGTTGGAAAACTACATTTTGTCTCGCGCGACGGATATGTTATGCAGAAAGCGTACGACATCGTAAAGCCGTATGTTGAAAACGCTCCTGAATCTCATTACTTGTTGATGTCCCGGTATATCATCGCGCCTCTTTATGTACAGAAACCAGAAAACATCTTGGAAATCTTTTCAGAATATGAAGCCCGCTTTCAATCCGCCTTCAAGATAGTTAAGATACTAAAACCGATCATACCGCAAAAGCTGTTTGACGAAAGCGAGGCGATTTTTAATAGAGAAGGTTTGCCTTATTACAAACAATTTGACGCGTATGACGATTTGCTTAGATTTGTTAAAATATATTCGGAATTCTTGTATGACAGCGGTTATGTCGAAGCATACCGCCAAAAAGCAAGGACCTTCTATAACAAAATAATCAAAAGTAACGATTACCTCGTCGATGTAGGGTATCGTCAACGCGTTGAATTCGGATTGAGCAAGCTGTTGCAATACAACGTCCCCTCTTATACGTTTCATAAATTTGAGAGCATACCCGACCATAGGATTAAGGCGCTTATGTTGGAATCGAAGACGTTCTTTCCTTTTGATAAGCTTCTGACATTTCTCCTTCTGGAGCTATATTTCGTAACATCGGCCACATCTATAAAGGCGATTGACTATGAAACAGGAGAATATGCATTCGGCACTAAAAAAGAAGACATATTATTCAGGCTCCTTGCCGAAACGTTCCAAAAGAACGCGCTGAATTTTATATCCGACAGTTTCAAATTGTTTAATGATGATGTGTTTCAGACGAGTTGGGACTATTTCCTGCTTTCAATGCCGCTTGAAGGACTTCTGAGTCAGATTACCAACGAAGATTTGAAACTATTCTCTCAGATGTTTTTTGACAACGAGTACGGTGAGGAAGACAGCAAGCAAAACGTAGCTAAGATTTGGGATACATGGCGGGGGGGGGGGGGATGATTTGTTATAGTATCGAACATTTGGCTTTTTTGTCTCACATGCTCGTCATAAAAGATAAATTTCATAAAGATGAAAAATCACTACTACTACTACTACAGGGCTATCATATTCCGAGGGTCGAGCATGATTTCTTCCATAAATTGAAAGAGAACGGCGTTTTTGATGAAATTATTTCCTGCCAAGGTCAGCCGAATGACCATAACCGCGACTATGACGAACAAGTGGCTGGGTATTACGACTCTTTTTTTGAGAAACAAAATATCCGTTTGGTCGATTTTTCGGAGATATACCTTGGGGTTGATACGTTTAATCCTGTCGGAGCGTACCTTGATATCCGCGGAATCAGGCACAATGTTGTACTCGGTACCAGCGAGGACTGGGTATACAACGTGAGTGAAATTTTCGGTAAGTATCCTCATAAGTATACAGAATGGACGCGCAGACATTGCATCCTGCTCGGTGAAGGTCAGCATACTCAAAAACGGTATATGGATGTCACGGTAAAAAGAGAAATTCAGTTGGATAAAGATGTTGTAATGGATTTTAATCAACTATTTATGGAATTGAGCGGCCATATTAAAGCGAAAATTTCAGCGGCTCTGGATGTTGATGTAATGCGTAAATTATCTGATGATGAATCGTATTTAGTATTGCCGAACGGTACAGGTTATATGCAACCGCGTACGAGACTACCGGAGAACAGGAGATGTTATGTTTATCAGTTGGCTTTGGATTTCTACTGTAAGGCCGGGGAAAACGCAAGAATTTATTACAAAGAGCATCCGCAGACCGGTTTATCTGACGGCGATAAGTATTTCAAGAATTGTACGGTGTTAGACCCTCTCGTACCTGCTGAATTTTACGCGCTCATTGACGGTTTTTCTGTGAATAATTTACTCGTGGTAACATCGACATCCGGTAAGCAGCTAAGGCCTTTCGTGAAGAATTGCTACAATCCGGCTGAAATATACTTCAATACTTTCAGAGAAATATACCGGCACTTCGCGTCCTTCGCGATAGACGCGTTGATCAGCGACGAGAAAACAGCTTATCACATCTGCGGTATAAACAAACTTTTTATAGAAGATTTCACAAGAAATGTTCTGCGCCGCGAGATTGAGTACAAGGATATAAACCAGACCATTTTGAAGGGCAATATATTCACGCTGCTAGACGATGTCAATGTGAAGTCTTTGATTTATGGACTGACTAACGCCTCAAATGACGCTAAATGCGTGATATATTACACGGATATGTTTTATCTTCCAAGATATATACCGCTACGGCAGTATGTCGTGCCGATTGTGATTAAAAAATGCGTGCTTGACGAGAGCTGTATCGCGGATACTGACGACGAGTATATCTGCTTTTTTTGCAAGGACGCTGCGGCGCGCGATAAGGTAAAAAAGCTGAATAAAGTCAAAGTTTTACCGCATACGCGAATGGCGCTGAATATAAAAGCTGTGTCTGACACCTTTTGGCGATAGGAGAGCGGCAGAATGGAAATCGTAAAGAATGGAACCATCCGAGACCTTGCTCCCGACCTATGCACAGGGTGCGGCGCGTGTTTCAATCAATGCGCCGTAGATGCTATAACGATGCGCGAGGACGCCGAAGGCTTTCTCTGTCCGGTCATAGATGATGCGAAGTGCATACAATGTGGAGCGTGTGAGCGGGTATGCCCCGTTCTGCACCCGCCGACGTTTGGGGTGGACGCGCCCGACTGTTATGCAGTTATGGCAAAAGACACGGTGCGCTGGGTAACGAGTAGCGGCGGTATGTTCGTACTGGTTGCGGATTGGATACTCGAGCATAACGGCTTCGTGTGCGGTGCCGAATTCACCGAAGATTTTCGCGGGGTGCGCCATGCGGTAATAGACCACTGGACCAAACTGCCGCGGCTTATGCGTTCTAAGTACGTGCAAAGCGATACGAACACGGTCTATCGGCAAATTGAGGAACGGTTGGAAACCACGGATAAGCCGGTGTTATTCTGCGGCTGTCCATGCCAAGTCGCCGCGTTGCGTAACTATATCGGGGAACACGACAGGTTGTATACGATGGATTTACTTTGCCATTCCATCGGATCGCCTAAAGCTTACCGTGCGTATCTTGATCAGTTGACAAACGGCGGTGAAAGACCAATAAAAGATTTCGCGTTCAAAACGAAAGACCAGGGATGGGGCGCGTGGATTAGGGTTGAATACGCGGATGGAAATATCTATCACGAGGATATGCGGGGAGATTTTTACCGCGCCTATCTACAAGATTTGAATACGCGCAAATCTTGTACGGCGTGTTTATTTGCGGGACCATCGCGTACAGGTGATATTTCAATCGGCGACTTCTGGGGTATTGAAAAGATAAATCCCGCTTGGAATGATGGAAAAGGGACATCGTCAGTACTGGTGAATACGCAAAAAGGGGCGAAACTACATGAAGATGTGCAGAACAGAGCAATTCTCTGCGAGAGAGCGTCTTTTCAGGTAGCCAAGGTCCACAACAGACCTTTGACACACCCGGCGCCGTTGCACCCAGCAAGAAGTCTGTTTTTTTCGTATTTAGACAAGCGCGGGTTTCATAACGCCATCGTCCATGCGCTCAAGGAGCGTTTTGATATAGGCATCGTCGGGTGGTGGGGCGGCGTGAATTATGGTTCTACGCTTACATCCTATGCTTTGTATACGTTTTTATTATCGCAAGATAAAACAGTGGTTATGATTCGCCCATCGCAAACAGACAAATCAAAGCCTATACGTATTTCTGATTTTGCAAAACGACATTTTCATATAAGTCATATTCGATACGATTATGAAATGACTACTTTGAACAATCCTATAGACGCCTTTATTGTCGGCTCAGACCAGTTATGGTTTTATCCATCAATGATTAAAAACGGCTACTTATTCATGTTAAATTTCGTAAAAGATTCCAAAAAGAAAATCGCCTATTCAACATCTTTTGGACACGAAAAATCATATTTCTCTGACTCTGTACTGCCTCTTGCGCGGGCGTATATGAATCGTTTTGATTACGTTTCAACGCGCGAGACCAGCGGGGTTGCTATTTGCCGCGAGGTGTTCGGAAAAGAAGCAGTTCAAATGCCGGACCCTGTGTTTCTTTGCGAAGCGGAAGTGTACGAAAACCTTGCCGTAGAGGCAAGAATCAAAACGCAAGGAAACTTTATTTTTGCGTATATCCTCGATCCCGATGAAGAAAAGAAAACACTCCTGCGCTTTACAAGCGAAAAACTCGGCAAACAGGTTGCGGCTTTTACCGATATGCAGGGCGATTACAAACCGCGTTTGGAAGCGTTAAAAGATTTCAAGGCGATAGGCGGAGAAATTGAAGACTGGCTGTGGCATATTATTCACTGCGATTTTTCAGTTGTTGATAGTTTTCATGGAATGTGTCTATCGATTATTTTTAAAAAGCCTTTTATCGTCATAAATAACGCCAAACGCGGAAATACACGTTTCCAAAGTTTTTTATCACAGACGAAATTTGAAAATAGACTGGTGAATTCGCCCCATGAAGTTCTTTCACGGACCGATTTGTTTGAAAAGCTTGATTTTAGTACAGTATCCGATTTCTTGGAACGCGAGCGCAGCCGCGGACGAAAATGGCTCTTGGATGCGCTCGATGCGCCGAAGCAGAGCGTTTTAAGTTTGGCGGACCTGGCGAGACAAGAATCATATGACGCTCACTGCCGCACTGCCGCGCTTGAGCAAAAGATAGCTGAACTTTCGCGGGAAAGCGGAGGATCAAAAGAAAATCTGAAACAGTCCGTTGGCAACCCCCTCTACGACCTCATCGTTTCCCTTGGGCCGCTCGGCGGTCATGCGTTTGATTATTTCGCGGACAAAGGATATACGGAAGTCGCGCTCTACAGCGACGGCGGGCTTGCGCGATACCTCTGGGAACAGGGATACCACGCAAATATACTCACACCTTTATTGCTCTGCGATAAAACTACAACCGTTCAGTTGCAATACCCAAGGACCGGAGAAGTAACTTTTCAAGACATAGCGCCCCTCACCGAAAAACAGAACCTGCCCCTGCTGATTGATGGGCAGATAACGGACGCGCTCCGCCGAAAATTCCCCTTGTTTACGGAAGTCGCATCGGTACGAGAGTCCTTGGCCTACTCTTATGCAAAGCGCGGCGTTTTCGAGCGTATGAAAGAACTCGCGCTGAAATATCCGCGAACCCATTTCGTGGTTTTACTTGTTCCCGCGCTTTGGCAGGTCCCTAATCGTTCCGATTTTGAAAACGCGGTAGTAAGCGGTAAGGCTAACCGCGATACGATATATAAAACCGTGTTCGCGCCGCAAAATTTGCCGCGCGCGTATTATGACGAAAGTACCGAACCTGCGAAAACCGAATATAAGAACGGATACATGGTGATGAGCGACGCGCAGAGTACGTATTTCAATTCGATTAACGGGTGCAGAGTTACTGTGGATTTGCCGGAGCAGTCAAACGGCAATATCTATATCTTTGGAAACAGTGTAGCCTATGGAGTTGGTTGCAGTGACGAGCATACCATTGAAAGCTTCTTGCAAGGCGTCCTCAATCGTAACGGAGTCCGGTTGCAAGTCGTTAATTGCGGCAATGGCGGGGCAATGAACGTCGTCGAATGTAGACGCAGAATGGATGATACGCCGTTTGCAGACGGCGATACCGCGGTCTTGTTGCTGTCGGGTCAGTCCGATAAAATCCCTGAAATTATGGGAAAAACGTTCCCTCTTTGCGATATTCGGAAACTGTTCAACAGACCGCATAACTACGGCGAGATTTGGCTTGACGGCAACCATTTTAACTTCATCGGGAACAGGCTGGTTGCGGGCAAACTCGCCGAAACATTGTCGCAGGCAGGCGCGTTCAGCCAAGACCGCGGATACAGCGCCGCTTATAAAAATATCATGGCGCAAACAGCGCAGGTGAAAGAAGAATCCCTACCGCATAATGCTTTGCTCTCCGTTGAGAATACGGAAAAACTCGAAGCATACGTGCATAAGATTAAACAAATCGGCGGGGGAAGAGGCGGCGTCAAAGGCTCTATCGTTATGAATTGTAATCCCTTTACACGCGGACATCTGTACCTGATTGAATACGCCGCGAGCAGAGTCGATGCGTTGTATATTTTTGTCGTCGAAGAAGACAAATCCATATTCCCGTTTGCGGACCGCTTCGAACTCGTTAAGGCGGGTACCGCGCATTTGCCCAACGTTATCGTTGTCCCGAGCGGACAGTTTATTATATCAAAGACGACTTTTCAAATGTATTTCCTCAAAGAGACGCAACAGAACGCAACTATTGACGCTTCAATGGACGTCGAGATTTTCGGGCAAAAGATAGCGCCCGCGCTCGGCATTACCGTCCGTTTCGCGGGCGAGGAACCGCTTGATAACGTCACCCGCCAATACAACGCCGCGATGCGCGTCATCTTGCCAAAATATGGCGTGCGTTTCGAGGTAATTCCGCGCAAGGAGTCCGGAGACGCGCCGATTTCCGCGAGCAGAGTACGGGCTTTATTGAAAGAAAGAAACTTTGATGAAATAGCTAAACTCGTTCCAGAGACAACGCTTGAGCACTTAAAAGAAAAGACGCGGAGGGTGGGGGGTATATTAGTGTTCGGCGGGACTTGGCAGATGGGCCCCTATTTGGTCAAAGAATTACTAAATGGAAATTATTCCGTCACCATAGCGAACAGAGGACGTTCAAACAATCCCTTTGGCAATGAGGTTGAGCGGTTGATACTAAATAAAGATAATCCAGTGACTGTTAGAGAAAAACTCGGCGGCAGAGAATTCGATGCAGTCTTTGATACTATCGCCTATGATGCGGCGCATGTAGAGCGATTGTTGAGCGCCGTGAGAACTGACTATTACATTCAGTTTTCATCAGACGCTGTTTACAGGGTCCTAAAGAACGATATTCGTGAAGCGGACTTTAATCCGGCGGACTTTAATCCGGCGGACTTTAAATTCACTACCGGTGATTTTGCGTATCAGATGGGAAAACGAGCCGCAGAAAAGGCTTCGCTTGGATTTGCAGTTAAAAACCTGCGTATACGGATTCCCTACGTGGGCGGGGTAGACGACCTTTCAAAGAGACTCGTTTGGTTTGTTGAAAACATAAGAAAGGGCGTTCCCATGCACATGTCGCGGGCGCATTACGACCGCAAATTTGCAATGGTTCACACGAGCGAAGCGGGAAAATTTGCGGTATACGCCTATGAACATAGCTTAACCGGAGCCTACAATATTGCAAGTGAAGGAACGGTATCGGTACGCGCCCTTGTTGAATATATTGAAAAGCGGCTTGGTAAAACAGCGAATATTGTATGGGGTACTGAAAATAAATGCCCCTACAATAATGTCCCGGAAAATTCAATAAATACCGATAAGGCAAAGGCGGCGGGATATACATTTATGTCCATTGACGACTGGCTGTGGGAGACGCTTGATGCTTTGTGCGGCTCTCCAACGTAATGATTAGTACGACAACGCGGCTTTCCTTGACGGCAAAGGGGGCGGTGTAAAAACAAATCCATCGCTATAGTGGGGAACGGTAAACGTATTATCAGCACACTGTAAAGGTCGGACAGAGAAGAGAGTTGAAAAGGTATATTATAGAGAAAGGTGAAGATTTACTTTCCTCTTTAATATAAATACGGGGCGTATGACCCGTAAACTTAACAATTCCCGTTAAATCGGGAAAAGGAGAATTTTATGGCAGGAACTAGTCTTTTAGGCGCCTGGTCGCCTTTTGCTCCTGTGAACGACGAAGACAAACAGCTCTTCAAAAGTGCAGTGAGACTGCTCGGAGTAGACTACACGCCGCTATTAGCGGCGAAGCAAGTAGTCGATGGATTGCAGTACCTCTTCGTATGCAATGCGCGGATTGTGATTCCGAATACTAAGGAATACGGAGTTGTGGTTCGAGTGTATCTGCCTGTGGGTGAGAAGTCCGAGGTCGAGGTTACGCGGATAGGGCATCCACATTTCGTTGGCGCATTCGGCGCGTTTGCGCCGGTGGACGAAACGGAGAAAAAGGCGCTTGCAGAAGCAGTGGGCGTTGGCGTTGACTGGGCGCCGCTGTATGCGACAGTTCAGATAGTTGCAGGGCGCAATATTCTCTATGCGGCGAATGCGAAGGTGGTATATCCCGATGCTCCGACATATCCTGTGTTCGTGAAGGTCTATCAGCCTCTTGAAGGGAAGCCCCAATTGACTTCTGTGACTGACGCATGGGATTGGAAGTAAAAAAAATAACCGAAGATTACAGGGAGCAAGGCAATTAAGAGAGGTTTTGTTCATGTAATCTTCGGTTTGTTTACGTGTTCAACGCGAAAATATTGATAAATGACAAAAAACGGCATATTTTATACCGATAAGGGCAAAGGCGGAATGG
>JAIRNA010000131.1 GCA_031258305.1 Treponema sp. | reverse complement strand
CCATGTTACGACGCCGTCCGTAACGGTAGCGACCGCTGAATCGCTGGTAGACCAGGTAATAGCCTTGTCCGCATCATTCGTATTGGACGGCGACACTTCCGCAGTCAACGTTACCGTATCATTTGCAGGAAGGGCGATCGGTTCTGTTACTTCGATTCCATTTTGTTTGATAGTAACGCTTTCAACCTTCGCAGGCTCGGTAACGGTTATCGTAACAGTCGCGGTGCTACCCCCCCCCCCCGCAGTCGCGGTGATGGTCGCTTCGCCTGCGGCTACGCCGGTTACTACGCCAGTTTCGCTGACCGTCGCTTTAGTGGTATCGCTGCTTTTCCATGTAACCGTTTTATTAGTTGCGTTAGCAGGCTCAACCGTTGCTATCAACGTGAGCGTTGCGTCAACGGCTACCGAAGCGGCGCCATTGGCAACGCCAGTGCCGGTAATAGTAACGCCAGTTACTTTAACGGTTGTATCACCGTCATCGCCGTTGCCGTTGTCGCACCCGAAGAACAGCGCTGAAGACGCTATTACGACGGCCGCCATAATTCCTAATCGTTTCATATTTTCCTCCATAAAAATATTTATGTCCCCCTATGAGGACTATTTGCAAAGCAAGTTGATTACCTATTTAACCTATGCGTGAGTACTCCACTCACCTACGCGTGAGTAGGTCGCTCACCTATGCGTGAGTCCATCGCTCACCTACGCGTGAGAGAGTCCCTCACCTATCTCACCCGTATTTCCAACAACCAGTCCGCAAGCCCTGCGTCACGGGATGTAGCCATAATAAAGTAACTGCCCGTGCCTACCGCGCTAATGGTCGCTTTTGCCCTTTTCCAACCTATATCCACGTTTCCATCTATCTTTTCAAGGATGATATTCCCCTCTTCCCCATTGGACAGTACCAGTTCCCAATCAAAATAATCGTTGTCTGCATACGTGGGAGAAAATACGGGGGTCAACTCGATTCCATTTGGTATGGAGCCAAGCGCTAATGCAGTACCCGCCGTTCTACTCGCGCCAGGCAGGGTGGGGTGATTTTCAATACTGATAGCCGCCGCACTGCCCACCCGATTTGCCCTAATGGTTACCGTGTCCACTCCAACATACGCGGGTTTTGTGCGCGGCGTCTTAAAGATAGGGTCCCCGGTCTTACCCGCATTGTCCCACAGGCTTATCTCGGAGAATTCTACAGACGTTCCCAAAAGGGCTATGCCCGCGTAGACAGGATTGCCGACGAGCAGGTTGGCGTTAATAGAATTATCGTAAATGTAAACGGTCTGCAAAAGCGCCTCGCTTTTGCTGTCATAGACCTTCAATACAAACACAGACGTACGCGCTGAATTTATCGGACTAACGGCGTTTTCACGGGTTACTTCAAGGATGCGTTCCTGTCTCCACCCAGGCTGGCGGAAGTTCATCCAGTTCTCAAGTCTATTGCCGCTTTCCGCGCTTGACTGGCTCGGACCTGTCGACCATCCACCCGGAGGGCTTGGCGCCGCGCTGACAAATTCCTTGAAATAAGGACGCATCGACGGTCCGCCGCTATTGTTATCCGCCGTATCGTTGGTACGGTACAGAATACCCGCGCCCATGGAGGTCGTGTTGGGCAGTTCCTTATAATCTACCACATTGCCTCCTTCCAAGACAGGCTCGCCGGTAAACGCCCCGAAGAAATAACCCTTGCTGCTGCTGTCGCCCGCCTTCGCGGTTATCAACACCCGCGCCCTTATGGTAAACTCGCCCTCTAAAGGCGTCTCGTAATAGATGAAGGTAACATCAGTAAACCCGCCTGAGTCTAATTTAGACGTGGAAACTGAAGACGGTCCTCTCACGATGTATTTTGCCCGTGTGTCCTCATTTGCATCTACGGTATACGTTTCCCCGCTTATCGGATTGACAGCGCCGACCAGACTATCGGTCTGGTCCAGGGTTCGCCCCATGGTCTCGGCCGTGTCATAGGTTCCTTCTTCCAAGTCAAAAATCCCCCCGGGCATATTGTAGAACTTCAATCCAGCATCAATAATCTTTCCGCCTCGCGGGTCCTCATCCTCGCCGCCGTTGACGGGGCCGTTATTTTCAACCTTTATATCCTCTGGTATCAGCTCTTCCTGAACACAGCCACTAAACACCATAGCCGTTATTGCTAATATAACCGTTATTTTCTTCATAATGCTACCTCACTCTCAACTACCACAGCCCGCGCGCGCCCGGAACCGTTCCAATCACGTCTTTTAACTGCATAAAGCCGTTCAATCTATAGCCTTTACCATCCGTATCCCGCTCAAGGAAAGCGCCGCGCCGATTGTTCGCCGCCCACGCGGACTCGCCTTTCACTATCCGTGCAGACTCCTCGCCATAGGGCTCGTCCACCGAATTCTCGGCGGTCCAGTTGGTAAAGGGCGGGATCTTGCTCTCCACGTTGTCCGCCACCGTCAACACCCGACCGGGCTTGTTGACGGTCTTTTCCCCATCCCATACATAGCCGGTAGCGGTTGTTTTTATTTCCGCTCGGTCAGCGTTAGCCGGAAACGCGCTTCGGTCTCCGCCTACATCCGTGTCTATCGCGTAAAGCGAAACTACTTGAGTCAACACCGCGTCAAGCCCTGTCGTGCCCGCAGAACCCGCGCCGTATATCGCATAATTGCCCGGACGTGCGGCCGCGCTTTCGTCTATGGTACCGCCGTTGTTGTAGGACGTGCAGTTTGTCAGCAGAATGGCCGGGTCAGAGTTGCTTGTAAACCCATCCGCGTCATTCAAGAAGGACAGGCAGTCAACCGCCTCATGCAAAACCGATATGCCCTCGCCGCCCATCTTAAAACCGTTGCCGCCTGACTTCGTGGATTCGTTCTGTACGTGCCAATGAGGATACGTATCGTCACCTGCCGCGTCGTCGTCCGGACCCGGCTCGAGCCATCGCCCATTCATATACGCGATGCACCTGTATAACAGCACCGCTCCAATCCCGCCGGTTTCCTTCTTGCTGAACAAATCCCACCCATCGTCCGCATTGTGATGCGCTATGCAATAAAGGAACCTGTTGCCCTCCCACGCGGTCAACTTATCGGCAAAGCCGTCCGCGTCCTCGCGGGACTTGTCCATATTAGCAAAAGACTCGCAGTACTGCACTGTGTTATAAGCGGGCCATAAGGCTTTTGGTTCCGTGCTAGAACCCGCAATGGAAATACCACTGTCCCCATTGAAATACGTCTTCACTTGATGCAGAACATTGTTCTTGCCAAAAATGTTGAGTCCCTTTACCTTGTTCGCGGTATTACGGATGTGAATTCCTTCTATCCACCAATAATCCCCCCGCAACTCGAAACCCTTTACGTCAGGCAGGTCAGGCTTTAGCGTTTCTGGGCACCCAAAGTCAATGATAGCCATGTCGTGATTTTCCGCCTCCAGGTACTTGAAGTTGTGATAATCCTTCGGAACTTCCGCGAATCGGTCAAGCGGGGTCTCGTGCTCTATGGGCAATCCGTTGTTGTAACGTGGAATGTTGACGTGCTTGTAGGAATACACCCCATCCATCATGACGATATGCTGACCGGGCTGAACAAACGCTATAGCGGTTATCAGGTCAAGCGGGGAATCTCTGGTTCCTTTGTTGAAACTCATGCCGTTAGGCGCGACATAGAGATTGCCCGTTCCATCGCCGGTTATTTCCTTGTAGTTTACGACGAAGGTCTGCCGTATGGGTGTACGATCAAGTACTTGATAGCCTTCTATGGGATAGGCTTCGTCAACATCAACCTCTTGGGGATCCGACGGTTTCACGTCGGCAAGCGGGGTAAACACCGCTGAGAATATGTTTTCCCCTTTGTTCAGGATAAGCGCGGGAATCTCGAAGTTTTCAAACGGTTCCGCGCTTGCGTTGGATTTTTCGGTTGTCCATGTTCCCTGGCGGAGCGGCAACGCCTTTCCGTTTAAGGAAAGGGCAAGCACACCCTCCACATTCGCCCGCGCCGCGAACGTGTAATCTGTTAATGAAGCGGTTGACGGTGAAGTTACGCTAAAAGACGGGACGATGATTTCCGGTTCAACTTCAATCTGCGGGGCGCATGCGCTGATGGGCGCTTCCCAATATTGTATATTGGAAATTCGCACTTTCGCATCGCGGCACGCGAAAAAGCCTACATAGTAATGATCCTCGTCAATGCTGAACAACAGGTCGCGAATGGCCGCGCCTCCGAGTTCCTTTGTTTTACGGGTTCTCGTGTCCACATCCCCATATTCAATCTTTGCGCCCGGAGACGGCGATCGGTCAGCTTTTGTTCCCTTGTAAACCGTTCCCCACTGGGTAGTAAAACCCTCGTCCGGAGCGTCTATAACCGCCTTAAATCCATTGTTCGTCTTTTCCAGCGTAAGGCTGTATTTAAGAACCGGCAATCCGGTTGGAACTTCAGCGCCTTGGCTTAAAACATGGGTTCCCCACGGATAATCGGGACGGGCTTGTATGCTTGGATAAATAGAATAATCAGCGAATTCACGGGGCAAATAATAGAATTTCGCATGAGAAGCATCCGCAACTGTGTCCGGATTTGTCGTCGCATCTCCCATCGGGTCCGTTACGCCGTACCGGTAGTACACACGCACCCCGCGTTTCACCCCGCCTACCATTATCATATTACCCGAACCGCCAGGACCGTCCGTTCTATCCTTCCCTGTGTAATACATACCGTTGGTGGTATTGTTAGTGGGATTGTTTTGCAGTCCTTCTATCGTCAGGTCGTAATGTGAATCGCCAATGTCTTCATATTGCGGCACATAGTCTCGCGCCATAATGCCCCAGCCTTCCTGCCCGTTCAAGTCCGCCTTCCCATTGGAAAGTCCGAAGATCACAACCTCGAAGTCCGCGCTCATACGAAAATTTGTATCCTTATCTATTTTCTTGTAATAATAGGCGATACCGTCTTCACTGCCCGCTATCTTGCCCGCATTGTTGCTGGAATTTGTGGATGTAATGGTGATTGTGCCGGAACCGTCATCATTGAAGCCTTCAGCGTCAATCACGCAACCAGGCTGGTGCGCACCAGAATTACCGTTTGCTTCCCGCGAGCTTGTGCCGAAGGATAGCCTGCTCATATTGTTCTTATTCAGAATGACTTTCTCAAATCCATTGGGATTGTTCTCACGGTACACCCCATCAGACGCGGAAGACATATTACACGATGCTATGGAAATTATGGTTATGTATATAAACGGATACCAAATCTTCATTTTCACTCCTTTATTCTAAAATAATATAGTATGTATTCTTAAAAAACTGTTTACTTTTTTCATTTTTCAGACAAGCTTTAGGTGGTAGTATATAAACAGTGAGTTGGGAGTGAATTTTTGTTTGCTGATAAAACTTGTTCTTACATTCTATTTATCCGCCGAGGTAGGCTTTTTTCACGTCCGGGTTAGCCTCGAGCTCCGCCGAAGTACCGTGGGCAATGATGACGCCTGTTTTCAGGACATAGCCTCTACTAGCGAAATTCAAGGCAACCTTGGCGTTTTGTTCAACGACGAGGATGGTGATTTGTTTTGTGGTGTTGAGTTGCCGCAGGGCGCGGAACATCTCAAACATCAGCTTGGGGGCAAGCCCCATCGAAGGCTCGTCAAGGAGAATGAAATTACTCCCCGTCATCAAAGCGCGTCCAACTGCTAACATCTGCTGTTCTCCGCCAGACAGGAGTTCTCCACGCTGTTTCCTGCGCTCGAAAAGGCGGGGAAACAAACTATAAACGAGGTCTTTCAGCTCCGCGACAATGGTTTCCCGGTTTCTGTCATTTTTATGAACGTATGATGCGATTTGCAAATTTTCCTGAACCGTGAGGTTACCAAAGATATGGCGACCTTCCGGCGCCAGCGCCATCATTCGCTTCTGTATAAGAGTGTGCGCCTCGGTCTTGAGGATGCTTTCTCCTGCATAGAGAATGTCTCCGTTTGAGACAATCGGCGCTTCAGGCCGTGCAAGCCGCGCAAGACTCATCAGCGTCGACGTCTTTCCCGCGCCATTAGCGCCTATGAGTGTAACGATTTCACCCTTGTCAATGGCAAAGGAAATTCCATGCAGAGCCTC
>JAIRNA010000053.1 GCA_031258305.1 Treponema sp. | reverse complement strand
GACAGACTGCTTGAAACAATCAACAAAATGGCGGGTATGCTGATGGGATCCAATGACGACATCAGTACCGTACTATACGATGCGATTGCTGAACTGGGTATAGGGGCGGATGTGGATTTATCGTATGTGCTGAAGAACGAGGAGATGAACGGCGTACTGTACTGTTCGGTTGTGAGCAGTTGGACAAGAATAAAAAACCAGCCGTTAAGGCCTGACATGGCGCCGTATGACACGGTTTTACCCGGGTGGCGCGACACACTCGCTGAAGGCAGAGTGTACAACTGCCGCATGGCGGATGTGTTCAAGGAGCCGTTGGAAAAAACCTCTCCAATAGCAAGGATAAAGCTCTCGCTGAACATCCCGCTTTTTATACAGGATGTTTTCTGGGGCGTTATTGGACTTTCGCGTTGCGATGAAGGAAAGCCCTTTATCAAAGCGGAGGAGGATCTATTGCAATCCGCGGGGACGCTCATAGCGTCCGCCATAACACGCGCCAAGATGACGGAAAATTTGCTCGAAGCCAACCGTGCGGCAATTGCCGGGGTCCAGGCAAAAACCAATTTCCTCTCCCATATGAGTCATGAAATACGGACGCCTATGAACGCGATAATCGGTATGACCACGCTCGCTCAAAAAGCCGTTGATATGCCGCGTGTACAGTACTGCCTGAAGCAAATTGAAAATTCTTCCCGACAGCTTCTCGGTATCATTAACAACGTGCTTGATATGAGCAAAATCGAGGCGAATAAACTCGAAATAACCAGTGAAGAATTCGCGTTTGAAGACATGATACAGCACGTGGTCAATGTTGTTCAGATAAAAATAGATGAAAAGGGACAGGAATTCTCTGTTGATATGCAAAACGCCTTTACCCGTACCGTTATAAGCGATGAATTACGTCTGTCGCAGGTGCTGATAAACCTCCTTATCAACGCCAGCAAATTTACACCGGACAGTGGCAAGATCTCGCTGTCGATACGCCAGACGCCCCTAGACGCCGACACCGCGCGGTTACATATCACGGTCGCGGATACTGGCATCGGCATAACCGATGAGCAGAAAGCGCGGCTGTTCCACTCGTTTGAGCAGGCTGAGAGCAGTACCACTCATAAATACGGCGGCACTGGGCTGGGGCTTTCCATATCCAAGAGCATAGTTAGCCTCATGGGAGGCGATATTTGGGTTGAAGACAACCCTGGCGGCGGCTCGAAGTTTATATTTGAGATTATCATAAAATGGGGTAAGACATGTCGCTCGGATAAGCTGCCCAAAGGTCTGCGCCGTAATCTACGTATCCTGGTTGTAGATGATGATACGAACACGCTTGATTATTTCGACAGTATACTCACAGAGTTCTCCTTGACCTGCGATAAGGCTTCTTGTGGCGAGGACGCGGTTACTATGGTGAAACGGTGCGTACAAGATGGCAAGCCGTATGATTTGATATTCATTGACTGGATGATGCCAGGTATGGATGGTGGACAAACCACCACTGAGATAACACGCATTATGGGCGGCAAGCCAATTATCGTTACGATTTCCGCGGCGAGCCAGAGTGAGGTTAGTTCGGCGCTTAGTCCGCTTGGCGTTACTCACTTCCTGTCTAAGCCGGTACTGCCTTCAACGCTCTACAACACGATTGTCAACTTGATAGGATACACCGTCCAGACCAGCGTTGTAGATGAAGACGAGGTGCCGTCGTATGACTGGAGCGGCAAGAGACTGCTCCTGTCTGAGGATGTGGAAGTAAACCGCGAAATTATTATCGGTATTTTGGAAGACACAAAGATAACGATAGAGTGCGCCGAAAATGGCAAATGTGCAATCGAGATGTTCACTAAAAGCGACTACGATATTGTGCTTATGGACATACAAATGCCCATTATGAACGGCTTTGACGCAACACGTGCAATACGCACGTTGAGGAAATCAAATGCCGCCACCTGCCCTATTATTGCTATGACCGCCAATGCATTCAAGGAAGATGTCCGCGAATGTATTGCTGTAGGTATGAACAGTCATATCGCCAAGCCCATAAACGTAAAAAATCTGTTTGATACGTTAGCTAAATACTTAGAGTAAGTATAACGAGGGGCTGTTTGCGTCCTTTTGGTGTACGTCATAATAATCTTCTGTTCATTTTGCCAGTTTATAAATGGCAAGAACATCCTGCCATTGCAGTTTTTTAAGGCCGCCAAGAGGACTTTCCGTCTCTCCATAAGCCACGCCGGTGGCCTTCTTTGCCATCAGTTCCAGCTTATCCTCCTCAATGCCAAGTTCCGCCAGACGAGCGGGAAGCCCCATCTTGCGGAAAAATTCCCGCAGACGGGCAATGCCTTCCTTAATAATGGACTCCGGCTCGCGGTAGCTGCCCTTGACCCCCATAACATTTACCGCGAACTGGACGAACATGGGAATATTCTCTTTGTAGACATATTCCATCCATGCAGGGGTAAGGACCGCGAGCCCCGCGCCGTGTGCCACATCGTAGATCGCGGAGAGTTCATGCTCCATACCGTGGCAGGCCCAATCCTGGACGCGGCCAACTCCCAGAATACCATTGTGGGCAACGGTCCCGCCAAAGCCGACCTCGCACCACGCGTCATAATTCGACGGGTCCTGTATGACGAGAAGAGCGTTTTTCATAATAACCCGCAGCGTAGCTTCACAGAGCTGGTCCGTCAACTCAACGCTGGTGGTGTTGGTAAAGTACCGCTCAAAAATATGGCTCATCATATCCGCCGCGCCGTTGGCGATCTGGTTTTTGGGAAGGGTGAAGAAAAACTCCGGGTTCATTATGCTGAATACCGGACGTATCGCGGGCGCTCCGTAACCGAGTTTCATCTGTTTTTCTTCGTTGGTAACCACGCTGTCCCCGCTCATTTCACTGCCCGCCGCGGGTATCGTAAGGACCGTCGCCACGGGAAGGGCCTTCTCAACGGGCTTATGCTGCTCGTAAACCTCCCACACATCACCGTCATAACAAACGCCGACGGCGATAGCCTTTGCCGAGTCGATAACGCTGCCGCCTCCCACGGCCAGAATAAAATCAACCTTTTCCTTCCTACACAGGGCAATACCCTCCCGCACCAGGGAAAGGCGGGGGTTGGGTTTTACGCCCCCCAGCTCTACGAAATCTATGTCGCTTGCTTTGAGGGAAGCGGCGATTTGATCGTAGAGACCGCTTTTTTTGATGCTGGCGCCTCCGTAATGGAATAGCACCTTTTTCGCATGGGATTTCAGCAACAGCACCCCAACTTTCTTTTGAGTGTCCCGCCCAAAAACAATTTCGGTCGGGGCGTAAAAAGTAAAATTCACCATACTATGCTCCTTCTTCGTTATAAAGTAATTTTATCAGGGTCCAGGGAGTAGCCCACGCAACCCTTAAGAGCCGCAATAAATTTTACATCATCTTCGGAAAGATCAAACCCGAACACATCGGCGTTTTCTTTGATACGCGAGGGGGTTACGGATTTTGGCAACGGCAAAAATCCCATTTGTAAACTCCAACGGATGCAGATCTGGGCGATGGACTTCCCGTATTTTTGGGCCAGCGCCTGCATCTCCGGCACCTCAAATATCCTGCCCACCCCCAGCGGGCTGTAGGCTTCCAAAACCATGCCCTGACTTCTGCAATACGCCACCACCTCATCCTGGGTGTCGCCGGGGCAGAGCCGGATTTGGTTAACCATGGGCGCGATAGTGGCGGTTTTCAACAGAGGCTCAATATGGCGCTGGTGAAAATTGCTGATACCGATGGCGCGGATACGCTTTGCCTGGTAGAGCTCCTCAAAGGCTTTCCAGGTTTCGGCGTTCACCTCATGCCAGTTGTTACGAAAGGCGACGGGATTGGGCCAGTGGATCAAAAACAGATCCAGATAGCCCATATCCAGCTTTTTCATCGTACCCTCGAATGCGGCAAGCGTTTTCTCATACCCGTGTTCGCTGTTGGTCAGTTTGGAGGTGATGAAGAGTTCTTCCCGCTTAACGCCGCTTTCCTTAACTGCCCTACCGACGCTCTCCTCGTTGTCATAACCTTGGGCCGTGTCAATATGCCGGTATCCGGTGGCAATGGCGGTCTTTACCGAGGATACGGCGGCTTCGCCGTTTGGCATTTGCCAGGTCCCAAAACCAACACAGGGGATTTCTACCCCGTTGGAAAGCTGGTAGGAATCGGTCAATGATTTCATGCTTTCTCCTTTTTTATGTTGCAGAATCTCCATTTTTTCAAAAAATGGAAACATAATGCTAGGAATACTATCAGTCTAATGTTACATGAACTTTTAGTCAAGAGGGAGGAATTGACTCGGAATTATCGTTTCTTTATTATATGAACACGCCTTCGTACCGTTTCGGTTACCAGTCTGATGTTACCAGTAACCGAAGCTGTATTCACTACAACGAAATCCGCCATGAAAGAGTCAGCAGCCAGTTCTCGAAATCATAGAAAAAATCAATTAGATTCTCCGAAGAGGCTTTGAAGGTGAAGCGCCCATGTTTCCCGTAAAGAGAATATGAAAATGAAGCGTTCCAGAGAGGTTCTTTTTCTTCTTTGACGAGACAACCTGTTTTCGCGGACAGTAGGAAAAACCGTAACTTGTAAGAAATATCGCCCGAAAATTTGATAGATTTCCATCTGTTTGTTGCGTCTATGAGTGGATAGAAGAAAGGCTCTTGGGACCAAGAAAGAGCCGACAGACCAATAGAAAAAAACGTACGGAATTTCCAAAGATTGAGACCAGCGACCGCCTCGTAGTCGTTTAAAGCGGGTGTTTCCAAATCGTTTCTCGCAATATTAAAGGAAATACGAGAAAATTGAATCGGTGCATTACGGGACATTGGAAAACGATAATAGAGTTCGCTTGAACTACGTTCGAAATCTCCACCGAAATATTCGGCTCTTGCGGTTGTTCCCACGCGAAAGAGCGCACTATTCTTACCGAAATATTCAAATTTCGCGGCGTATCTAAAACCTTCGCCGGGTTCAACGCCGTTCCGTCCTACATAACGATCACTCGCGCCGTCACTGGCAAAAGAAAGCGCCCACGGTAAACTTGCCCTGCTTGTTTTACCTCCAAAACGGACGCCGATATTTGCATAGACACCACGACCAAAGGCAAAAGTCTCGGAATTAGCGAAATCTGTAGCCAAGCTGAACAGTGGACTTGAAAATACCGCGCCTGCGCCAAAAATACGAAAATCTCGCGTCGGCAGAGGCGGTTCTTCCGAAAACCACGTAGCCGCAGTTCTGGGCTGAAGCTCTTTGCCTGTGTAGAAACACTCAAGGCGGAGCGTTTTCTTGTCCTGAAAATCGGCTGAAATGCCGCTCCCAAGGGCCGCATTGAACTCATTGTCCAATGACGTGGAGAGGAAGCCGCTGAAAGCCCCGATTTTTGCGCTTTTGAGGTAAAGATGAAGGGACGGTAATTTTTTTGACGAAGATTCTGTTATCAGGTCGCTCACCGTTGGAGCATGATTTTCCGCGAATGGCGCGGTGCGCGCCCATGGGTTTTTGATACGCGCTGGAAGCCCCCATTCATTAAGAGCCCCGTAAAGCAAACGGGACGCTGTTGGTATATGGTAGATTCCCATAAAAAGACCGGTATTCGCGCTGTTGGGTGTCCACGGCGATAGGAGACGCTTGTCGAGTAGTTCAGCTCGAAAAGAAAACGTCCGCCAAAATAGAGATGCATCTACACGATCCGCAAGAACGCTGGTTTCTTTTTCCTCATTCCAATTCCAAGAACCAGAAAAAGTAAGACCGAATTTCTTCTCTTCAGCGAAAAGTTGGGATAAACGCCGCGACGTTTGCCGCGGCAAAGTAAAAAACACCAATAACGTAACGCAGAGAACCCAATTGTATTTCATATACCTTATATGGAAATGTCCTGGAAATTGCTTGAAATGAGACGGCTTATAGGTAACAAATTCAACCGAGAACTAATTCTTAAAAACCGCAGATCTCCTCTTGACAAAAAACGTTTTTTATTGTGAAATATTTCACAATAGGAGTAAAAATGAAAAGAGTGTTTAACTTTTCCGCCGGGCCCTCTATGTTGCCGTTGGAGGTCTTGGAGAAAGCCGGTGCGGAGATAACGGATGCTAACGGAACGGGCCAGTCCGTTATGGAGATGAGTCACCGTTCAAAAGATTACAAGCCCATTATCGAAAAAACAGAGTCGCTCTTGCGAGAACTTATGGGCGTTCCGACAAACTATCGCGTACTTTTCCTGCAAGGCGGCGCTTCCCTCCAGTTCGCTATGGTTCCGATCAATTTGGCGGGCGTGGAACAAGACGCGCCGCGCAAAAAAGCCGCCTATGTAGACACCGGCGTCTGGGCGGACAAGGCGATAAAAGAAGCGGTCAAATACGTGGATGTTGATATTGTCGCATCTTCGCGGGACAAAGGGTATGTCCTCATACCGGATACGCCGCGCCCGCCGAAAGATGCGACATTCTACCACATCACCTTGAACAATACCATAGTCGGCACAAAATGGAACAAACTGCCAGAAACGGGAAACGTCCCTCTGACGACAGACGCGTCCAGTTGCTTTTTGTCCGAGCCGCTCGACGTATCCCAATTCGGTGTAATCTACGCAGGCGCACAAAAAAACCTGGGCCCCGCCGGAACTACAGTCATTGTCATACGTGAAGACCTTATCGGGAAAGCGCCTTCATGGACCCCCGTAATGCTCCGTTACGACATTCACGCCAAGGAAGGTTCGATGTATAACACGCCGCCGTGCTACGGTATCTACATTATTAATTTGGTGCTTGAGTGGATTAAAGAACAAGGCGGCGTTGAAGTAATGGCAAAGCGCAACCGCGAAAAAGCCGCTCTCTTATATGATTATCTCGATAATTCTAAGACTTTCCTGTCGCCTATTGAAAAATCATCCCGAAGCCTTATGAACATTCCTTTTATCTACCGTTCTGTGGCGGAGGACAAGAAACCCGATTTGGAGAAGCGCTTTGTGCAAGAAGCGGCAAAGGAAGGTTTGGTGAACCTTGCGGGGCACCGACTCGTGGGCGGGATGCGCGCGAGTATTTACAACGCCATGCCTGTTGAAGGTGTTAAGGCGCTTATTGGCTTTATGGAAAGGTTTGAGAAAAATATTAGGTAGAGAGAGTAAGGAGTAGTTAAATGGAAAAACAGACATTCAAGATACGTACAATGAACAAAATATCTGCGGAAGGCTTGAAGCTTTTTCCGCGGGACAGTTACGAGGTTGCAAGCGACATACCAAATCCAGATACAATACTCGTTCGGAGCGCAGATTTACACGGCGTAGAGATACCAGCATCCGTCAAAGCGATAGCGCGAGCGGGCGCTGGCTACAACAACATACCAGTTGACGAATGTAGCAAACGAGGAGTCGTGGTGTTCAACACCCCAGGCGGCAACGCCAACGCTGTGAAAGAGTTGACCATCGCCAGCCTACTTCTGGCGTCGCGCAAAATCGTTCCCGGTATAAACTGGGCTTTGAGCCTTATAGACAAAGCTGATGAAGTACCTGACTTCGTTGAAAAAGGCAAGTCCAAGTTTGAAGGACCGGAACTCAAAGGCAAGACATTAGGCGTGGCAGGGCTTGGCGCTATCGGCGTTATGGTAGCAAACGACGCAATCAATCTCGGTATGAATGTTATCGGCTACGACCCTTATATCTCGGTTGAGGCCGCATGGAACCTGTCTCGGTCCGTGAAGCGAGAGGACACGCTGGAGGGCTTACTCACGAAGGCGGACTATATTACCCTGCACCTGCCCCTCGCCGACACGACCAAAGGGCTTTTGGACGCTGGGAAATTTCGCCTTATGAAGAAGGGGGCGCGACTCGTCAACCTTGCCCGTGGAGGGCTGGTCAACGAAGCCGACCTCATCGCGGCATTGAACGCGGGAAAACTATCGGCTTATGTGACGGATTTCGTGTCCGCAGAATTGCTGGCATGTCCTGCGGCGCTCTGCATCCCGCACCTCGGCGCATCCACACCCGAAGCCGAAGACAACTGCGCCGTTATGGCGGTCCGTCAGACTATGGACTACCTTGAGGAGGGAACCATCGTTAATGCGGTGAACTTTCCCGCATGTCGGCTTGAGCGCCACACACATTCGCCGCACCGTCTCCTCGTCATCAACCGCAACGTGCCGAACATGATGGGGCAATTCACCACACTGCTTGCGAGCGCGGGCATTAACATCGCGGACATGGTGAATCACCACCGCTATGACAATGCCTACAACATCATTGACACGGAGCAGAAAATCCCTCTGGATATTGTTGAACGTATCAAAAGCATAAACGGGATTGTCAGCGTGCGGCTCATTGCAAATGGGGAATACTAGTTCGCCCTCTGCCCACAAAGGCAGGCCTTTGCGGGCAGTACGTACATCCCGTTAAATCTTGAGCCGTTCTACGTGGTGGTAAGCTTCGGCGCGTAAGGACTTGACCGAGTCGTCCTTCAGGTAGTCGTCGAAAGGCATCATACGGTCGATGAGTTTGCCTGAACCGGGCAGAATTTCCACGACTCGGGATGCCAAAGAGTTGACGAACTCGTGGTCGTGGGAGTTAAACAGGATAACGCCTGTAAAGGCACAGAGACCGTCGTTCAGCGCGGTGATGGCTTCAAGGTCGAGGTGATTGGTCGGCTCGTCCAAAATCAGCACATTTGCACCAGAAAGCATCATTTTAGCAAGCATACAGCGCACCTTTTCGCCGCCAGAAAGCACGTTCACCGGCTTCAACGCCTCGTCTCCAGAAAAAAGCATACGCCCCAAGAAACCCCGTATATACGTTTCGTCTTGGTCGGGTGAAAACTGTCTCAGCCAGTCCGTAATTGAGAGCTTAGAATTGAAAAACGGGGTATGCTCTTTAGAAAAATACGCGGCCGAGGTTGTCTGTCCCCAGTAGTAGTCCCCTGCGTCCGCCTTTTTGACCCCCGCAATGATATCGAAGAGAGCTGTTTTGGCGTTGTGTTCCTGGCCTACAAAGGCGATCTTGTCCCCTTTATTGACGATGAGGCTGAAATTATCCAGAATAGGCTGACCTTCAGTGGATTTCACTGACAGTTTTTCTATACGGAGAACGTTGTTACCGATGTCTCGATCCGGCTTGAACCCGACAAACGGAAATTTGCGGCTCGTTACCGGGATGTTGTCAAGATCGAGCTTCTCCAAAACCTTTTTTCTACTTGTCGCTTGCCTGCTTTTTGCGGCGTTCGACGAGAAACGGGCGATGAATTCTTTTAGTTCGCGGGCTTTATCCTCGTTTTTCTTCTGCTGTTCCCGTGCTTGTTTCTGCAAGATGCGGCTCATTTGAAACCAGAAGTCGTAATTGCCCGTATAAAGGGTAATTCTGCCGAAGTCGATGTCCACAATATGCGTACAAACGCTGTTGAGGAAATGGCGGTCATGGCTTACCACGATAACGGTATTAGGGAAGTCAATCAGAAAATCCTCAAGCCATGCGATAGATTCCAGGTCAAGCCCATTGGTCGGCTCGTCGAGGAGGAGAACATCTGGATTACCGAAAAGCGCCTGCGCCAGCAGGACGCGCACCTTCTTTGTCTCATCAATGTCGGACATCATCTTGGAATGGTCTGCCTCGTCTAGGCCCAGCCCTGAAAGCAGCCTGCCCGCCTCAGATTCGGCTTCATAGCCGCCAAGTTCCCCGAATTCGGCTTCCAGCTCGGCGGAACGTATACCGTCTTCGTCAGAGAAGTCTTCTTTTGCATAGATAGCATCCCGTTCCCGTCCCACCTCGTAGAGCCTGGGATAGCCCATAATCACGGCGTTAATCACCGAATATTGCTCGAAAGCGAAATGGTCCTGGCGTAGCACCGCGATTCGCTGTTTTGCGCCTATGGTTATTTCACCCTTATCGTGTTCTATTTCGCCGGACAGAATCTTCAGAAGGGTTGACTTTCCAGCGCCATTCGCCCCGATGACGCCGTAGCAGTTGCCAGGGATGAACTTCAGATTTACGTCTTTAAAAAGCGTGCGCTCGCCGTAACTCAAACGCATGTCTGTAACTGTTATCATGGTTTCATCATAGCATAAACGGAAGGGATTGACAAGCCGTCCGCTTTACGGAGGCGCGCAAGGCATAGGGGGGCGGTTTCATATAATCCCCATATCGCGATTCCAAATCCTTTTCTACTCGCCCACACGCGGTCCGCTTACTTCCGCGTCGAAATCAACTTTTTCTTCCCTCGTATCCAAGACAACCCGCGCTGAATGATAGTCGAGAGACCGTTCCATTTCGGGCGGGGGAATCATATAATTATCGCCATAGATGCGCCGTAAATAGAAATCCCATTGATTCGGCGCGTTATACCATTTCTCTTCGAATTCCACCCTTACCGGTGGGAAGAAAACCTCTTTCGGAACCGTTTCCTTTTGAGCGCTGTAGCGACCGGTAATATTTACCAAACATTTGGCGTTCTTATTTTTATTAAAGGTCAACACATTTATTATCATGTCCTGTAATTGTCTGTATGTGAATAGATGCGCTATTTTTAACAGGAGGCATTTAAAAATATTCTTCGGTATATATCCCCGTTTTGTCTCTATCATTGAGATTATTTTCTTAACCACGAATTTTTGTATACACTGGACAAGGCTGTTTTCGCTGTCCGCGTTATCGAGCGGAAAAACGTCTATGAAAATACCATAATGGTCATGGGGATGCGGTTTATACAGGTAATTTTTCATTATGAGAAGCGTATTATTTTTCCGTATGCGTACAAAAGGCTTCCACCAATCTTGGATGGTTTCGCCGCATTGCAAAAAATATTTCGGCGACAACTCGCCTTGGCAAATCGCTATAAATCTTTCGTAATCGTTCCGCGGCATGGCAACGTCAACATCGTCATCCCAAGGGATAAAGCCCTTATACCGCACAGCGCCGAGCAGGGTCCCGCCTACGAAGAAATACATTAAACCGTGCTTATCACAGATCCGCGTGAATTCTTCCAGAATTTCCATCAAGACTTTATGTAATTTGTCTAAATCAGAAAACATAACGAGTGATGATACCCAATGGAGAGCAAAAGGTCAAGTATTCTCTCTATGTTTTTGAGAATGATTTCCCTGTTCTTGTGAGTCGCTCCCCTGTTCTTATGAGTCGCTCATATGTTCTTGTGAGTCGCTCATATGTTCTTGTAAAACGATACCATAAAAAGGCGGGACAAGAACGGTTCCCCTATGATTTTCATTACGGAATAGTTTTTATATAACATCCCGCCCTTTCAAAAACGGGTGGGAAATTTCATGGGTGAGAAACGTGAGAAAAAATATTCATTTGTACAGATATTTTCTTAGTATATCCAGCACCGCGTCGAAATCCAGCGGTTTGCCCAAATGTCCGTTCATACCCGCTTCATGACAGCGTTCCACGTCGTCTTGAAACGTATTGGCGGTCATTGCCACAATCGGGATAGACTTGGCGTGACGGTTGTCTAACGCGCGGATGCGCCGCGTCGCTTCGTAACCGTCCATTTCGGGCATCCGGATATCCATAAAAATCATATCGTACATTTCAGGCTTTTCACAATACAGTTTCAGCGCCTGCACTCCATTTTCCGCACAGTCA
This sequence comes from Treponema sp., assembly GCA_031258305.1. Classification (GTDB taxonomy): domain Bacteria; phylum Spirochaetota; class Spirochaetia; order Treponematales; family Breznakiellaceae; genus JAIRKH01. The sequence continues at coordinate 2,157 of JAIRNA010000053.1, read as the reverse complement.
ATCTCAATGCCGGTAGACGATAAAAGTTCCATAACAATTTCGCGGTTTATCTCCACATCCTCGGCAAGCAAAATGCGGCGCCCTTCAAATTTATCCGCTTCGGGGGGAGTGGGATCCTTGTTATCACACGAAAGCGTCGTCCGCTTGAGCCGTACGGTAAATGAGACGGCCGTTCCTTTACCCAGTTCGGAGGTTACTGATATTCCACCTCCCATCATCTCTACAATGCGCTTGGAAATCACGAGACCCAGCCCCGTTCCCCCGAATTTACGGGACGTGCCGCTCTCCGCCTGTTGAAACGGCGTGAAAAGTCGTTCCAGTTGCTCTGGACTCATGCCAATGCCACTGTCCGCTATGGTCACCTCTATGGAACATATGCCATTCTTCTCGTCCAAAAGCCGCGCCTCAAGGCTGACGCATCCACCTTCGGGCGTGAATTTAGCAGCGTTTGCGAGCAGATTTATAACCGCCTGAGCCAGCCGTTGAGAATCGCCGGCAAGCTTGCGCGGGATATTGGGGTCTGCCTTCACGATTAAGGTCTGCCGTTTCTCATTAACTCTAAACCGGATAATATCAACGGCGTCTTGAATTGCCTTCTCAAAGTCGAACGTGTTTTCGAACAGTTCAAACTTGCCCGCCTCAATTTTACTCATGTCCAGAATGTCGTTTATGATGCCCAAGAGATGCGCCGAAGCGGATTCAATTTTTTCAAAGGCAAGATTTTTTTGCTCAATGTTCGAGGCGGACTTGCCGACAGCCGTCATACCGATTACGGCATTGAGCGGCGTCCTGATCTCATGAGACATATTAGATAAGAACTCGCTCTTGCCCGCGTTCGCCTTGTCAGCGCGTATTCTGGCTACATTCAGCATCATGATAAAGAAATACCCTATGAGCGCAACTACGGCGGCGCTTCCCGCAATAACGGCAAGCTGATTGTTCATAATTGCATCGTACTGTTCCTTGGAAATATCCACGCCGACCAGACCGATAAACTCTCCTGTATCGGTATTGAACACCGGCGCGTACGCCGACAGTAGCGTACCAAATATTGTAGTAACGAAACCTCCTATGTAAGCGCTTTGGGTGTCGTAGGCGCGGCGGCGTGTGACGGTGAGCGGGTCGCTGGATCCGGGCGGGGAAAAGCCGTCCGACCCTTCTTTCTCTCCGTCCAATATGTAGGCCATCGCATCTTCGGAGACACGAACTTCCGTGTATAAAAAGGCTATGTTGTCTAGGTTGTCAAGGCGGATTTTCTCCATCACTTTCTTCGTTCTGACATAGTAATCGCTTCCGGTGTCCAACGTCTTGATAAACTCCTGGTATCCCTTCGGGTTTTCCTCCAATAAGGCCGCCACTGCGGAGGCGAGACCGAAACATTTGTTACCTAACTGCACTTTCATTGTCTGCGCGGTAATAGAATAGACCACCCCGCCGAACACGATGATCACAAAGACCAGAAAACTGACGGCGTACGCATAAGTACGGATAGACGAAACTTTTTTTACAGTCATATTTTTTTCCTTTCTTACTTTGTTAAAGTTAATTTTATCAAATCTATCCTATTATATTACACAATGTATCGTGTGCTGTCAAGTTTGGTGTAGGCGGTTGCCTGCCATTTCTCATGCAGTACCTTGACCTTGATGTACAGAGATTCAAACGCGGACGGCTAGTCCTCACTCGAGCTTGTAGTCTTTGAACACATTAATAAGATTACGCTCTACTCAACAAATTCCCTCCTTTTGTGGGATGTTACCCAGCGTAGGCCGCGGGAACCGCTACGGAAACTTTTTTATTTTTTTTGGAGGGAGCGTCCGTTGCAGAGATCTTGCCTGTATGCTATACTCAGGGTTATGGAGGCTGAAACATGGGAGCAATGACAGCGGAAGAAGCGGCGGAATGGGGAAAAACCCTGAGTTTTGAGAAAGTGTGGGCCGCATTGATGGAAAACCGCGAACAGCAGAAAAAGACTGATGAACAGTTGCGGGAGACTCAAAAGGTGGTGGCGGAGACTCAAAAGGTGGTGGCGGAGACCAGCCGGAAAGTTGACAAGGTAGCCGCCAATGTCGGCGGTCTCAATCGTTCAATGGGGGAACTGATAGAAACCCTTATCGCAGCCCGACTGTGGGAAAAATTTACCGATTATCCCTATAA
>JAIRNA010000050.1 GCA_031258305.1 Treponema sp. | reverse complement strand
CTTGTGATACACATAATTTCCTGATTTTCAAGCACATTAACGCATCCTACAAGCCCGCCCGTCTTTTCCGTTACCGTATAGATACGCTGACCGCCGGTGCCGCGCCGATACGGATTGAATTCGGCAAAATTCACCCGCTTGCCGAAGCCGTGTTCGGATAAGAGGAACATGGTTTCATTATCCGCCACCTTGAGCGCTCCGATAAGCTCGTCTTCGTCGGCAAGCTTCATACCTTTGACTCCGCGAGAATTCCGTCCTGCAACGCGGACAGCATTTTCGTGGGTGCGGAGCGCCCGCCCTTTGCGGGAAATCAGCATCACTTCGTCAGTACCGTTGGTGAGGATCACGCTCACCAGCTTGTCGCCGTCGTCCAAGACGATGGCGCGCACGCCCCGCGTCTTAGCGTGGGCGAACTCACCGGTCGTCGACTTTTTCACTACGCCGCGTGCCGTTCCCATAAACAGGAACACGTTGTCCGAAAATTCCTTGAACGAAACAACGGCCGTAACATTCTCGCCGGGCACAAGCGTCAGGAGAGTCTTCATATGCTCGCCCTTGGCGGTGCGGGAACCCTCTGGCAGTTCGTGAACCTTCATCCTGTAGGCTTTGCCCGCATTGGTGATGAACATCACGTGCTCGTGGGTGGATGCCACGAAAATCTGCTTAACGGAGTCCTCTTCCGTGAGCTTGGCGCTGACCATACCCCTGCCTCCGCGTCCCTGGTTGCGGTAAGCGGACACAGGCACCCGTTTTATGTAGCCCAAGTTTGAGATGATTATCATCATCTCTTCTTTATGGATGAGGTCTTCAATATCAATGGATTCCACTTCGCCGTCGATAATATCCGTTCTCCGGTTGTCGCCGAAACGCTCTGCGATATGCGCGGTTTCGTTCTTGATAACGCCCAAAAGCTTTTTTTCATCAGCCAAAAGGGACTTCAAATACGCGATATGAACCTTCAATCCGTCAAGTTCGGCTTGTAGTTTTTCGACTTCAAGACTGGTGAGTCGTCCCAGCCGCATTTCCACAATGGCTTGGGTTTGAATATCCGAAAGCGTGAATTGCGCCTTGAGGTTAGCGCGGGCGAGGTTTATATCCCGGGAACTTTTGATAATCGCCACCACTGAGTCTATGTTGGCAAGCGCCTTCACCAAGCCTTCCAAGATATGCGCCCGCTCCTCGTCCTTACGCAGCTCGAATTTTACGCGCCGTGTTACTACATCGAAGCGGTGATCCACGAAATATTTAATAAGCTCTTTCAGAGTCAGCGTTTGGGGCTTGCCGTTGACCAGCGTGAGGTTTATGATGCCGAAGGTCGATTGGAGCGCGGTTTTTGAGAAAAGCTGATTCAGGACGACTTTAAGAATCGCCCCTCTTTTCAGGTCTATGACGATCCGCAGGCCGTCGCGGTCCGACTCGTCGTTGACTGAGGAGACGCCGTCTATTTCCCTTTCCTTGACCAGTGCGCCGATGCGTTCCAAGAGCAGGGTTTTATTGACGTTATAAGGGATTTCGTTGAAGACCAGGGTTTCCTTACCGCCTTTTCCTTTTTCCACTGTGAACGTACCGCGCACCAGGATTTTGCCTCTGCCGGTCTTGTAGGCTTCTTTTATGCCGCGCCTTCCGAATATTGCGCCGCCGGTGGGGAAATCTGGTCCCGCCATATGCCTCATCAAGCCTTCCACCGTGATGTCTGGATCGTCGATATAGGCGCAAACCGCGGCGCATACCTCGGCGAGGTTGTGGGGCGCCATATTGGTCGCCATACCGACCGCGATACCGCTTGTCCCGTTGACCAGGAGATGAGGCACGGCGGCGGGCAAAACGACAGGTTCTTTCAACGACTCGTCGAAATTCGGGATGAAATCAACAGTTTCCTTATTGATGTCTTGGAGCAGCGCTTCGCCTAGGTGCGAGAGTTTGGCTTCGGTGTAGCGCATAGCGGCCGGCGGGTCCCCGTCAATCGAGCCGAAGTTGCCCTGTCCCTGAATCACGGGGTAGCGCAGGGAGAAATCCTGCGCCATACGCGCAAGCGCGTCGTAGAGCGCCGCGTCTCCATGGGGGTGATACTTACCCATCGCGTCCCCGACAATGCGCGCGCTCTTCTTGGTTGCCGACCCAGAGCGCAGTCCGAGTTCATCCATCGAATAGAGAATTCGGCGGTGAACAGGTTTCAAGCCGTCTCGTACATCGGGCAAAGCCCGCGCCACTATCACCGACATAGCGTAATTGAGGTAGTCGGTTTTGACTTCGTCTTCTATGGCGACAGGGATTATTTTCCCTGTTTTTACTAATATTTCGTCCATAGCGGTTATCATATCAAAAAAGGGCGTTTTTGTCAAACCGCCGCGGGGCGGGCGCCTGACGGCTTATCCATCTTAATTCAGTGTCAGTATACGCATATTCCTATGAACGAGGGAGGCTTGCGGCAGCTTTTCCGAGAACTATTCGGGAGAGGGGCTTAACCAACCCCCTCCAATTCCCCGCCCATACGGTATTTTATATCATAATTGATGATAAAATCAAGCTCCTCCTCGGTAAAGCCATAGTGTTTGGCAAGCACCATGTCGATTTCATCAATGATGGGTTTTGACTTTCTGTGATAATATTCATATTCAGTTTGAACACTTCCGACATAACTTTTTTTTGCCTCTAAATCTTTTTCTAATTCTGTAGATAGATATGATAACCTTTCATCTATAATTTCATCCAAGTTTATCGAAAACTCTTTAAATTCCTGTTTAGTTATGTGCCAACAATCACTAATAGTTTCCCAGAAATAAAAAAATAAATTTGAATTCAAAGATGCTATAAAAGAATCTCTAATTTTCTTGCTAAAAAATCCAAATATTTTATATTCATTTGAAGACTTTGAATTTAGAAAACATTTACTCCAATACATCATACGCATATTGAGACTAGCGGAAAAATTGCCGCCGGTCATAAATAAAAACAAAGGCTTATTTTTTTTCATTTTCGTGCTAATAGAGATTTCTATTGTATTTCCAATCTTCAACCAATTAAGTGAACTTATATTATTATGTTCATACAACAAAGTATTCATCAAATTCTCTCTACTTTCCTTGTACCAATGTAAAAAGTTAGTGGTATATAAACTTTTGGTTTTACCTTTCAGTTTCAGAAAAATGCATGTTTTTTGATGAACCCCAGAAAAAATAGTCCCGGGTCTGTCAGCAAAATTTGATATAAACAGATCTCCAGAAGTATTGGTTAAAATATTTCTTAATTGTTTCATTCTCGGTGTAGATGATAAAGAAATAGGTACAATCATACCGCAGTTTTCCTTTTTATTCAAAAGCATCATAGATCGTTCTATTACAAACGCATACAAATTACCGCATTTCTCAGTCAGATAATTTTTTACAGTATAATTCTTTTTTATCGACGTATACTCCACATACGGCGGATTCCCAATCACCACGTCAAACCCGCCCTTGCTAATTATCTCGTAAAATTCGGCGAACCAGTGAAAAGGCTGGTGGCTGTCTTTCCATTCCTTGTATGCCTGTTCCTTTTCCTTTAGGCTTTTCCACTGGGTCTTTGTCCCAAGTCCGTAGGTGTCAGCCAAATAGCGGTTGAGTTTTTCGTCCAGCGTTTTGATTGTTTCCGCATAATCCTGTTTTGCTTTACGAATGACAAAACTGTCTGATGTAATTACCATCTGCATTTTCTTAAAATGATTAAAACTGGCGGAAGCGTTTTTACAGGCGGATTTTAATTCCTCAACTCTTTCCTCATAAATCAAAGCGCCATCGACATTTTTTACCACTTCCGCAAGTTGCCCCTCCGTAGCAAAACCTACCAGCGTATTGCCGGATCGAATATTAAAATCAATATCCGGCAGAGGTTCAAGACCAAAGTTCTTTTTACGGCGGGAAGGGTCAACCTCGGCAACCAGTTTAAGGAACAGGCGCAGCTTGGCGATTTCTACCGCCTCTTTCATCAGATCAACGCCGTAGAGGTTATTTAAAATAATCGTTTTGTAAATGTAATATGAGCGGCTGGGATGACTGCCGTTCAACAGCGGTAATAAAGGTCCTTCAAAATCCTTGTTGCCGCGAGGATTCTCCGTATAAAATTCCTCCATGCGCCGTAGGCACACTTCATAGAGCGGCTCCAGAATATTGAGCGCGGCAAAGAGAAACGCGCCCGAACCGCAGGTCGGGTCAAGAATGGTGATACCGGTTAAGGCTTTGTAAAATTTACGAATAAATTCTTTATCCGCAGTCTGCTCTAGGTAGTCCTGTACCAGACGGCGAATGTTCAGATTGTAGGTGATTACATCATTAATCTCCGTGATTTCACCGTGGGTAATTTTCCGCTTCAGTTCAAAGTACCGTTTCAGACGGACGATAGTCTCACGCCAGATTTCCGTGGGCAGGCCGATTGTTTCAGGTGTTGGGGTGTTCCAATACGTGCGGCGTTCTAGTAAATTTGGCTTGTCTGGGTCTATGCCGATTTTGATGTCTTCGGGTATGGCAACTTCAGCGATTGTTTTGCAGCCTTCGCCGCCTTTTTTAACCGCATCGTAAATATACTCGTCGCCCGAATCCTGCAAATACTGCCAAAAACTACCGCCCGGCGCAAAGGGCGTAGGGTGATACGTCTTTATTTTTTCCAGCAAGCACGGGATTATCGTGTTCTTGCCGATGTAATCGGTGATGTCCTCTTTGGTGTAGTATGCGCCCATGTCGGCGCGGTTGTTGATATATTTCTCAAAAATATAGCCGATAACATCGGGGTTTATGTCTTTGCCACTGGCCGTAATGCGGGCGTCAAGATGCCATTCCCATTCGTCAAAAAAGTCAAATATTTTTTGAAACGCCTCATCTTTTATAGAAATATCTTTATAGACATTTTCGAGATGATGAACTTCAAAAAGACCGCCGTTAAGGTAAGGAATATCGCCGAATGTAACCGGACTCTTCTTTTCCCTGCGCTTCTCCTTCGGGTTGGCTAATTCATCGTGAAAGAGTTCCAGCAGGAACGACCGGTAAAAGCCGTAAAAATTGTCCGTCCCTTTTAATTGCTTACATTCGGCTAATTTGTCCTGCAAATACATGTCGTTCCAATCAAGAAACCGTTTTTTCTGAATGAAATAACAAAACATGAGCCGATTCAGCATCAGGCTGGCATACCACTCCTTGTCTAGCTCGTCCTTTATCCCCCTGATATATCCCAGAAAAACAGTATGTTCCTGCCGAAAGCGGTCGTAAAACTGCTTCGTTACCTTCTCGCTGTTTTGGTTAAACACCGTAGCGACCAGGCTCGTTACATCAATAATGGTAATACCGCCCTCAGCGTCTAGCTCGAACACCAGCCCCGCCGCACGCTGGTACAGCAACTCACAGCTCTGCCCCTTGCCCCAGAAAACCTCGCTCGCCTTGGTACGCTCATGCAAGAGGCGGGTTACGAGGAGCCATACCTGTTCGCTATTTCCGCTGTCGATAAAAATGATGAGCGTCCGGGCATAGCGTTTATTCAATTCGTTTTCTATCCTGCGCCGCACGGCATACCGGGGCACGGTACCGCGCGGTGATTTACAGACAAACAGCTTGAAGCCGCTCTTGCCCGCCGCCGCTTGCAGAGTATACTGTTCGCCATCAACGGCTATATCTTCCACCGTCTTATCCCTATCCCAGCCCATATCGATAAAGAGCCCGCTAAAGTCAAAATCGTTTATATATTTGCTAAAAGCCTCCTTACTGATAGTCATTCCTTTCCCCTCCTTAATCCCAAAGAACATATTATCTGCGGAATACGATCCGTTTCTCCTTGACCATTCGTGACGACGAGTTTATCCTCTTCCCGCAAGTGTACGACCATATTGGCTATCTGTTCGTCGTCAGCTCCAGCTTTTAATTGTCTGCTGAAGGCGTCTTTTGCGCCTTCGGTTAAAACGCCCTTAAAAATATCGTCTATGCCTTTCTTGAGGGAATCGCTTATAAAAAGCGTTTTTTCATATTTTTTGCAATACCGCTCAAGCCTCATATATACCTGATATTTTACGCCCGACCGCTTACCGAGTGAACCGCCTGATTTTTCCTCTTCGTTCCGTATCATATCAACGCCCTTTTTGACCAAGTTGTGATGATTTCCTATGCGATTAAGCGGCGGCGTTTTTCCCGTACAAAAAGCCGCTTTTAATATCGTCAATTGCGATTGGGTTATGATAGCGCCCTTTGTATCTACCCATGACAGCATATCAGTATCATCCGCGGTACGGACATACACAATCACCCCTTCAGGTTCCTCGCCCTGAGCCGGAACCGCCTTGGTTGCAAACACATTATGAGGTAAATCTTCTATGATTTCTTTTAGTCTGGGATCATTATCAACAGCGTTTTTCCAAATTTGAAAAGCCCGCGATGCAAGGTCCACATCATCACTATCATCGCCGTCCATAATGCCGGCTTTTTCGTTATACAAATCGGCAAGGTTTACCGGATCCCCGTCAAAGAATGTTTCATCGCTCCCCACGACAGAGGCGTTCTCTTCAATACGTTTTCTCAAGCGCGTGCGGAGACTGATGATTTTTTCGACGCCGTCCTCCGGGAGGAAGGAATAACAGATAATTTCAGATGATTGCTGACCGATACGGTCAACACGACCAGCCCGTTGTATTAGCCTGATAATAGCCCAGGGGAGGTCATAATTAACGATGATATGGCAGTCTTGCAGATTTTGTCCTTCACTCAATACATCTGTGGAAATCAAAACACGTATTTCGTTAAAATCTTCTCCCACACCTTTTCCAATTTCCGAATCCGCGTTGCTTTTTGGGCTAAAGCGGAAAGCCTTTTCAGTGGGGTTTTCATCATTTCCAGAGACTGATTCAAGGTATAAAATACTCTGCTTATTCAATTCCTCTTTCAGATACTCCGCAGTATCGGAAAACTGAGTGAACACCAGCACCTTATCGTTTTTATGTGTTTTTGTCAAAAGCTTATACAATGCGTTTAATTGGCGGTCAGATTCGGCGTTCCAATGCTTTCCCATTTTTAATATATTCAAAATGGAATCGGAATCTTTCTGCAAATGGTTTTTTAACGTATCAATAAAGAATTCGCTGCGTACCCAATCGAAACGGCTTTTATGACTGCCGCTGGAAAACAGAGTATAAACTTCCTCCCCCTTTTTCAAATATGACTCTTCTGATAACAGGAAATTAAACGTATCATCACCATCATTATCCGTGTCATCGTCTTCAAGAAAATCATCAAGATTCTGGGTTATATTCTTACCGATAGGAACGGGCAGTTTTTTATGCAGCGCATAGATAAAAATATAGTTGCGTAAAATATGGCGGGAAAGGGAAAGTAAAAACGCATAACCTGAACTTTCAAGGCGTTTAAACAGATTGGTACGGCAGAATCCCATGAGGCGCCGTCCTGCACGGCTCATATTTTCAAAGACGCGGCTTTCTTCTTGTGTGGGTTTTAATGCGGATTTTTTATCTAAATATTGTTGTAAGCCATAGCGGGGCAAATCCATATCATTAATCGCATCGACCACCTCTTCTGAATAGAGGCGGGCGTATATATCGCCCGGATCGCTTTCATTAAATTCATATTCCACTTTTTTAGGGACCCGGTCGGGAAAATACGATTTTGTTCTGTCATTGAACAAAAGATATTTGCGTCCGTTTGTTTTATCCGTTTCCGCGTAATTATTTTTGATAAAAGAGCGGGTTCTGCGGACGAGGTACAGGCGCATAAGTTCCCGCCAATCATCGGGACATACGCTTTTCTCAAAAGCTTTGATACTGCGGATAAATGTATCGGTATGTTTAGAATTAAAATAGGACTGTCCGCCAAGCAGCTTAATATACTGTTCAGGGCTGATACCTAAATCTTTGTCATCGGGAATAAAGAGTCGCAGTTGATTGGATAAATCAAAGTAGTTTTTATTATAAGGGGTAGCGGTAAGCAGGATAACTTTGCTTTCATTTGAGGTGAGGTATGCTTTTATCGCACGGTACCGAGCGCCTTCGTTGTTGCGGAGATTGTGGCTTTCATCTATGATAACCAAGCGGTAACGGCGTAAGTTCGGCAACTCGTTCTGTACCATGCTTTGGGAGAGTACTCTTGAGATAAGCCGATATTTGTCGCAATAGCCCTGCCACATTTTCTCCAGATTCTTTGGACAGATGATAAGGGTTTCCAAGAAGAAATCCTCTTCAAAAAGCTTTGCAAGGGCTATTGCGGTAATAGTCTTGCCAAGCCCGACCACATCGCCGATAATAACGCCGTTCCGTTTGTTCAGGTGGTGCGCCGCCACAAGCACGGCTTTTTGTTGAAAATCCAGGAGTTCTTTTTGAAAGATTTTTGGTAATTTGAATTCATTTATTCCCGCCCTGGCCTCGCGGGAAAGGTGATAGGCTATCTTCAAATAAATATGGTACGGCGGAATCAAAGATTCTCGCGCCCATGAAGCGTCGATAATCTCTATCAATTCTTTAGTAATATCAAAACACCATCGGTCATTCCATCGTTCATCAAACCATACGGTAAGTTTGCCGGCCGCGTCTTGTTCCAAAACATCGACGTTTAATTCGCCCTGTTTTACCAGTCCCGCAAAGGTCAAATTACTGCTTCCAACGTATCCTTCGACCTTCAAATGGGAACTACCGCCATGGTATACAAGGTATAGTTTTGCGTGAAGTTGATAGCGCAGGTGCAATTTTACAGCGATTCTGCCCGCCTTCATCTGGCGGCTTAGGTTACGGAGCGCCTCTTCATCGACCGCAGAGGGAGCGCCAATCGTAAGCTGGCTCTTGAATTCCGCGGCAACCTGTTTCTTTAGTCTTGCCGCTTCGCCCTGGTCCAGGTGATAATCATCGTCTGACGCATAGTATTGACGTAAGATGTCTTGCGGCGTTTCTTGCATTCCGACAAGAAGCCTGCAATAACGCTGATGTTGATTCTGCCCCTCAATAACGGCATCCCCAGTGAGGGTTTCGATACGCTCGGCGACTTTTTCCCATCCGCGAAGATTGAAATAACCAACACAAAAATCCGCCCGTTTGGCGTCGGTCAGAGCTTCATTGAGTCCATCGGTCAAGAATCGCTCTTTGTTATCGTAGATTAGCGGCACCCGTGATTTTCCCTGTTTTTACTGTTTCTTCTTGTAATATTTCGTCCATAGCGGTTATCATATCAAAAAAGGGCGTTTTTGTCAAACAGCCGCGGGGCGGGCTCCTGACGGCTTATCCATCTTAATTCAGTGTCAGTATATTCCTAGCAGTATACTGGTGGAACAATGCAGTAAACCGGGGAAGCGCCGCCTTCCTTGGCGGAGCAAAAATCCTAAATTTCCCATTTCTAACTCTTGTCAAACAAAAGGCAGTCCGTTATAATAGTATGTATAGGGTTTAGCAGCCAAATTTATGAGAACTATGAACATATAGAGGGAAAAATGCTTGAAAATAGGAGAAATAACGCTTATATTTTGAACACGCTTGAAAATTTGGGGCGATTGCCGCGTGACTTTGACGGCAGGCGGCTTTTAGAATTTTTGGATAATGAAAACAGCGCGATTAGATTTTTGGCTGTTAAAAATTTAGGCAAATTAAAAAATGACGCCTTCTTGGTTTTTCTTACGCGCGTTGCCAAAAATGACCCTGATACAAATGTCAGGCGCGAGGCGGTTTCCGCAATAGGGCGTATGCGAAAACCAGATACAAAAGAAATACTATTTGCGAAATTAATAGATTCTGACCCGAAAGTGGTATGTCAAGCGATTCGCGGACTCTTAGTTTTTAAGGGGGAGGCCGAAGTTGACGAAAAATTATCATCGCTTATTGAACATCCGAATGAAATGATTCAGCACGTTATTCACAAAGAATATTTTGCGGAAACAAGAGAGAAGGAAAAGCAGCCGCATACCGAGAGCTATGACTATCTTAAAAATACAGTTGTACATGGCGATACAATAGATGTTATGAAATTATTAAAAGATGAAAGCGTTCATTTAACATTTACATCGCCGCCTTATTACAATGCGCGTGATTATTCGATATATCCTTCATATAAAGCGTATTTAGAATTCTTGCGGGATGTGTTTCAAGAAGTATACCGTATAACAAAAGAAGGCCGGTTTTTGTTACTCAACACATCTCCTGTAATTATTCCGCGTGTAAGCCGGTCGCACTCGAGCAAACGGTATCCTATTCCTTTTGATATTCACTATTATTTAATGGAAATGGGCTGGGATTTTATTGATGATATTGTCTGGGAAAAACCGGAAGCGAGTGTTAAAAATAGAATAGGCGGTTTTCAACAGCATAGAAAACCACTTGGCTATAAACCAAACGCCGTAACCGAATATGTTATGGTTTACAGAAAATCAACAGAGAAACTGCTTGACTGGAATATACGCCAGTACGACTCTGAAACCGTAAAGACAAGCAAAATAGAAGATGATTTTGAAACAACAAATGTTTGGAAAATTGACCCTTGCTTTGATAAAGTACATTCAGCGGTATTTCCGCAGGAATTATGCAAACGGGTGATTAAATATTATTCATACAAAAAAGATTTGGTATTTGACCCGTTCGGCGGAAGCGGCACAATGGGAAAAGCAGCCAAAGATTTAGGTCGTTATTTTTTCTTAACAGAAAAAGACAGCGCCTATTTTTCATATATGAAAAATAAATTTTCAGTGGAATTGGA
>JAIRNA010000043.1 GCA_031258305.1 Treponema sp. | reverse complement strand
TACAGTCAAGTACCTTTGGAAGTATCATAGCATGTTCCTAAACAAAACGATACGCCGTGAATTCCGTATACTGAAGGTCCGCCTGTCCGTGGACTTGTCTATTATATATTTACAAACATACGGGGGGGGGGGGGGGGGGGGATAACAAACAACAAAAAGCCCGTGCCATCATCACCAAACCTCTGTATAAAAAAGTATACTTTTGTATAACCCCTGAGAGGGTTCAAATCTGGTTACTTGAAAGCATATAACCTAACTCTATAGGGCAAGCGGGGATATGTCAAGAGGGTAAAGGGGCCGAAAACCATAGGATGCGCTCTTTCTCTCGGTACCTAAGTCCGTATAATGCTCTCCGTGAGAGTTATCCCTAACCAAACAGCTTCGGCACTACTGCTTCGATGAACATGTACACCAGGGTACCGCCGCAGATACTGAAGAGGGAATTCCGCTTCCACAGATGTACCACCGCAGTAACGCCCGCGGCGATGAACGCCGAGAGTCCCTGCGGGACATCCGCGGTAAAGGGGACGCTTATGGCATTAAAGGCCAGTACCGTCATGGCTACCGGAGGAACGAGCTTTTCCACAAATTCCAGCAATGCTCCGAACCTTTCCCCTGGTGCAGGGGGAACATCCTGCCTATGCCGAAAGAACAGGAACGGGAGAACCCGGCAGAGAAAAATAACTCCCCCCATGAGTATCGTTAAGATCAGGGCGCTGGATATACTAACCATTACGGGCCTCTCGTAAGGGACGCTTCTGCAGCACGTGGACCAGGGCAAGGGAGACCCCCAGGGCGGATAGGAGCGAAAGCCGGCGGCGGGAGGCCAAAGACAACCCGAAAATGAACGGCCCCGTTCTCATGGGGATAGTTATGGACTTATTCAAAAAAGACTACTCGCCGGATCAGATAGCCGGACGTTTGAAGAGAGCGTACCCGGAAACCCCTGAAATGGGGGTATCCCATGAGACGATTTATCAGTATGTATATCGGGAAATGCTCGGTCAACCGGAATTGAAGGGTCATTTCAGGCATCCGCGTCCGTGTCGGCGTTCAAGGACCGGGGAAAAAGAGCGGCGTGGACAGATTCCCGGCCGAAATCCCATAGAAAACCGTCCGGCTATCGTGGAAGAGAAGGTTCGTATAGGAGATTGGGAAGGGGATAGGGTTGAGGGAGCGGGGAAAACGGCGTATATTGCCACGTTTGTCGAAAAGACGAGCAAACTCTTGGCGGCGAAAGTCATGCCGAACAAGGCGGCGGCAACCCTGAACCGGGCCGCCATTCGAGCGTTCAATCCTATTCCTGATGATTGTATTAAAACGCTCACCTTTGATAATGGAAAAGAGTTTTCGGGGCACAAGGCATTGGCTGCGGCGCTGGGGTGCGACATCTATTTTGCCCATCCCTATCATTCATGGGAGCGGGGATTAAACGAATACACAAATGGGCTTATCAGGCAGTACCTGCCCAAAAAGACATCGTTTGATAATCTGACCCAGAGGCAGCTTGACAGAATTGTTGCCAAAATCAATAGTATCTACTGATACTCATCGTCCCCGTAAGGCTTTAGGCTATCGGACGCCTTACGAGGTCTTTTCAGAGCGAAAATTCGCACTTCAGATTTGAACTGGCGTAACATATCTATCTTTTCTTTCATTTTTTTATTATTTTAAGATTTAACCTCTTGACTATTAGGATAAACTATATTTTATACTATTCACAAAGGAGAGATATATCAATGAACTACAAAATCATTATCATTGGAATTATCGTAGCTGCGATGAGCGTAGGATGCGCTACTACGGATGGAGCGGTGAAAATTCGTCCACCGCGGGGCATGGCCGCGAAACCGGAAGGGCAGGCGCGCCTGCAAAGGGCAATGGCGAAAATGCGTCGCGGAGAGCCTTTATCCATCGTTGCCGTGGGTGGATCAATCACAACCGGCTTTCAGGCCGGACAGCCTGAAACAAACGGATGGGCTGGCGTCGTGTCCCGGTGGTGGCAAGCAAAAGCCTCTGAAAACAATGCGGAGTTCGTCTACCGCAACGCGGGTGTAAGCGGTACGGACTCAGCTTTCGGCTCGGTTCGTGTAAGGGATCACGTGCTTGCATTTGAACCTGATGTGGTGTTCGTTGAATTCGCTATGAACGACCAATGGCTCAGTCCAAAAGTACGAAAGCGTTCCTATGAGGGGATTTTGCGCCAAATTCTGGCAGATTCGGAGCGAGCGGTCGTACTGGTGGCAATCAACCAACGGGATGGTTCGGACAAGAGCAACCGCTCCGAACAAGAACCTATCGGCAATCACTATCAATTACCGACCCTCGCGTGGGCTGATTGGCAGAGACAGGGGGATATCCCAAAATACTTCAACGGCAACGAAAACATCCATCCCAACACCGCAGGACATGCCAATATCGCAGAAGGCATAACCGCCTATCTCGATTCCGTCTGGAACAGCCTTCCACCGGATGAAGCCATTCCAACTGTGGATACAGCCCTTCCTCCGCCTTTGGTCTCGGATGAATTCCAATACGTCGATTGTCTGGGGTGGGAAAAAGCGGCTGAAGAAGACGCTATCATATCGAGCACCGGCTGGTCCGAAGGAAGCGACATCCACAATGAATGGGCAAGCAGGGGATCTCCTCAACCTGAAGGATGGACCACCGACAAGACGGACGCGGAACTGCAAATCGCAGTCAAGGGTAAATCTGTGGGCATTCTCTATGCGGAAAGCTCTCTCTACCGCAATGGCTCCGCGTGGGTGAGTTATCCTAACGGCAAGACAACGCCAAAAGTTCCCATAAACTGCTACGTCTCTTTCCGTGTCGGGTATTTAGGGTGGGCTTATGCGGAAGTAGCAGACAATATGGACGAAGGCGCGATCCTCCATATCGGTATGGGATCAGGCGGGCCCGCAGGACAGAAAACTAATGTTGTGGCCATCGTCTGTACGGGCGTTCGTACGGAATAATAACACTTTGTAACAAATATCCCTACTCTCCTCCGACATTTCCTCTAAAGAAGTAAATGACCGTAGGCGAAGCGTCTCTGTGAGTGACGGTAACTTCTTCTATGTTGGAGGGGGGAACGTATTCTATGCGAAAACCTTGGTTTTCCAGCTTGTAGAGAAAATTCACCGGGTTTTTTGCCCCGTTAAACGCGAGAGAAAGGGCGCCATCGTATTGACTTTTTAAGGAATCGGGTAGAAAAAGCCTTATGACTACCCTACCAGTTCCAGAGACTGAAGATGGGATTATAGCGGGCGTGAGCATATCGAAACCGGTCCACACGAAGGATCCATTGGGATTAAACGTCAATGTTCCGTAATTCGCGCTACTGAAGACAGGACCTTTATCATAGATTCTGCGGAAGAGGCTTGAGCGTCTCGCATTTTCTTTCAGGATGATGTCGTCAACATCAGAGGCAAGATTCACGAAAAGCCACGTTCTGAAAGCGCTTCCTTTTTCGGAATACTGCACCGCGAGCGTAGTTGGGCGTAGCTCCATCTGGAGAGTCGCTCCTTCAAAGGTCCATATACGGGAACCTATCTTCTTGATACCCGTGTACTTGAAGGTCTTGTCTATGATGATGTCGTTTTCAATATCCTTGAGAAATACGCGAGCCGTGCCAGAATCTTCACCCGGATAGAAACCCCATCGTTGAGACAACATATCCAGATCTATTTTTTCAGAATCAACCATTTGCTTATAGGATTCTGGGTACCATTTCTTTGAAAGGACAGTCTCCAGTTCCGTATCCTCCTCTTCTTCCTCTTCAATTTGGGCGATTTCCATGAACCCGCCCGCGTAGTCGAAGAGCTTGAGTCGGTAAGAGAAACAATAGCCAAAGGTGCCGTTTTCCGTAAGCACATGATACCAATTGCCGGGCAGAGGATCGCCTGTGCCGCTTATGGCAGGCGTTCCCTCGCTCTGAGCTATAATTTTGACGACTTCGCCTTTCTTGAGCCGGTAGACCCTGCGGGCGTTGTTGTCGGTGCCGTCCCGTATGGGAAGCCCGTCTTGTAAGGTTGTCGCATAAGTCACTGCGAAAGGCGCGAATTCTTTCGCCCATTTCTCTGCCGCCCTTTTCGAGCTGAATAGTTCTAAACGGACAAAAGGTATCTCGAATTTATCAACAGCATCCTCGTCTTTCAGGTATTCTTCGGGAATACCAGCTATCCAGACTTTGTTGATGTTGGATTTAACGAAAACGGATAGGACGGTTCCCGCGGGGATGGCCGGGTCCTCATTTGACCACAACAGTACGCCCCAGCCCAGGCGCCTCACACATGATGTGCACAGCACTACCATCATTGACAAAACAAGAAAAAATTTGAAAAAAAACCGCATGGCAAGAATCATATCAAAAATACTCCGAAAAGACAAGTTTAAAATTAATGCATTGACTTTTATTTATAAAATATTTATAATTTATTTCAATGGTATATGAAAATTGGTCTCCCAGAAAATCGGGATTATTGAACAAGGCAGAACATATCCTACGTCGTACTTCTTTTTCTCCATCTCACTTCAAAGATTTCCTTGGATTTATCGCTGATTCCGTGAACATAGCCTTTTGGGATATGGATATTTGGAGTGGAAATCTCGTTTATAGTCCGCTGTATGAGCGGATACTTGGTTATGAGCAAGGAGAGCTGGAAAGGACGTTCGCGGCGTGGAGTAATCTTGTGGAGCCTGACGATCTTGAAATAATCCGACGGGTACTGGATGATTGTATATCCAATAAAATTGATTCCTTTGAGATACAATTTCGTATCCTCCGCAAAGACGGTAGCCTCATTTGGGTGCAGAACAAAGGCGCTATCATAGAGCGAGACGATAACGGAACGCCCCGGCGTCTTCTCGGTATGTTTCAGGATATCAGCGACATTAAACGGAAGGAAGAAGAACAGATTGAGGTAAATCGTCAGCTCGATCTTGTAACGCGCCTTTCGGGACTCATCCCATGGGAATACGATGTCAGAGCGGATACTATCTTCTACGGCAAAGGAATCCTGAATATACTAAACTACGACGTGGACGAAATGCCGAGTACCCTTATGTCCTGGGTTGGGAGCCTCCACCCTGATGACCGCGCTGGTTTCAATGATATTATCCCTCTTCTCAAGGAAGGTAAAATAGACACGTTTACCAAAGAAGTACGGATGCTCACGAAGGAAGGGACCAGTCTGTGGACTGCCATCAATGGACAAATAGTCGAATGGAGCACCGGTGGAATGGCGGTCAAGTTACGGGGAAGCATCCTCAACATCGACCAGCGTAAAAAAATGGAAGAACAACTCCAAATAGCGCTTGCCAGAAATGAATCGTACAATGAACGCCTCAAAGCAGAGGTACAGGAAGCAGTCAAGAACCTAGAACAAACACAAGAATTCAACAAAATTATGCTTGAGGCAAACCCCAATATAGCCCTAATATTTGACGACACATTTCAGCTTGTAGACTGTAATACGGCGGCCGTTCAATACTTCGGTTTTTCTTCAAAAGAAGACATAATAAACAATATGGCTTCCCAATTTAGCGAATGGCTACCAGAGCGACAGGCTGACGGCCATATCTCCTTTTCGCTTGTGGACCGGCTTGTCTACACTGCCCATCACGGATCCATAGATTTTGAGACGGAACTGATAGTACAGGGTAAATCCATAGTTATGCATCTTTTCTTCAAAAAGATAAAGTTCAAAAACTCATGGGTCATAGCCGTTTATGGCATCGACCTCAAGGCACTCAAGGAAGCGAAAAACGAGTTGATTTATCAGGACCGGATATTGATGACCACCAACAAAAGCGCCTTGCGCTTACAGCTTTCAGATACGAGCGACTTTGAACAAGTGGTGTGGGAATTCCTCCGCGACATAAGCGAGAGCATCAACGTCAGCCGCACTACCATATGGCAGAATTACGAATCTGACGGAAAGCTGTTCAGCAGGCTGATATATGAGTGGTTTGAAGAAACAGCGTTTCTGTCGCCGCTGGAAAACCGAATTCTGGACTATACGACGGAAGCCTCGCAATGGCTCGAACTAGCAAAAAAAAATAGAAACCTCAATATGCTCGTCAAGGACTTACATGGCGCAGACGCCGGCCGTTTTGAAAAACGCGGCGCCATTTCCATACTTTGCATACCGCTCTACTTCAAGGGCAATTTTTGGGGTTTCGTTATGTTCGAAGACTATAAAAAAGAGAGAATTTTTATCCACCAGGAAGAAAACATCCTCCATTCCGCTTCCATTATACTTGTTTCCGCCATTCTGAGAAACGAAGTCACCATCAACCTCATCAAGAGCCGAGAGGAAGCCATTGCCATAGGCAAAGCCAAAAGCGACTTTCTCTCCCGTATGAGCCACGAAATCCGCACGCCTATGAATGCCATCATCGGCATGACGACTATTGCCCAGAAGTCAGGCGAACCCGACCGTATGCGCTACTGTCTCGACCGCATCGACAGCGCCGCAAAACAGCTCCTCGTACTTATAAACGATATCCTCGATATGTCAAAAATAGAGGCAAACAAGCTCGAAATCATAAACAAGCCCTTTGATTTTGAAAAGATGCTACGAAACACGCTGAACGTCATCCAAATCAAGGCGGGAGAGAAAAAACAGCAAGTTATCGTAGATTTTAACAAACGTTTCGAACATATGGTCATAGGTGATGAACTCCGTTTCTCTCAAGTTCTCCTCAACCTCTTGTCTAACGCCGTGAAATTCACCCCGGAAAACGGAAACATCACCGTAAGAATCAAAAAAGAATACCTAACAGACAATAACAGCGTGAATCTTCACGTAGAGATTATTGACACCGGTATAGGCATTTCGCTGGAACAGCAATCTCGGCTATTCAATGCATTCGAGCAGGCTGACGGCTCCATCACCCGGCATTTCGGAGGCACCGGACTGGGACTCGCCCTGTGCAAACGCATCCTCAACCTTATGGGCGGCGACATCAAGGTAGAGAGCGAAATCGGCAAAGGTTCCAGCTTTATCTTTGATGTCCATGTTGCTTTGGGAAGCAAGCTTGAGGAGGAAAATGTCAAACGGAACGGCACAAACGAAAGAATCCTTGTCATTGACGACAGCAAGGATGTGCTTGAATACTTTTCCCACATTCTCTCCAGTTTTTCGATGAATTGCGAAGCCGTGTCTTCAGGAAGGGATGGACTTGCCCTGCTCGAAAACGGCATAAAAAACAACAATCCTTTTAACATCGTTTTGCTTGATTGGAAACTGCCCGGCGAAGACAGCGTTTCCATCATAAAAAAGATAAAGGAAATTTCTAGTAGCATCTCCGTTGTGATTATGTCGGTCGCGGATTGGATAGATATCGAATCAACCGTTAAACCCCTCAACATAAAACAATTCCTGCCTAAACCGGTCATGCCGTCTACACTTTACAATACCATCGTCAATCTGTTCGACAAGGAGCATATTAGGAATGTTGCGGAGCAAAAGTACGAAGAAGTTGAAAATATCAATTTGGTCGGCACTCTCGAAGGGAAACATCTACTTGTCGCGGAAGACATTGAAATTAATCAGGAAATCTTGGCATCCATCCTTGAGGACACAAAGATTGATATTGATTTTGCTATAAACGGCGCTGTGGCTGTTGATATGTTTAAGCGACAAGGTGAAAAATACGACATGATTCTTATGGACATCCAGATGCCCGATCTTGACGGGTTTGATGCAACACGGCAGATACGGGCTTTAGGCACGGACAAAGCCAGCGCCATCCCTATCATCGCTATGACCGCCAATGCATTCAGCGAAGACGTAAAGGCGTGCATAGACGCGGGTATGAATGGACATCTCGCCAAGCCCATTGATGTGAAAGAAGTGATGAAAACGTTGGCAAAATATTTAACTAAAATTGAGAATAGCGTTGTATAAAGAATCATTACTAAATGATAATTACCATCGTATGTTATGCAACATATGCGCCGTATAATTCGGTGACTCCTTCTTAAATTTATTATGAAATTTACATAAATCGGTATAGACGAAAGTCGGTGAATTTCGTATAATGGCAAGATTATGATATTTCCATTAAAAGAACTTATCGAATATAAAGACAATATGTATGAAATCACCGCCGCGGCATCGCGGCGCTCGTATCAGCTTTCCATGCTCAAAGACGAAGCCATTGAACAACATGAAGGTAAGGTCATTTCCCTTGCCGCAAAACAGCTTTTCACGGCTCAAATTGGATTTTCGTTAGGCGCCTCTGCCGGTTCCGCAAAATAAGCCGCTCCCTGTTCTGGTCATCTTTGGGCCAACTGCATCCGGCAAAACCGATGCAATTAGACAGGTTTTTACATCATCTCAAGGGGAAGTGGTGTCTGCGGACTCTATGCAGGTCTACAGAGGCATGGATATAGGTACTGCAAAGCCGTCTCCGCAATTACGAGCGCTGGTTCCTCATCATCTCATTGACATTCTGGATCCTGACCGTGAGTTCAATGTAGGTGATTTCGTCCATCTTGCTGATGCGGCGGTAAGGGATATTGGGTCCCGTGGAAAATTGCCTGTGGTCTCAGGCGGAACTGGTTTTTATCTGAAGAATTTCATACAAGGCTTACCGCCGACTCCGCCTTCAGATGCGGATATCCGCACACAGCTAAAGACAGAGCTTCGGGCAGTCGGTGTTGAACCGCTCATCCGCGAGCTGGTGGACTGCGACGCGGTAAGCGCGGGACGTATCCATCCCAACGATACCT
This sequence comes from Treponema sp., assembly GCA_031258305.1. Taxonomy (GTDB): domain Bacteria; phylum Spirochaetota; class Spirochaetia; order Treponematales; family Breznakiellaceae; genus JAIRKH01. Next base: position 5,620 of record JAIRNA010000043.1, on the reverse strand, counting down.
ATCGGCTTCTCCGCGCCTTGGAGGTTTTCCGTCTGAGCGGTAAGCCTTTGAGTTCGTTCTCAGTGACGGAAGATGTCCGCGAAGCCTTTGATTTTCTGCTCATTGGACTGGAGCGCCCCCGTGAAGAACTCTACGCCCGTATTGACACTCGGTGCGCGCAGATGTTCAAAGACGGGCTCGCCGAAGAGGTTCGGAGTCTGTTTAAAAAATACGGGTCGGATGCGCCGGGTATGCGAGCTATTGGATACAAGGAATTCTTCCAAAACGGTCAATTTCGCACTGATTTTGGAGAAATTGAATCGCTGATTGCCCGCAATAGTCGCCGTTACGCCAAACGGCAAATAACTTTTTTTGCAAGCCTTCCAGGTGTCATACGACTCAACGCTGACGATGCTGATGGAATAAACCGTATCCTGACTGAGAAATGGTGCAAAAGAAACACATAAGGGCTATGGGTGAGTCTGTAGGGACTAGGGTACGGCAGATAAAACAGGTAAGAGGGCGTTACGGGCGCGGGGAGCAACGGCAGTCATACACGGCAATTCATAGAAGCTTATTATTTTGCTGACGGCAAGGGGCCGGCTGAGACGGTCGCATGTATATAAATTTTCGCTGACTATTGACACGCATTTTAAGCACAAAATACGAATTTTCAATAAAACAGAAACAAAGACGATCGTCTAGCGCCGCCGTAAATATACGGCGGCTTGCGATGGGGCAAAGAGGGACCGCTGGAACGTTATAAATAGTTCCGCCGCAATTCATCAAAAGAAATGGATCCGCTCATTTCACGTATCTGAATCGTCCCGTTTAGTATTTTGAAGAAGAAGAGAGTGATGTTCATCAATGTCAAATCATCGCTTTTGCTTCCGTCTTCTTTTTGCAAGGAATACGTCTTTACTATTTGAGAACCGAGACTGGCGGAAACAATCAGGAAATGATTTTCAAGATTTTCCAAATCAAGCAAATCGCTCACCAGTATCCGTGACGCCACCGAATAACTGTGCAAAAGCATTTTGGCGCCGGACTCGTCAACAAGAACCGTCCGTTGGGAATCGGCTTCCATATCCAGCCGTATTTTTCCCGTGTTCGGCTTTTCTTTTTCGCTCTTAAACAAGGAGCCAAGGTCAGCGAGCGTTATATTGTAAAATTCCGTGCCGGGCAGACACGCTATAGGCTCAACAGAAAACGCCGTAGGGTACAGCAAATAATTGACGCCGCCCGCCGCCGCTTCCGGCGTGTTAAACGTGCCGATAATCACATTCTGTAGGGCAAGTTTCTTGGACGCAAAACAGCCGCCTAAAACAACGCTGTTTTCAATCTGTATTTCATTGGCGAAAATGCTGCCTGCAACAAAACAATTTTTTAATTTCACGCTCGCCGCGTTTATGTCCGCGCCATAGACGCATGTTCCTTTCAACAAAAGAGAAACGACGCTTCCGCTCGACGCGACGGCTTTTCTAAAAACAATCGTATCTTCGGCGTCATTCTTGATGTGCATTTCGTTATGCGCGTACACGGCGCCGGAAAATTCCGCGGGCCCGGAATCAAGCGTTAAATTTCTCGCGTACACGGCGCCGTCAATTTTCACATTTCCCTGAACAACGACATCTCTTTCAAGCTCATTGCTTGTTTTGGGAAGGATCGCCGACTTCACCAGATTGTCTTTTAAGGCGACAATGGTCTCGCCAATGCGAATTTCCGTCATTTCTTTTAATTCTTTCATTAATATACCTTCCTTCATAACGATAATACATCTGAATTTTGCCACAGAGAAAGCATCGTCTTATAAACCCGCCGCTGCGCGTCTCCTGTTTTTGTTTCAAAGTGTTTCTCCGCAAGCAGGGTGAAAGCCCTATGCAACGCTTCTTTTTCTTCGGCGGAAATTGAACGCCATGAAGAGGCTGCGGAACAAAAAGCGCTTGTTTTTTCCGCAACGCGCTCTTTTTGCGTTTGCCCCAAATAGTCAGGCGCAAATGTTTCGTGATATTCCGCGGTTCCGCCAATGTCATCGCATTCCACCCAGAGCGCGGGAACATGCGCCTGAGTCTTTTCCTGCCGCGCCTCGTTGAAAAGGAATGAATCGACAAGCGCGGTGACGCGGGATTCCTGCGTAATATATTCATGCAGCGTTTTTAGAACCTGTTTCGCTTTTCTGTTTAAGTTTGATATAAGCAGAAGTGTTTTTGACGAGGCTTCCTCCTGCATTTCAAGCGCGCTCAACGCGGCCGAGTCGCTTGTCTGTTCGCTTAGGAGTTGTTTCTGCGCTTTCTCGGACAACATAAAAGCGTTTTTATCCAAAGCATAGATGCGTTTATAACATTCTTCGTCAAGATTCGCAAAAAGCGCGATATACCTGGAACTTATCCGGTTGAAATCAATTTCCATGACGCTTTTTTGGGCGGAAACCGCTTTGCCCTGCTCATGAATAAACCCAAGTCCGGCTTTTATCGCGCTGTCCAGCGCCTGCAACTGCTGGGAAAGCTCGGTCTTTATGGCGCCGAAGAAGCCGCTAATGAGTGATTTTGAGACTTTTTGCGTGGTTTCCTGTATCGCCGCGCATTGGGCCGCGTTCATTACAACAACCGAATTGGTCAACGCGTCTATTGTTTTATTGCAATTATGAACGCTGCCGTCAAAAGGATCGGTGTTGACATTGATGGCGACGTTCACCGCGATTTCACCCGAATACGATGCCGTGCCGGAGCCTCCGTTCTGGCTTGCAGGATAGCTATACGACACTCTCCCGCTGTAGGGAACGCTCGCCCTGTAATTCCGCCTGTAGCTCATTGTTGCGCATCCTCCCATGAAGATCCGTCAAACAAGCGGAGCATTTCCTTTGCTATGCGCGGATCTGGCATGTCTTTTTCACAAAGCGAGACGAATTCTTTCCTGACAGACGTTTTGTCCTCCTCGCGCGCGGCTTTCCATGCAAAGCTGTTGGAAACGCCGCTGATTTTGGACGCGACAGGAGCGGCGGTTTGCCATGCCTCTGTACAAGGAACATATACATTGTCAATGACATCGGTTGTATTGAGCAAACTCTCTGTCTCAGAGACTATCACCGGAATGTATCTGTTGCCGGAGTCCGCTTCATGTTCAGATGGAGACAGAATGCTGTCGATCTTCCCGGCAAAAGATTGGCTTTCGATTATGGAATCTGAGAGCGTTTTTAACGCATCCTTGGTCTTTTGCTTCAGCTTGCCGCTTAAAGCCATTTGTTCAAACGACAAGACCTCGCCGGAACTGCTGAACAGCAAGGAGCTTTCATCTTTTAATGTATCAAAAACCGTTTTCCTGATTTCCGCAAGCCGCATCGCGGGACGATCAAGCTCCCGTATCCGCGTTTCAAGTGCTTTATTCAAAGAATGAAAGAGCTTGGCGTACCGTCCGCTTATCATATTATAATCGGCTTCCATTTGCCTTTTCACGTTGTCCAGCGCTTTCACCAACTGAAGCAGCGTCATCTGTTTGCTTGTCATCTCGGTATACGCCGCCACGGCCTTCTGGCTTATCTGGGACTTTACCATGATGAAAAAACCGTTGTCTACGTTTTCGCAAATGGTTTTTGCGCTCTGACGCTCGGTGGCAATGACAGCCGCTTCCATCGCGGTGACGGCCGCGGTTACATTCCTGACATGGCTTTTCACAGAATCAACGGTTGACGCCATCGGAGAGGTGTCAACTTCAAAATACAAGTCGGCCATGATTATCCCTCCTGAAAAGCCGACTGTGCGGGAGGCGCCGCGTCTTGAGCGGTTTCCGGCGCGCCATTGGCAGAAGCGGCTTCCTTCAACAAATCAATCGCAAAATCGTCATACATGCGCTGCTCGACCTGCGGCGCCGGAGGCAGCCTCGCGTGTTTTGCGACATACGGGCTTATGGCTATCAGTTTTTTCCTGCGCGGGTCGAGTTCCTGTAGATGATCGGTTGACTGGGCGATATCGCGGTACTCCTTGTCGCGCAACGTCGCCTCGTAGTAGGGAATATAGCCAAACAGAGCGGCTTTTTCATCTATATTATCCTTCAACCTGATCATAAAGTCGCTGAATTCTTCCTGCTTTTGGTTGAACTGCTGCGCCTGCAACTCAAAACCGGCGATTATTTCCGCGTCTTTGTTTTGCGCAGACGCTTCCGCGCTGTCAAGCGAGTGGGTTTTGCTCATGGCGGTCTGGGTTTCCTGAAGCGCCTTGTACGTGTTGAGGCTCCGTATGTAATCGGCGTACGTTTCCCTCATTCTGTTGATAAGGTCGGCGGCTTCGGCGCGGTTTCTGCCGTAGAAATCTTCGGTGTCCCTGTGCCACTGGTTAAGGTAATCGATCTTCTGATCCTTAATATTATTGTAAATTTTCAACCGCTCAACCCTGTTTTCCGCCATGAGACTCTGGATGACCGGCGCCAGAACTTCCTCCTGAATTTGGTGCATCCCAAACGGCATGGACGTACGGGACTGATCTTCTGCAATCCATGCGGTGGAAAACAGGTCGTATTTCACCCTTGAGCTTGACTTTAAAGAAAACGGGGTGTAAGCGTCAACGGAATCCTGATAGTCAAAACTCGCGGAACGGATTCGCTCAATTTCTTCCGCTTCAAGAGACGGCGAATACTGATTGAAAGACGCTTTCAAAACCGTCGTAAATATACGGCTGGCATACTCAATGATCCTGTTCGCACCGTTCATCTTCGCTTTGCTGAGGATTTGCACGGACTCCGCGAGGCGCCCGATCAGTTTCCTGAAATACACCGCCTGATTTTCATTGGCGCTTTGCTCAAAGGATTTTTTCATCATATGGAGGGCGTAGAAGGCGTCTATCTTCTCCTTAAAACCGTCCGTACTGAAAACCTGAACAACCGGTTTGTCTCCCGGATCCGTCGCCGCGAATTCCTTGATGTATGCGGCCGCTTCACTCTCCGGCAACACCGCGGGCAGAGAAAGGGCGATGGAATCGTTATCATGCAACAGATAGCGGACGTTACGCACCTGCCTGTCGATATTTCCCATATAATCATAGACTTTTATATGCTGGATGGAGGTGGAATAATCCGATGTATCGACGTCTTCGGGCGTTGACGCGGTTTCAACCGCCGGCGCTTCTTTTATGCTGTTTTCCAGACTGTTGAGCGATTCAAGGAGCTCCACAGGCTTGCGCACCTTGGACATTTTGAATTCCGTGTCTCCAACCTGTCCGGTGTGATCGACCATAAAACTTTTGTTTTCAAAAGGAACTGTGGTCGCCACAGGAACATACACGACGCCCATTTTTTTTACGCGGTAATCCCGGCGGATATCGCGGTGCGCCTCCTCAAAACCCACTATCTTTGATTCGCTCTCTTTTCTCGCCTTATTGGACTTGAGTATGTCAAGAACTCCCTTGATGCAGCCAAACGCGAGAATAAAGCCATAGGGGAAGAGCAGAATTCCACCAACAAGCCCCGCGGCTCCAAAAACGACCGTAATAATAACGCCCTTCTTTTTGTTTTTTCCCGCCAGCGTTATTTCAGATCGCGCCGCCTCAATTGAGGCTTCCAAATCCATCTCATCTTTTACGATCTTTTCCGCCGCCTTCTTGTAATAATCAAAAAGTATGCGGGCTTCGTCCTGATACAGATTCATTGATTC
>JAIRNA010000134.1 GCA_031258305.1 Treponema sp. | reverse complement strand
AGGAATATTTGACAGGATCAGCGTCAATCACGGGAACAGTACAAGAGGGAGAAACCCTCACGGCGGCTACGACTAACCTCTCAGGAACCGGAACCATTGGGTATCAATGGCAAAGAAGTGACTCCGCAAACGGTAATTTTACTGATATTAGCGGTGCCACCAGTACCACCTATACCGTTGTTTCCGCTGATGCCGGCAAGTACCTCCGCGTGGCGGTGAACCGTGCGGGATATACCGGAACGATTAAGAGCGCCTCGGTAGGACCCGCGACACTGGCTGTCATAACGGGGCCGGATATCTACGCTATCGGGATAGACTTCGGTGGATGGCCCGCAGTGGGGCAAATGCCTACAGGAACTTCTGGGGTTAAACTTACGAACACCGGAAACGGCATCTATATGTGGCAGGGAACTATGACCAGGGATAGTACCTTCAAATTCCACGACGATTCCGTTACGACGTGGGATAACGGTACCTGGTATGGACCTGGAACGAATAACACGCCGATAGTTACCGGTTCTCAGGTCTCAATCACGATATCTGGTAACAGCGATGACGCGGGCGCATGGATAACAGGCGAAGACGGCGAATATTCAATAACTCTGAATGTTTCCTCTCGGAAGATTACTTTTAATAAACTATCAATAGAAGGAGAGGCGTCAATCACCGGAACAGTACAAGTGGGGCAAACCCTCACGGCGACTACGACTAACCTCTCAGGAACCGGAAACATTGGGTATCAATGGCAAAAGGGCGATTCCGCAAACGATAATTTCATAGACATCATCGGCGCGATAAGTAACACCTATACCCTTGCGGCCGTGGACTATAACAAGTACATCCGCGTGGTGGTGAACCGCGTGGGGTATAGTGGAACCGTGATCAGCGCGGCTTTAGGTCCTGTCACCCCTGTGGTACCCGTATACAACGCGGTATGGATTTTGGGACCCAATGGCAATTGGGGCATCGATCAGGCGCCTCTTCTTATGAACAAGGAAAGTGACGGCACATTCACGTGGACTGGAATCGTGTCTCAAAACCAATACTTCAGATTTGCCTTGGAAGACACGCATAATTGGAATGACGATAAAGACAGGGGTCAAAGATTTCAACCGGAGACTGACGGCGCAGCCGTAACACTCGGCGACCAAATTACAATGCCATTTGTTGACCGAAACCAAGGCATAGCTTCGGCATGGAGGCTAGACGCCACGGCCGGGACCTATACCTTCGTGGTTGACCCTTCCAATAGAACTCTAGCGGTTGTTCAAACAACAGGAGGTCCGCCTCCCAGGCCGAGCGGTTTAACGAAAACCGCGGCAACAACAGGTTCCATATCTATCGAATGGAACAGCGTATATGGAGCGAAAGCCTATGACGTGTATGTTGGTACTACCTCGTCAAATAAGACTGTGAGAGGAAGTTCGGAAACGATAAATTACACCATTACAGGACTCACTGCGGGAACAACCTACTATATATCGATAACGGCTAAAAACGATGCCGGGTCAAGCGATTCTTCTCCAGAGATAAGCGTGGTAACTAAACCGCTCGTTCCGTCCGGTTTAACGAAGGGAACGGTTACGTCTCATTCCATAATCGTTTCATGGAACGCGGTTTCCGGCGCGGACAACTATAAAGTATATGCGGGTACGAGCGCTGATGCTATGGAAGTGAAAGGCAGCTCGACTTCCACAAGTTACGGGTTGACTCTTTTGCCCAATACGGAATATTACATTGCGGTTTCATCGGTAAAGTCGGATGAAGAAAGCGAGCTGTCCGGTACGATAACTGCAAAGACCAAACTCGCGGCTCCATCTGGAGTTGTGGCAGAACCACTGTTGGCGTCAAACGCTATTCGACTCACATGGAATTCCGTAGAGAGCGCAGCCTCCTACAAGATCTACCGCTCATTGTCTGAAGACAGCGGCTATATTTCCATAACTACAACCTCCACCGCATCCTACAACGATATGGAACGGACACAGGGAACAACCTATTACTATAAGGTGAGCGCAGTTGACAGTAGCGGAGTGGAAGGAGACCAGTCGCAAGCGGTCTCCGCCGTCGTATCTTCGACAACCAAAGCCGTCACCGCGTTTAAGTTTGTAGACTTTGGGGCAACCGACATAAACGGCTCCATAAACGGGACGAACATCACCGTGACCGTGCCGAGCATCGTGAACATCACATCGCTTGCGCCGACCATCACCCACAATGGCAAGTCCATAAATCCGGCCTCAGGTCTCGCGCAGGATTTCAGCAGTCCGGTACAATACACCGTGACAGGCGGAGACAATACAACACAAAATTACACCGTCACGGTTAATGTTGAAAACGACTCACTTACAGCAGCGTTTACGTGGCTTAAAAACAACGCGAAAGGCACCGGGGCTTACACTATCATACCGAGACGGGACGAGTCCATAGCGCCAACCAGTCTATTTTATGACTACAAATCCGTGGGCATCACGCTCACGGGCGGCGGCAGCGAACGGAAAATCAATCTCTTAGGCAACGGTTACCTGTTCGTCATAAAGGATTATGTGACTCTGACTTTGGACAACAATATCACCCTCCAAGGGAAGAGCGGCAACTCAGGGTCTTTGGTAGTTGTGAACGGAGAGAGCGCTGAATTAGTGATGAACAACGGCTCGAAGATAACCGGTAATACTTACACTGTATCCGGTGATAATGCTGATATAAGCGGAAGCGGTATCTATGTAGGAAAGGGTACCTTCACGATGAACGGCGGAACGGTTAGCAATAATACCCTCACATTCACCGGCGATTATGGTAACGGCTATGGCGCTGGGGTATGTGTGGAAAGTCAAGGCTATTTTGTTATGAACGGCGGAAGCATCAGCAACAACACCATTGCAACGAGCGCGTTCAGAGCTTACGGCGGCGGCGTGTATGTATATAACGGAACCTTCTTATTGAAGGGTGGTACTATCAGTGGAAATACCGCGAACTCCTATGCGAGATTTTCCACGCCTTATTCATACGGCGGCGGCGTGTATGTGGGCGGCGGCTATGCAAACTTCACCATGCAAGGCGGAACCATCACCGGAAACAAGGCATCGTCCATAACGCCTTTGCTTGCAACGGCAACTTCCTATGCGTACGGCGGCGGCGTGTCCATATATAACGGAAACTTCACCAAGAGCGGAGGAAGTATCTCTTCTAACTCACTCGAAGGCGATGTGACAACGGCAAACGCTGTTTACATCGACTCCAACGGTAACGTCTCGATATACAATTCGGATCCTGGGAGTGGAAGCTGGTAATAAAGAATCCCCGTCGTTTACGGCGGGGTATTGAGGATTACTCCTTGAAATCTTTGCGTATGCGGGGGGAACAAATCCCCCGCTCCCCCCCCCCGCTTTACGCCCTGAAGGACGGAGAATTAAACCCCGAACTCTAACGTAAACCGAACATTTTTTGAAGTAGTGGTGTTAAAGAAGAGGAGGCGCATGACTTTCACCTCCGCGTTGACAAAAACGGCTGTTTTTTATATAATAGAAAAATGCCATTTCGTATTTCAGACAGCGCCATTTTTCTTGACATAAAAGCTACTCCCGGTTCGTCGCGCACCGAGATAGTCGGCGTAATCGGTGATCGTCTCTATGTCAAGATAGCGTCCGCACCGGAAAACGGTAAAGCAAACGCGGAACTATGCGCTTTTCTCGCCAAACGGCTGGATTGCGCTAAAAAAGATGTTGTCTTGAAATTCGGAGAAAAATCTCGTCTCAAAACGGTCGCATTGCCTGTTTCCGTGAAAGGCGGGCTTGAAAAATTGATTGTGGACTCCCGAAAAGGGCTTTAAATATAAAGTCTGTGATTATGGTAAAAAATCAACAAATGAATAGGTAGCGTGAACAGACGTGCGATTCGTACTCATTCGTATAGTTAGCGTCATTTGTTGATTTCTAGAAGGAATAAAGATGCATTGTATAGTTTCTGAGGCCGAAGCAATTCTTGACAAGGAATTTCCTGTTCTTGACAAAGGCTTTGTACGGCTTGTCGATTATATGGGAGGGGACGCCCGCGTGGTTCAGTCAGCCCGGGTTTCCTACGGCGCGGGCACAAAAACTCACCGTGAAGACGACAATCTCATTGAGTACCTCATGCGAAATAGGCACACGTCGCCTTTTGAACAAGTCGCGCTTATCTTTCACGTCAAACTGCCTATATTCGTTGCGCGGCAATGGATACGGCACCGAACGGCGCGAGTAAACGAAATTTCTGGACGTTATTCGGTGATGAAAGACGACTGTTACCTGCCGTCCATTGAAGACATCGCCTTCCAAAGCGCGAACAACAAGCAGGGCAGGGGCGAGCCGCTCGAAGAAACCTCTGCCGAACAGGTACGGTCAGTGATGGAAAGAGGACAAAAAGACGCTTATTCCGCGTATCAGGCGCTCATCGGTAAGGGTGTCGCGCGAGAACTCGCCCGTGTGAACCTGCCGCTTTCGCTCTACACCGAATGGTATTGGCAGATAGACCTCCACAACCTGTTCCATTTCTTGGAACTTCGGCTCGACACACATGCCCAAAAAGAGATTCGCCTCTACGCGGAAGTCTTGTTTAACATAACGAAGAAGGTCGCGCCTGCATCCTGCGCCGCTTTTGAGCGGCACGTGCTGAAAAGCATCGTCTTTTCGGCTGATGAAGCCGTGGAAATCAAAAATCGTCTCGCGAAGAGAGAAGGCGTTCTCCACGGTAAGGACCTCGATCGGTTTGAGGAAAAGATCGCTACGCTTTAGCGGTGTTTTGAAAAAATTAACTTGTTCACAAGAGACTGAGTCACAATCCTATGATTGCCTTGAGAAATCGGCGTTTTATCACGCTTGAACCGTCCGTGAAATCAGCTATACGTTGTCTTATGACGCGGCGGTTTGAGTTGACGCCGAAAGGACATATGCAAGCCGCTTTTAAGATGCCTTTCTCCTCAGCGCAGGCAATTATCTGCCTTTCCTCGACGTACCCTAAAGGACGGATGAGAGAAACTGGATATTTTCGATACTTTAGGAACATAGGCATAGTTGATAATTCGCCTTTTTCTGTCATATTCATAAAGAAGGTCTCTATGATGTCGTCCAAATGATGCCCTAGCGCTATTTTATTGAAATTGTTTTCAACCGCATATTTCAGAAGTTCCACGCGCCGCTGGGTCGAACACCAGTAGCAGTTCATTTTTCTCCCGTACTTCAGACGTTTTATAATTGGCACGAAGAGGTCGGTAAAGGAGACCCCCCATTCGGCAAGGTTTTTCGCAAGCTCCGCCTTTTTACAGCACGCGCAAAAATCGCTAGAGATATGGACCGCGGCAAGGTCATAATTCCGTTTCAATGCGGGACGCGCGGCGCTTAATGCCCATGCCATAACGGTTGAGTCCTTGCCGCCAGACGCGGCTATGAGAATACGGTCTCCGTCTTCTATGAGGTTCCGTTCTATAACCGCCTTTGTTACCAGTTTTCTAACTGTTGACTCCATGATAAAACGTTACACTATCCTAGATCTTTCAAAAAATTCCACAGGAACTCCTCTGGCGCAACTTCTTTATTCAAGATTTGATACAACCCCGCGCATATCGGCATCTTGAGTTTGTGCTTTTCCAACAGGATTTTGACATGTTTTGCGGCCGCGACCCCTTCGGGCAGGTACCCGACTTCCTTGATACGGGACAACAGATCTTCCAAGTCCTTGAAAGGCGACAAGATGCTTTTCTCAATGATTTCCTGCCCGAACCGACGGTTTCTACCGAAAATCGAGCGGCATGTAACGTCCAAGTCGCCCACACCAGAAATCGAGGTGAAGGTCTCCGGGTGGGTTGACCCCATGGCGTGACCGAGTATCTGTATCTCGTTTAAGCCCGCCGCGAGGAGGAGAGACTCGGTGCCATCTCCGAATACGTTCTTCAAATCGCCATGGACTTGGGTTTTAAGCGCATCCATTATACCGAAGGCGATGGCGATGACATTCTTCGCGGCGGCCGCTACCTGTACGCCTTTCACGTCAAAAGACGGGAATACCAAAAGCCAATTCGTCTTGAGCAGATCGCGGAACCGTATGGAGTTACGGGCGTTTTCACTCGCCGCGATAAGCCCAGTAATTTTTCCGCGGGAAACTTCCTCCGCATGACTCGGTCCCGCGATATAAACCAGCGACTGTCGGTAAAAGCCAGGCAGGTAGTTTTCCAACATCTCCAGAATGAGCCGCGGCCCCTTAGGGCTTGGTAAAAAGCCTTTTGCGAGGACAGCGATGGTTGTTTCGCCTTCACGTATAGATGGAACCGTGAGCATCCGCTTCACAGTGTCCAAAAGATAGAGTGATGGAGATGCCAAAATCAAGAATTCCCTGCCACCTGCCGCCTCTATGAGGTCTGTTGTCGCTCTTAGAGTCACAGGAAGCAGAACATCCGGCAAATAGCGCGAATTCATATGCCTGCTGTTTATATCCTCGGCCACATCCTCCTCAAGCCCCCAGATGACCGTATCGTTCCCTTTATCCGCTATGACTTTTGCCACCGCGGTTCCCCACGCTCCTGCGCCAATAACGGCCGCCCGCGTATTGTTCATAATGTGCCTCCTCATATTTCATCGTTTAACTAAGAGTAATATGCGTTTCTATAAGCGGATTAATGAGCATATTTTATGTGAATACAACTAAAATTCGGAAAATCGCTCCTCTCCATAATAAAGCTGAATATCAACCTCAAGATAGATTTTTGGCATCCTTTGCCGCAACAGCGTTTTCCATTTCCTCAATCCGTTTACCGATAATTGTTAGCCCTTTTTGGAAAAAATACTGAAAATCCTCGTCAAAGGTAAAATCAACGGATTTTGCCGCGTCTATAGACATACATTCCTCCACAGACGCGCAACCGGTCAGACGTAACAACTCACGGTATTTTTCGCTAAAACCCGCTGTTTTTGCAGAAGCAAAGAGGCATAGGGAGAAAAGTTGACCGAAGGCATAGGGGTAATTGTAAAAGCCTAAATCCGCGCTGTAGTAATGGCTTTTGGCCGCCCACATATACGGGTGCAGAAACTGCGGGTCCAGCGCGTCTCCGTAAGTGCGCTTTTGAGCGTCAAGCATCATTTTACAAAGTTCCGATGCGGGAATTTCCGACTTTTCTCGACGCTCAAATAGCTCTTTTTCAAAATAAAATCGTGAAAGTATATCAACAACTATCTGGCAATAGTCTTTGATAGTACCTTCAAGCAGGAAAAGACGCTCGTCTGCGGTTTCAGCTTGAGCAAACGCACCTTCAAACACGATGGTTTCCGCGAAAACGCTCGCTGTTTCCGCCAGCGTCATAGGGTAAAGACGATGGGCGCGGGGCAAATCTTTGATAATCTCGTGGTGCCAGGCGTGTCCCAGCTCGTGGGCAATGGTATTCACACTGTCAAAAGTGCCGTCAAAATTACACAGAACGCGAGATACGCCGGCAAGTGGAAAATTCGCGCAATACGCGCCGCCGACCTTATTCTTCCGCATTTCCGCATCAATCCAGCCGTCATCAACAGCTTTTTGGGCGAATTTGCCCATGTTTTCATCAAAATTCATGAATTGTTGCACAACAAAGGTGGATGCCTCGTCAAAGGTCCATATTCTTCCACTCCCTACAGACGCTTCTGTAGGCAATCCAACCGGCGCGAAAAGGTCAAAAAAGGCGCATTTCTGCACATTCAACAGATGGGCTTTGGTCTTTAGATAACGTCTGAACATCGGGAGGGCGCTTTCCAGAGCGGAAATCAGCGAAGAAAGCGTTCTTTCACTCAAACGAGATTGAAATGCTGACTTCTGCAACGCCGAAATCCATCCTCGGCGCCTGTCAAGGGTGATTGCAAAACCTTTGACACCATTGAGCGCGGCTGCAAGTGGATCTTCAACATTTTTCCACGCAGCAATCTCTGTCAAGAACGCCTTTTTACGGACATTTCTGTACGGACTCATTGCCAACGCCCGCAGTTCAGTGACAGTTTTGTTTTCTCCGTCAAGAACGCCTGATGCGGCTGACGACACGGACTCGTGCAGCCGTTCCCATGCGCTCGCGCCAGAACGCGCTAAGTCATTTGCCAAATCCTCCAACTCAGGCGTCATCTGATAGCGAGCTTTCTCAATGGCTTCTTTTATGAAGAATTGCCGTTCTTTCAGAAAAGGAGATACAAACAGCGCGGTCAAATCCCCCATTGCTTTCAATTTATTATACAAAAGAACGCGCGCCTTACCTAAGGGTAAAGCTGTAGTTTCCAAAGCGTTGATTTCCATCAAGGCTCGAGTATCCGCGGTGTCCGCTGTGTAGACCGCCTCTGCGTAAGCGCGGAGATTTTCCGCCGTATCGCCAGCGTCTTCCCATACAGCAAGCGTTTCTTCAATATTTTCTATCTTTGTTCCCTCTTCAGACGATTTCTCAAGCAAATTTAACAGTGTTTCTATGTGTTTCTTAAGGTTTTCCTTATCGTTTTTATACGATGGAGAGTCAAAAGACCGATAAATTCTATCAAGGTTCCATCGCGGAATTTCATTTCTCATTATTACAGCATAGCATAGTTCTTGAAAAAGTGCTAGAGGATTTTCAATGACTTATTGACAAGAGAACAAAACCATGATATAAAGTCAGTTATAATAAGGAGCGATTTTGCGGATAAGCGGAGAAGAATTGCGGAAGGTTCAACTGGTTCAGCTAAGGATTCTCAAAGAACTGCACAGAATTTGCGTTAAATATAATATTAAATATTTCTTGTCTGACGGTACTTTGATTGGCGCTGTTCGGCACCACGGTTTTATTCCATGGGATGACGATCTTGACGTCGGCATGCTCCGCGAGGAATACGAGCGGTTTTGCTGTGTGTGCAAGGACGAACTTCCCGGTGAATATTTTTTGCAAAACATGGATACGGACCCCGGATATGCGGCGCCGTTTGCCAAACTTATGCTCAACGGAACCGAATGGATCGAACATAGTCATGTAAAATGTGAAAAACACAACGGAATAAACATAGACATTTTCCCATACGACTGTATACCATTCAATAAAACAAAGCAAATATGGCACCACCGTGTATTTATTATTTTATATTACGCTTGCAGATTAAAAAAAAGATATATTCATGACATAAACGTAACGGCGAAAAAATTTTTAATTGTTTTTATTTTGTCTCATTTATTCCCTTATAATATATTGTCAAAACTATTAAAAAAAACGATTGTTAAGTATAATTACTTGAATGAAACGGATAATTGTATCGTAACAAAATTCGGCGGCTCTTATTCCAAGAATCAGAATCCAAAAACAGCGTTTACGAATTTGATATTAGCTGGATTCGAGGATTCTTTATTTTATATTCCCGCTGCTTTTGACAGCGTACTGAAAAATTTATTCGGCGACTATATAACTATTCCGCCCGAATCCGAAAGACCGTATCACAATATTGCGTCGTATACATTACCCGATGCAAACTAATCACACCCAATATCTTTCCATGTCCGGCGGCTGTAATGAAATTACTTTCTTTTCAGGCATATCTCCACATAAATCATATATTTTTGAAGCGAAAAATATATCATGCAAGGAGATACCTATATTATAAACAATAATGCGCTCTTTTTCGGATTCTCTGCCTCTATTTCTACCTAATATAATATTGGATATTTCATCGCAATTTTTATAGCGATTAAAATATTTGAAATTTTTGATATGCCCAATATCATCGCAATATATCTTATCAAAGAATAAATCGCAATTCTGAAAACCCATAGTATGTACGGGAATTACCAACACCCCTTCGGAATAATCGGTGTCCTTTGTAAAATCGGTTTTCATTATGGTAACACATGATATTATCACATCTGAATTTCTAATCAACATCGGCACAGAGTCGTAAACTTGAAACGTTATATTTTTGAATCGCGAAAATCTTTTTATAAAATCGTTATGCTGGTCTTTATATTTTAGGAGCTTTATTTCCAAAGGCTCATTTTTAGCCGCCGCGTTAAGGCATAAAAGGACAGCGCGAGCCATATTACCGAGTCCGATGAAAGAATAAGATTTTGTTTGTTGCTTTTTTAATAAACCGCACGTCACCGCCGCCACAGCGCCCGTCCGCATTGCCGTTATCCATGTGCCGTCCATTATCGCCAATAATTCGCCGTTACTCGAATCGTAGAGTAAGATATTCCCGATTATGGAAGGAGCGTTTGCCAATGTTATAGAAGAGTGTTTCGGGGGGGGGGGGGGTAAAGAGAATAACGGGAAACGATTTTTACGCCGAATCTGTTCATGTCAGGAAACAATGATGGCATAGTGTTAAAAAAACAGTCGTTGTTAAATTTTACACTATTCTTCGGCGGAAGAACCGCGTTATATTTATTCCTAAAAACCCGCCCCACCCAGTCTATGCATTGCTTCGGCTGTATGTTCAAGTTTTGAATGGTCCTAAAGTCTATGATACGCATAAATTTTCCCTGATTTTATAAAGTGAATGATACTATCATCCGCCTAGAAAAATCTTTCGTAAGGGGAAAAGTCGTAAGTATACGTTTTGGCACTCTGTCCCACGGCTTTAGCATCATCTAAAATAATATCGTCCAGTTTCCATCCGGCCTCTTTAATAACAGAAGAATCCGTTTGTTCGGTATCAGACACGACAGTAATTTCTTGGAGAGACTCGAACCTCACGTATATTTCCCCTACTATCCATTTCTCTCTGCCTATGAAACGGAATATAAAAGAGACGCTGCCGTCTTCTTCTCTGCCGCCCGCGATACGGAATTTCTGCGGCGCGACTGACTGTATATTTTCCACAACACCGGGATCAGCTACCTTTTCACCGCGAAGAATACCCGACAAGATTTTCTTCGCAAAGACATACGCCTCTTCCGAAGCTTCTCCTCTGCCTAACTCACCAATAACAATGTCTTTAGGGTACCGAGGCGCTTCCCCTTTCTGCGGCTTCCGCAGATTATCCGGTACCCCTATATCTGCCGACAGAAGCAGTATGACAAATGGCAAAAATATTACTTTTTCTTTTGACTTCATTTCTCTCTCCTTTGCATCATTCTGGAAACATCACCATCCGAATGTGTCCACCTGTAAAGAATTTTGCCGCCATATCGCGTAGATTTTCCTCTGATACCTTTTGATAGAAGGAGGGTCTCTTATCCAAACGACTGAACGGACTGCGATAGATAACCGCGGAATCTGCGTAACTTACAGCAATGAAAGAATTATCCTGAATCGATGTCTCCCATGATTTCTTCACGGTTTCTTTAGCCTTGGACAGAATATCCCTGTCAACAAGTCCTTCCGCAATGTTTTGGACCTCGGCTTTTACCTTAACAATAATGTTCTCTACATTCTTGGGGTTGCAGGGAAAGGAGATTTCCATCAAGAACGAAGTCGACGGAGGCAGAGATATAAAGCCCACATTTGTGTAAATTGAATAAACTCCACCGAGTTCCTCGCGTATCTTGTTGTTGAAGACGGTATTGAGATATTCGGTCAGCACAACGGCGGTTGCCAGGACTTCTTCTGTATAGGGTTCCGTTTCTTTCCATGCCAGATAAACGTGGCTCTTCTCCTCTTTCCCCTTTTTTAGGGTTTTTTCTACATTTTTTGTCGTAGAAAAGTCCACATCAACCCAATCGTCCCATTTTTCCGCGCCCACCGGTATAGACGCCAAATATGTCAGCGTGAGGCTTTTAAGTTGAGCGATATCAATATTGCCCGTAAAGACAAACACGTAATCCATTGGATTCAAGGCTCTTTTTAGGAAAGCGAATGCCATATCCGGGTTCACCATATCTATATCTGACACTTCCAGCTCTTTAAAGTAAGGACTGCCGTCAAACACTGCGTTCAAAACTTCCCGCCGGAATACACTTTCCGGGTCCTTCTCCTGATTTGCCAGATAGGTACGGTATTTTGACAAGGTAGCTTTAACCGCGGATGGATCGAGTCTCATCTGCGCCGCATGGAGATAGAGCAATTCAAAAAACGAGGTGATGTCTTTCACAGTGGAAGAGCCGCTGATAGTCCGTGTATAGGCATAAGTGTTAAACGAAAGGGAAATATTGACCGTTGCGAGCTTCTTTATCAATTCCTGAAGTGAATAAGCGCCAGCGCCAGAAGCGGCAAGCAGATCAGGCGCGAGCCGCGCCGAAAGTATCTCTGACGTTTCCGTCGCAGGAATTGAAGTAACGCCCCCTCTGGCCAGTGCATAGAGGACGATTTCATCCTTTTTATTCTCGGTCTGCTTCAACACGACCTTCGCTCCATTGCCCAATTCCCATATGACCGCCCCTGTTTCTTCGTCAACGCTTTCATTAAGAATGACGCCTGCTGTGGGTTTCGTCTTCAATAGACGTACGTCGAAAACTTTTGACTGAGGACGCGCAATCTCGCTCTTTTTCGCTTTCTTCACCTCGCCCACCATACCAAAAATCCGCTCCTTGGACGGCAGTTCTTCTCCATCCGGTGCAACCAGAAACACTGTGAGGTCGTCATCTGCGAAATAATTTCTCGCAAAAGTCGAGACTTCCTTGTTGTTTATTCGAGGCAACAGTGATCGAACCGTGTACAGCTCCCATTCAGCGTCAGGCGCGCTCCTGTTTCTTATGAAATGAGTAACAAAATCGTTCACAAAACTGGAAGATTCGCGTTTTTTCTCAGAAGCTTGCGCTTCAAGTATAGAAATGAGAGCGGCTTTTGCACGGTCGATCTCCGCCTTGGTGAAGCCATAGCGGGATATTCGCTCTTTTTCCCGCAAAAGCGCGGCAAGGGTCTGTTCCATAGAGCCGGTTTTTGCCCTGGCTCCCATCATCCAAAATCGGGAGGATGTTCCATAACGTACGTTGCCGGAAAACGCTTCGGTGAAAGGTGATTCCGGCGCGTCCGCAGCCTCGTTCAGCCGCTCGGTTATCACGTAATCCACGAGCCTGTCTATCACACTTTCACGATAAAATGCGATTGTCTGGTCGACAGGCTTCGGCACGCGCTTCCAGTAGAGATAGACAAAGGTGTCAGTCATTTCAGAATCGGTGAAAATATATGCATCTAAACGTCCTGGTTGCGGTGGAGGCAAGTCGTAAAACGGGCGGTTAAGAGGCGTTTGCGGCGCGGACATATCGAAATAGCTTGGCAGACTTGTCTCAAGCGCATCCACATCAAAGTCCCCTACGATGATAAGCGCCATATTGTCAGCTCGGTACCACTTTTGGTAAAAATTTTGCAAACGCGAAGCTGGCGCGTTTGCTATCACATTTTCCAACCCGATAGGCATCCGCTCCGCATAAGGCGAACCAGCAAATAAAACAGGCAGGAAGTTTTCCTGAAAGATGCGACTGACCGCATTTGTCCGCATCCGTTTTTCCTCCAGTATAATGGGACGCTCGTCGTCAACATCTTTTTCGTTGAACAAAACAGCGTGGGTCCAGTCGTCTATGATGTTCAAGGCTTTTTCCGGTATGACTTTGACACCTTCGGTGTTTATTTCTGTCGGCACGATTATGCCGTAGATGGTTTCATCAAAACTCGTGTACGCGTTGGAATCCGCGCCCAAGCGCATCCCCAGTGACTGTATGTAAGCATCCAATTCGTTTCCCGGGAAGCGTTCCGTACCATTGAACGCCATGTGTTCAACAAAATGAGCAAGTCCGCGTTCGTCTTCGGTTTCCACCACAGAGCCAACGTTCACCGCGAGTGTCAGATAAGCGCGGTTTTCTGGTGTGTTGTTAGCGAGCAGGTAATATCGCAGTCCACTGGACAGTACGCCCACACGCGCTTTCGCCGTAAGTGGAACTTGTATCTCTCCCTTATCGGTTTTTTCCCTATAGCCGCCGGCAAACGCGGCTTGAATTACGAAAAAGGCGAAAAGTAATGTTAATAATCGTTTCATAACTTTATTATAGTACAAGTTATGAATTTAATCCAGAGACAAAGTGTCAGTCACTAAATATTTGAAGAAGTCTTTAATTACGCGAGAGGATTGCTTACCAGAAAAAATGCTTATTTTTGTACGTGAAGCGCGGAGTAGGGGAGGGTGGCGTGAGAGGTCCTATGAACGGCGCCCAACAAAGCGGCTATAGCAACTCTGTATGGGCGCTGAAAATGACGACTCGTTAATCTGCCTTTACGGTAAAATCGCCGCTATCGGAGAATATCCATTTGCCCGCATCCTGAATGTATTGAGCGAGGATGGCGACGTAGATGTTTTTCTGCATAGATACAGCTTTATTCCGCCATTCTTGCTCGTCGTAAATTCGTTCCTTCACGCGCTTTATCCCTTCCTGTGCCGCATTATTGACATCTTCACGCTGTCCAGGCATGGCTTTGGCAAGCACGTCATACAAGAACCAGGCTGAAAGACCGGTGATAACAGTATTAGTGGAGATTTTTGATAGGACAATGAATTCTTTGGACGCTTCGGCAAAGCGCCAGTTTAAGAGCATAGTAAAGGCGTAGTAGAATTTCACCCACTGGAAGTCCTTCTTGTTTGGCTTTCTGGCATTGATTCGGTCTGCAAAGAAGTTCGAGGCGCCGGTAATGTCTTTTTGAAGCACGCGGGCGATTCCGAACAATAGAGCGAATCTGTCGATGAGTCGAGGATTTGCGATAGTCGTCTTGTTTTCCAAGTCAACAATCGCGGTTATATCGGCGAGCAGAAGGTAGTTCTGTACTAAAAGACTCACGAAATACGGGGTATAGCGCCCTTTCTTAATGACTTTTTCCTCGAGGTATTGAACGGTGCCGGGCCAATCTTCTTTTTCCATAAGAGAAAGCAATTTCCCATTCAGGAAACAATAAACGTCAAGTATAACAAGCACGGTGAAAAGCACAATTAACAGCGGCAAAAACTGATTCCAAAAATCGCCGCTCCCATCTTGCGTCGTAAAGAAAACGACGCCTGTTATCGCAATAAAAAAAGTAACGATAACATTAAAAAACAAAAAAACTGTCTTTATTTTCATAGTATTCCTATTGAAGAATTTAGCAGGATATGCTATATTTCATTATAATCTATATTACGAAGGGTTTCAATGTGATAAAATATGCAATTAAAGAATTAAATGAAGGAACCACCTTCACGGATGTCGTATATTTAGACAATCAGTTTATACTATTGACTTCAGAAATGTGCATTTCACAGAGAATGAAGCAGTCGCTCAGAGACTGGGGATTTACCGAAGTCTTGAGCGATGGTGAGCCGATTGTCGAAGTCCAGCCCGACGAAAAAGTCAGTAACCAGCTCGCTAATATTGCTTCGCAAAGTCCTTCAAGCGATGCAGATAAGATAGCTTACGCGGAACAGTTCTACATGACTTTCAAAGATTACATGGAATCCGTTTTTAAAAAAGTCGGTGAAGAAAACACGCTGGACTATCAAGAATTGACCAACCATGTCCGTTCTGCATGCGCCGTTATTCGAGAAGACAGGCGTTTTCTTTTACGTTCGCAAAAAAATCCGCCCATAGAAACTGAAAAGAGTTATATGTCGTCTCATGCGGTCCACTCTATGATTATTTCCATCATCATCGGTTTGAGACTCAAGTTGTCTGAAGAGAAACTCATAGAATTGGGCGTATCGGCTCTGCTCCACGAAATCGGTATGTTGAAACTGCCTCAAGAGTCAAAAGGATACTATGCCAAACGGGCGCTCACCAAAGATGAAAAAAAGGCGATTATTTCCCACCCGGTTTTGAGTTACTCGTTGTTGAAGAGCTTCAATGCGCCGCTTGTCGTCTGTCTCGCAGGTCTGGAACATCATGAGCGGGAAAACGGCCGCGGCTACCCACAGAAACTCACTGGCGATAGAATCAGTCTCTACGCAAAAATTATAGCGGTCGCCTGTTCCTACCATGCGCTTACTGCAAATAGACCCCATAAAGAAGCGGAGAACGGCTATATGGGGATGCTAATCCTTCTTAAAAACGAGGAAAAACAGTATAATGAAACCATCATTAAAGCTCTACTCTATTCCCTTTCAGTGTACCCTATTGGGCTTCTCGTACTTCTTTCCAATGGGAAAAAGGCGCAGGTCATAGATGTCAACCCGGAGAATCCGTTTTACCCTATCGTGCAGGTTTTCGGCGTATTCACCGTAACAGGGGAAAACATCGTTATCGAGACTTCAAAAAAAGATATTTATATTGTTCGTCCCTTGACCAAGAGCGAAATCGGCAGGACAGATTAGGTGTTCTTTCTCTTCATCGCGGTTATTTTGATTGGACGGGGTTTTCTCTCCTTCATCGAATCAGGCCTTCGGTCGGGACGTAAGATACGGCTCACCTTTATGGCTGAAGACGGCGATAAACGTTTCAGACGCGCACTCAAAATCGTGGAAAAGCCAGAACTTTTCATTTCCGCCTTCAAAACGGCAGGCGCATTCCTCGATGTTTTGGGCGGCGTTTTCTTTGGACTCTCCGTTGCTTTCCATATCTCCCCTCAAGCGTTCCTGTGGGAAAGACGCCTGATTATAGCGGGCTTTGCCCTCGGTTTCTGCCTTGTCAGCTTTCTCATAAATGGAATTGTACGGCAAATCGCTCTTTTCTCGTCGGAAAAACTTATTGCACGTTTTCTATTTTTTATACAAACCCTCGCGCTTCTTCATAAGCCTTTGTGGACGGCGGTTCAACTTCTATCGCGCATCGTGGAGAAACTGGTTCAAAGCCCTGAAAGTTCCCGTGAATCAGCGCGTGAAACTGCATCCCAGGGTATGGCGGAACTACGCGCCGCATTGCAGGCGGGTGAAAGGTCAGGCGCTGTGGAAAGCGCCGAAAGAACTATGGTCGAAGGCGTCTTCTATTTGGGCGATCGTCCTGCCGTTGCTTTTATGACCCACCGTTCGGAAATAGCCTGGCTTGACATCGATGCAGACGCGGACGAAATTAAGAATACGGTCTGGGAATCGCGGACAGATCCGCAGAGGCAATACTACCTCCCGGTCGCAGACGGTACGCTGGATAATATAGTCGGCGTTGTTTCGGTCGAGGATGTCCTGTCGAGTATGGCGCATGGAAAACAGCCTGTTCTTAAAACGCTGATGAAAACCCCGCATTTTGTTCCGGAAACCATGAGTGCGCTTAAAGTTTTTGAAGTATTCAAACAGGTCAAAGACGATTTTCTCTTGGTGATGGATGAATACGGCGGACTATCTGGAATCTTGTCCTTGCGGGATCTGGTGGAGGAGATAGTGGGACAGCTTGCCGCGAGTCCTCAGACGGAAGAAGTGGTGAAACAAGAGGACGGCGTTTATCTTGTCGATGGGAGCGTCAGCATTGATGAAATCGCGGAACTGCTCTCGATGTTGAGCCTTGTCGACGAGCATCAAGAATATCACACCTTGGCCGGTTTCATTCTCCGACTCGCGGGGGAAATACCCTGTGCGGGTCAATCCTTTATTTACAAAGGGATCCATTTCAAGGTATTAGATATGGACGGCAACAGAATAGACAAGGTGGAAATCAGAAAATCTAACAACTCTCCAGACCTAAAGTCGACGGCGCTTTACGACGCCATTGATACGGTCGAAGAATGAGTGGGGTTATAGTGTTTTTCGTCTCTTTTCTTAATCTCAGAAATTTGTTATCATAACAGATATGGGTAATATTCGTATAAAAGGACTTGTTGAGATGTTGGTGAAAAGCTATGATGAATATGCGGACATCATCAAGGTAAACACGAACAATCAGCTTAACAGAAGCGTCATTATTGACGTATTGGAGAAATTACGCTGTCTTTTGTTCCCCGGTTATTTCGGGAAGAAGAATCTGAAGAGCGGCTCCATAGAGTACTACACGGGTGATTTGCTTGAAGACGTGATTTTCAACCTCACGCGGCAGATAGCTTTTGCGATTCAGCGATGGGAGGCGTTTGATATATGCGAAGACGGGATCTTCGACAAAGCGGAGGAATTGTGCTTTGCGTTTCTGGAGAAACTGCCGGTCATCCGCGAATATTTGGATACCGATGTTGACGCGGCTTTTGACGGGGACCCGGCCGCTGCGAGCAAAGATGAAATCATTTCATCCTATCCGGGACTTTACGCTATTCTGGTGAGCCGTCTTGCCCATGAGTTGCATATTCTATCTGTACCGCTTATTCCGCGTATCATGACCGAACACGCGCACAGTCTCACAGGCATTGACATACATCCGGGCGCGTCTATCGGACGTTATTTCTTCATAGACCACGGTACCGGTATTGTTGTAGGGGAAACCACGGTCATCGGCGACCACGTGAAACTCTATCAAGGGGTAACGCTCGGAGCGCTCTCCACCCGCGGAGGACAGTTGCTGAAAAACACAAAGCGGCACCCTACCATCGAGAGTCATGTTACTATTTATTCTGGAGCGTCGATTCTCGGCGGGGAGACGGTTATCAAGGAAGGGGTGGTGGTCGGAAGTAACGCCTTCATCACCTCATCGGTACCTGAAAAAACGAAAGTGAGTATCAAAAACCCAGAATTGCAATACAAGCGGGACCACGAACCTCAACAGTCAGCATGGGAAGAGAACTGGTACTACACGATATAGGCGGCGTGGGAATTCCATTTCAGCCTCACTGCGATTTAAGGAATGATATGAAGTTTCTACACACTGCGGATTTACATTTGGGAAAGATTTTTCATGAACAATCCCTTCTTGACGACCAAGCCTTTATGCTTGACACATTACGTGACCTATTGAGGGACAAATCCTTTCAAGCCTTAGTCATAGCCGGAGATGTCTATGACCGTTCCATACCCCCGCCGGATGCGGTGAAACTCTTCAGCCTGTTTTTGGGAAAACTGAAGAAAGAACGCCCGGACCTGGAGGTTTTTCTCATTTCCGGCAACCACGATTCGGCTTCGCGATTGTCTTTTGGTCGAGAACTTTTCGCGGAACTGGGCGTTTTCTTTATAACCGACCCTGAGGACGCGGATAAGCCTATCGTCATCGGGGAAGAGCGGGAGAGGACCGCGTTCTTTCTCCTGCCTTTTCTCAATCCCGGATCTCTGAAAGGCGAAGACGAGGACCAGACGCCGCTCCGCTCTCAGTCGCGGTTGGCGGAAACTGCGGCGAAGCGTTTGGAAAAGGCGCGTTTTGCCGCGCGTGAAGCGGGGGCGCAGCACACTATTCTGGTCGCGCATCTCTTCGCGGCGGGCGGGCTTGCTTCAGATTCGGAGCGGACTTTTTTGGGTAACGCGGAATGTACCGACATCGGGCTGTTCGCGGGCTTTGATTATGTCGCCCTGGGGCATCTGCACCGGTGCCAAGCCGTAGGGACGAATGTCTATTATTCGGGTAGTCCTCTGGCCTACTCTTTTTCTGAAGCTACCCATGAAAAGGTCTTTCTTTCCGTTGCATTGAGTGGGGAAAGACTCGTTGTAGAAAAAATCTTCATTGATCCTCTGCGGAAAATGTCACGTATTACCGGTGCGTTTGATGATTTTAAGGGAGAGTTGAGCGATGAAATCAAGGCGAAAAGGGATGATTATCTTGAAGTAATCCTGACGGACAAGTGTTTTGTAGACAATCCTCTGTTTTTGCTTCGTCAACAATTCCCTCATCTCTTGTCCATACGGCAGGAGGAAGCTATGAAAGCTCATGTGCGGGAGAGCGGCAGTCATCTTCGGTTCATTGACTTTGACGCAAAACGGAACATCGCTGATGATTTCGCGGATTTTCTCTTCGACATCTATGGCGAGATTAACGGTGAGGAGATTGCTCTTTTTCAATCGCTGCTCGTCGAAGAAAACCCCTAACGAACCACGGATTGCGGCGAAAGAAATACGCTTTAGCCATTAAATTGAAAAAAATCATCTTTTTTCTTTCTCTCTTTATTTTTCTATGGTATACTGTTTCTATGAATGAAAAAGAACTCATTTTAACTTTTGACATAGGGACGCAGAGCGCCCGGGCATTGTTGGTAAACGCAAAAGGGGACATCATTCACAAGACTCAAAAAGTTTACGACCAGCCCTACTTTTCAAAGCGTCCTTCATGGGCGGAACAAAAGCCTGATTTCTATTGGCAATGTATCGGAGAAATCAGCCGCGCGCTTAAAGCAAAAGCGGATGTAAACGCGGACTGGGAGAACATCATAGGCGTAACCTGCACAACTATCCGCGACTCCTGTCTCTGCCTCGATAAAGAATTCCGTCCCTTGAGGGACATTATCCTGTGGCTTGACGGACGCCGTTTGGAGACGGTCAAGAGCCTGCCCTTAACGATGGCTGTGCTTTTGAAGGTTGCGAATTTGGAGGCGAGCTTCGATTTATTGAGGAAAGCCGCGGCCTGCAACTGGCTTGCCGAAAACGAGTCGGAAATCTGGGCAAAAACCGACAAATTCGTCCTTGTTTCAACCTGGCTTACCTATAAATTCTGCGGGAGATTGGTCGATTCAACGGCAAGCGTCATTGGACACATTCCTTTTGATGTGAAGAACAATAGGTGGGCGAAATCGGACGATATGCGGCGCATCATTTTTGACATACCCGATAGTAAACTCTTCGACCTGGTGAATCCTGGCGAGATCCTTGGGACAATTACCGCAAAAGCCGCGGAGGAGACTGGTATCCGTCAAGGTTTACCGGTCATCGCCACAGGGAGTGACAAGGGGTGTGAAACGCTTGGGCTTTCCTGTATGGCTCCAGACAAAGCCGCGCTGAGTTTCGGCACGACTGCGACCGTGCAGATAACGACGCGGGATTACATCGAACCTCTGCCCCATATACCGCCCTATCAGGCTGTGGTTCCGGGTTATTTCAATCCTGAAGTGGAAATCTTTCGCGGGTACTGGCTGTTGTCCTGGTTCAAGAAAGAATTTGCGGCAAAGGAGGTTGCTGAAGCCCAGAAACTCGGCATACGTGCGGAAGAACTCCTCGATGAACGCCTGCGCGACATCCGGCCGGGGTGTGACGGGCTTGTTATGCAGCCGTTCTGGACTCCGGGGGTGAGTATGCCCTTTGCAAAAGGCGCGGTTATCGGCTTTTCGGATGTTCATACCCGCATTCATCTCTACCGAGCCATTATCGAAGGCATCAATTTCGCGCTTATGGAGGGGCTACGGAGCATCGAAAAGCGAGGCGGGCTCAAGGTTGAGCGGCTCTTTGCGGCCGGTGGGGGGAGTCAAAGCGATGAAGTATGCCGCATCACCGCGTCAATGTTCGGGCTGCCGGTCTATCGGATACAGACCTTTGAGGCTTCAGGGCTTGGTTCTTCCCTCATAGGCTTTGTGTCTCAAGGCGTGTTTTCTTCTTTTGAGGAAGGCGTCGCGTCAATGGTTCATCTCAAGGATGAATTCCTGCCTGATAGAGCTATACATACGGTCTACGAGGCCATCTATGAGCGGGTTTTCGCCAAGATGTTCGACAAATGCTCGCCGCTCTATCAGGAGTTGGTACATATACAGAATGGAAAGTAGCGGATGTAGTGGACGTATTCAACGCCTTCTGTCGGCATGTTAAGGGGTGGGATCCCGGCGGCTTGCATAAGGGAGGGGAATTGGTGATAATGAAAGCCACTCAAACATAAGGAGATTTCTATGAAAAAATACGTGTTCCTTGCCCTGTGCGCCCTTTCCGTGGCGGGGGGCGGGGCGTTTGCGAAAGACAACCTTGCCATCCTCCCGTTCACGGGCGGGCAGGGGGAGGAGGGGGAGACCATCGCGGAGCTGTTTTCGTTTGAGCGGGACCTGACCGCGGTGTTTACGCCTGTGCCGCGGACGAGCATCAACGCGGCCATACGGGGCGAACAGGGCTTCCAGATGGGGGGCGGGATGACTGACCCTGACACGATAGCGGCCATAGGGAAGCAGGTCGGCGCCAGGTACGTGGTGGCGGGAAGCATCGCCGCGGTGGGCAAGCAGAACCTGCTGATCATCGCGATTCTCCAGATAGAGGGCTTGCGACAGATAGCGGGGGACGTGCAGACCTACGGCAGCATAGGGGAGATACGGGGCAAGCTGCCGGCTATGGCGCGGAACATCGCGGCGGCAATCGGCACGGATGCTTCCCGTCTGCCGCGGCTTGCCGTGCCGCCGGTGCGCATGGCCGGGGGCGCGGACAGCCGGGAAGCGGACACCCTGGCGCAGATTCTGGCGGCCCATCTGGTGCGGAGCGGGAAGTACGCGGTGTACCCGCGGACCAAGAGCCTTGAGCAGGTGCAGGCCGAGTACGGCAACCAGTTTAACGGGGATGTGGCGGACGAGTACCTGCCCAGCATAGGGATGGGGGACAACCCTCGGCTCGCGCTGTCCGTGACTGCCCGGAAGCTGGGGGACGATACCATGTTCAACGCGGCTATCATCAACCTGGAGACGGGGGCGCAGGAGGCTGGGGAGACCGCGGACTACCGGGGCATTGAAGACGGCGTGCGGGCGATGGAGGAGCTGGCCTGGCGGCTGACCGAGCAAAACTATACTGCGGGGGACGCCCCCTCCTTTGCGCAGGCGATCGCGGCCGTCAACCGCGATACAAGCGGCGGCCTCTATACCATTACCCTGAACGGCAGCTTTACCAGCGATTCCGTTACCTTCACCGCCAATGCCGCCAAGACGATCACCCTGAAAGGGGAAGGCGGGACCCGCGTTATTACGAACAGCGGGAACGGCCCGCTCTTTACCGTGCCTGCGGGTCTTACCCTGGTTTTGGACAGCGGCGTTACCCTGGACGGCGGCAAAAAGAACGCGAGGCTGGCGTGGGTAGACGGCGGAACCCTGGTGATGAGGGACGGTTCCACCCTGCGCGGATCGGCGGAAGGCGGCGTGTCTGTCTACGGCGGCGGCAGCTTCGAGATGAGCGGCGGGACAATCAGCGGGAACACGGCAAGCTACGGCAACGGCGGCGGCGTGTATGTCTACAGCGGCAGCTTCACGATGAGCGGCGGGACAATCAGCGGGAACACGGCAAGGGATAACGGCGGCGGCGTGTGTGTGGGCTTTAGCAACGGCAGCTTTACGATGAGCGGCGGGACTATCAGCGGGAACAGGGCAAGCGACGACTACGGTGGTGGCGTGTATATCGCCGGCGACAGTTTTGTCAAACGAGGAGGCGGGACCATAGACGCAGCCAATTCGGCGAAAGAAGGGAGGGTGGTCTATGTATATGGCACTCCCAGGAAAGTACGCAACAGCGCGGCGGGGCCCGGGGTCAACCTGGACAGCGGCGTCGCGGGCAGCGCCGGGGGCTGGGAATAAGGCGCAAGAATCGGGCTCAAGAATCGTGGAGCGATTCTTGAGCTACGGAGTTTTTGCTTCGCAAAAACTCCACCAAACGGCTATGCGAGAAAACGGCGATGCGTGGTGTCAGACACCAGTTGCGAACCAAAGGCGCTGCGGTGTCAGACACCAGTTGCGAACCAAACGGCGATGCTGCGGTGTCAGACACCAGTTGAGAACCAAATGATGATGCGTGGTGTCAGACACCAGTTGAGAACCAACGGCTATGCGTGGTGTCAGACACCAGAGAACCAAACGGCGATGCGTGGTGTCAGACACCAGAGAACACGGCGGAGCGGCGGAGGCCCCCAGATGACCACCAAACGCCGAGGGGTGGGGGCAGAGCGGCGG
>JAIRNA010000103.1 GCA_031258305.1 Treponema sp. | reverse complement strand
TACCCCGCCCCTTGGGGCGGTTAAAACTGGGGGTGCGGGGGATTTGTTCCCCCGCATACGCAAAGATTTCAAGGTAAAATCTTCAATACCCCGCCGCTCTGCGGCGGGGATTATTTATTGAAGACGTTTCTCTCGTTTTATGGCGCGAAAAATGGTATACAAAGGTTTTCCCTTATTGCAATTTGTCTAAAAAGATTATATTATTTGTACGTTAAGAAGTGGTTCAGATAGTATAAAAAGTTATACTTTGTTCATCTTGTTGTTCTCGGCATACTTTCTGGCCGTTTCTGAATTCTGACAGCTAAAGGATTCTATCGTGGAAGAAATTCTTGACATAAAAACGATATTTGTCATTCATTTGCCGTTTTTGCGGGACATATTCCCCAAGGGCATACTTATCACTGAGACTGTGGTTGTTTCGTGGGCTGTGATGGCAATACTCATCGTTCTTGCTCTCGTCTTGACAAAAAATCTTCAGCGTATTCCTAAAGGTGTGCAAACCATCTTGGAGACTGTGGTTGAGTTTCTCAACAATTTTTCAAAAAACCAGTTTGGGAAATTCGCTGGAATTTTCGCGCCATATATTGGGACGCTTTTTCTTTTCCTCCTTTTTGCAAACATTATCGGGGCGCTGTCGCCGGTGGAGGCTTTCGGTTTTAAGCCGCTTTTTATCATCAAACCACCCACACGAGATATAAACGTTGCAGCGCCCCTTGCGCTCATCACCATTCTGTTGGTTCTGATTTGCAACATCCAAGCAAAGGGATTTTTCGGCTGGCTCAAGCATTTTCTGCGTCCTGTCGGTTTTATGCTTCCGTTTAACATCATGGAATATGGCGTCCGTCTCCTATCGTTGAGCCTACGGCTCTTCGGTAATATGCTGGGCGGGTTCATACTTATGCAGCTCATCGAGATGCTGTTTCCGGTGGCTGTTCCCATGTTATTCAGTCTTTATTTCGATTTTTTTGATGGGTTTATACAGGCGGCGATTTTTACATTCCTGTCTGTTCTTTATATTTCAGAAGCTCTGGAGAAAGAGTAAATTGAGGAGGATATATGAATTTAGCGTTAATTGGCGCAGGCGTCGCGGTACTTACCGGCTTGGGCGCCGGTATCGGCATTGGCATTGCTACATCGGGACTTATCCAAGCCATAGCACGGCAACCAGAATCGGCGAACAAGGTGATGCCTTGGTTCTTCGTAGGCGCGGCGTTGGCAGAATCAACCGCCATCTATGGTCTGGTCATCGCCATTCTACTCTACCTGAAGGCGTAAAATGCTCGATTTTACGGTTACCTTTGCCATCACTATCGTCAATTTCGTCATCTTGTTCTTCATTCTGCGGGCGATTCTCTTCAAACCTGTTACCAAATTTATGGAAGACAGAACCGCGAGGATACGCAACGACATTGATACCGCAGAAAAGGACAAAGCCGCGGCAAAAGTCCTGCTTGAACAATACGCGGATAAGCTGAAAACCGCTCACGAAGAGGCTGAAGTCATTGTCAGGCAAGCGCAGGAACAGGCAGACGCTCTGTCAGCTATGCGGCTTGAAGAAACGAAACGGGAAATCGAAACGCTCATCGCCAACGCCCGCAGGCAGATAGAAGCCGAGCGGAAAGCCGCGGTGCTCATAGTCAAAGCCGAAGCGGCCCGCTTGGTCATAATGGCAACGAGCCGCCTCCTCCAACGTGAGGTGAACGCCGAAGACAGCCGCCGCCTCGCGGACCGCATCGTAGAAGAGCTGGAGAGTCGGGAATAGGGTTGGAAGTAGATTTATTGTTACGAAACTCTGATTGAAACGATCCTAAATGAGGAGATAGTATGCGGATAGACAGGTGGGCGGAAGCTTTTATAATATCTTGTAAAGATATGTCTTTGCAAGATATTGACTCGGAATTTGCCGTTCTCAAGACGATAGTTTCCATTGTCGGGTTGGTGAATGGGTATACGGCAGGGACAACAGCGGCGTTTCTTGTAGAGAGAAAAATCCGCGCGGCACTGGAAAAGGCAAACATTCAAGGTGGAGAAATCGCATGTAGAACCGTTGTTTTACTCGTGAGAAAAGGGCTTTTTAAGTATGCATCGGCTCTTATTGACCGAATCAGAGCGGAACTCGACCGTAAAAACGGCATTGTCCACCTTATCGTGGAAACGGTTCTGCCTATGGACGATGCCTCACGGAAAAAGATTCTATCTGCGGTTACACGGCAAACTGGCGCAAAGGCAGCGCGTTTCACTGAAACGATTCGCCCGAATTTGTTAGGCGGTTATCGACTGGTGTTTGGAAACACTGTCGTTGATGCGAGCCTGTCCGCGTTTTTACGAGATATGGGCAAGAAGCTGATGAACAAGTAGGGAGTTGGGAGTCGGGCTTTATTTTGAAAGATAAACATTACACTTTCAAACAAAGAGTTATACTCCCCGCTCTTCAACATAAGGAAGAAAGAGATGAGTTTGAACGACTTAACCAAGGTTTTGGAAGAAGAAATACGGCATTGGGAAGGCAGGGCATCTTCCGGTTCCGTGGGTTTTGTTACTAATGTTGGAGACTCCGTGGCAATGGTCTATGGGCTTGACGACGCGCTTTACGGAGAACTCGTGGATTTTGCGTCCGGCGCGACAGGCATGGTGATGAACCTCACTGAAGACGGCGTGGGCGTGGTTCTGCTTTCCGGTGAAAACTTCGTCAAGGACGGCGAGGAAGTCCGCGGTACCGGTAAAGTCTTGTCCGTTCCGTCGGGAATATCCCTCTTGGGCAGGGTAGTTAATCCTCTGGGCGAGCCGATTGACGGTAAGGGTCTCATTGAGGCGGAGGAGTATTTGCCGATTGAGTCGCCGGCCGCGCCGGTCATTGACCGCGGGCCCGTAAACACGCCCCTACAAACGGGCTGTCTCTCCATAGACGCGATGATTCCCATTGGGCGGGGACAGAGAGAACTTATCATAGGGGATAGGCAAACAGGAAAGACAGCGCTCGCGGTTGACGCCATCATCAACCAAAAAGGCAAGGACGTTTTCTGTGTCTACTGCGCTATCGGTCAAAAATCCTCGTCTGTTGCGGCGATTATCCAAAATCTGGAGAGATTCGGGGCAATGGATTATACTTTTGTGGTAATGGCCTCGGCATCCACTTCTGCGGCTCTGCAATACCTCGCGCCCTATGCCGCAGTTTCAATGGCCGAGCATTTTATGCATACCGGAAAAGATGTACTTGTGGTTTACGACGACCTTTCCAAGCATGCAGTCGCCTACCGCGCCATAAGCTTGCTCTTACGTCGTCCCCCCGGACGCGAAGCTTTTCCCGGCGACGTGTTCTATCTGCACTCGCGGTTGTTGGAAAGAGCCGCGAAGCTCAAGGGCGGTGGTTCTATCACCGCTCTTCCCATCGTGGAAACTCAAGCCGGCGACATTTCCTCATACATTCCCACAAACGTTATCTCAATCACGGATGGACAGATATTTCTAGACTCGGAACTATTTAATTCAGGTTTTCGACCTGCGGTTGACGTAGGACTTTCCGTGAGCCGCGTGGGAGGCGCGGCTCAAACCAAGGCTATCCGCAAAATATCAGGGAGGCTCCGTCTGGATTTGGCGCAATACCGCGAAATGTCCGCTTTTTCCCAATTCGGAAGCGATCTTGATAAGGCGACTCGAGATAAGCTCGCTCAAGGAGAGCGACTTATGGAGGCGCTAAAACAGCCCCAGTTCGCGTCGCGTTCTCTGGAGGAAGAGGCTGCCATCCTCTTTATCGCGGCAAACGGCTTCCTCCTCGACACGCCTGTGGAGAAAATTTCTACCTTTATCAAAGATTTTATCGAATGTCTCAAGACAAACCATCCGGTCATCCTCGAAACCATTGCCAAAGAAAAAGCGCTTTCTTTTGAAATTGAAGAGGAACTGCGAAACGTGATGGATGAATTCAAAGGAAAGTAGAACCGGAAGCCGCCAACGAACGGCGCATAAGGAGAAAGAATGGCGAATTTACGGAATGTACGCCTACGGATGCGGGCGATTCAACAAACCTTGCAAGTAACAAAGGCGATGAACCTCATTTCTACGTCGAAACTACGGAAGGGCAGGTGTACGCTTGCGGACACGGAGCCATATTTTACACGGATAAAGAAGTCTATGTTTGACATCATCTCGTCTGCTGGTAATGTTAAAAGCGACTTTTTCGGAAAAAAAGACGTAAAACATTCCGCGGTGCTGGTCATTTCCAGCGATAAAGGGCTTGCCGGCGGGTACAACGCCAACGTGTTCAAGCAAGTGAACAAGGTCTGTAAAACGTTGCGGGATCCTCTCCTGATAACCATTGGCAACATCGCGTCCAGGCATTTCAATCATAGCTCTTTCAGTGTTTTGGAGAATTTCTCCTTTATGTCCCGGCTTCCCTCGCTTGACGACGCCGGGCAAATAGCGGATTATATCATCTCTCAATTTTTATGGAATTATTTTGACGAGGTTCATCTTGTGTATACCCATATGTTCAGCGCGGTGAAGCTTACGCCAGAAACCGTTCAACTTTTACCCATTTCGGCAGAGAAAATACAGGAAGAAATCGCGCAAATAGGTGGAGAAAAGCGAGTTGATTTGCGGTTTGAATACATCCCTTCCGAGGAGGAAGTGTTTGATGCGCTCGTACCGATTTACATTAAGGGTATCATTTATGGGGCGCTCGTGGAGGCTTACGCCAGCGAGCAGAACGCCCGTATGACCGCAATGGACGAGGCGTCTCAAAACGCGGAAGATATGCTCGCCAAATTACAAATTTTTTACAACAGAGCGCGTCAAGCTTCAATCACCCAGGAAATGACAGAAATCATTGGCGGTTCAAGCGCTATCAACGGCTAAAAGTCCGAACAGTTCAATTAACCCCAGAAACGCGGAATTCGGAAGGTCAACCGATTACTCAAATTACACCGATTAAGGAATAATCGGTGTAAATCAGCGCAATCTGCGGACATTTTTAACCGCAGACCGCACAGACAGCGCCGACCACAGCATACTTTATAGACGCTGCGGTATACTTTATAGACGCTGTAGTATACTTTATACGCGATAAATTCAAATTTTGAAACTCGGTAGTTGACTGTTGAAGCTATATATGCTACTATAAGACGGTCACATTCGAATTTGACGAGCATAATGTCAGATTGAAACGAGGAGGCGTATATGCCAAGCAGTGATTGGATCTCCACGAAGGAGCAGGATTTAGTTGATTTAGCGGAACGGTGGAAGTCGACTCTCCCGGATCAGGCTAAACAGACGGCTTACGGCTGGGCCGCGGCCGATTGCGCGGCGGTTGCGGGGAAGATTACGGCGTTTTTGACCGCCCGAACTACCTATGAGGCGGTGAATTCCACGGAAAACCGTATCGCCAAAGACGGCGCGAAAAAGGAAATGGTGGATGCGATGCGGGACTTCGCCAATACTTCAATCCGTTATAACAAAAACATGGCGGACGAGGACAAATCGCCCTTGGGTATACGTTCGGGCGACCGCACGCCCACGGCCCATTTGCCGCCGACTTCGCAGCCCGACACGGTGGTGGACAATACCAAAAACCATTTTGAACACCGGGTGCGCGCGTTGAACCGCGGGCGGAACGACGCGTCCAAACCCGCGGACGCTTACGGCGTTCGTTACGCCTGGCAGGTCGGCGGGGAGAAGCCGGCCGCGGGCGCGGATTTGCCGAAGACAAAATTCGCAAGGAAAACGACCCTCATCGTAACGCACACCGAAGCGGACAAGGCAAAGACCGCGTATTATGCGGCTTGCTACGAAAACGGCAAAGGCGACACGGGTCCGTGGTCCTCGATTGAAGAAGCGATCATCGGCTAAACGGGCTTTTAGCCCGTTTAGCTTCGGAGTTTTGCGCGAAGAGCGCAAAACTCCAAGACGGAGACTGTCGTGTCTGACACCGCAACGCGCCAAGACGGGGCGGGGCGTTGCGGGGCGGAGCCCCGCAGAGGGGGGGAGCGGAAAAGCCGTAGGCTTTGAAGCGAGGGGGAGACTTCCCCCTCCTGAAACACTAACGGATGTCTGACGCCGTCGCGGTCCGCGCGAGCCGTCTTCCTCAAGATCGATTTTTATGTTATTATCTTCGTATGCAATTCTCTTTAACGGCCCTATGCGCCGTGGGCGCTGAAAAAATCGTTTCAAATGAATTGAGAAAGCTTCCCAATATGAAAATCATTGAGGGCGGCTTTGGAAAAGCGCGTTTTCAAACCGACATCGAAGGTCTCTACACGAGCCTTATGGCTTTGCGTACTGCGGACAGGATACTGTTGGAGGCGGGCCGTTTTTCCGCGGATAATTTCGACGGTCTGTTTGAACACGTCAAAAGCATCGCATGGGAAGATTTTATTCCGCATGACATGGGTTTGCATATCGCCAAAGTTCGTTCAAGAGGATCCGCGTTGAAGTCTGAAGTGAGCGTTCAAGCGGTCGTTCACAAGGCGGCCGCGGAACGACTCTGCGAAAAGCGGCGTCTTAACCGGCTTCCGGAAGAAAAGAACGCGGAAATTAGAGTCCATATCGAAAAAGAACAGGTTTTTGTGCTGCTTGATTTGAGCGGCGATCCTCTTTTCAAACGAGGGTACCGCTTGGAAGGTGGTATTGCGCCGCTGCGGGAAACAACGGCCGCGTCTATCATTCTGTTGTCGCTGTGGCGGCGGAAATTTTCGCTGTTTGACCCTTTTTGCGGTTCCGGAACCATCGCCATAGAAGCCGCACTCTACGCGTGGAATGCGGCGCCCGGTCTTGGACGGAATTTCGCGGTTTCGTGCCTGCCCTTCGCGTCTACCGCTGTCGAGAGCTATGTAAGAGAGGAACTTGCCGCAAAGATTGACTTCAATCACCCGATAGCCATTTACGGAAAAGACTCTGATGAAAATGTTATAGAGACAGCAAAAGCCAACTTGAAACGCGCCTACGAAATCGCGTTGGGACACAAACTATCCGGTGGGATGCGTGAAGAGTTGCCGTTTCTGCCGCACTTCACGGTTTCGCAATTAGGTGCGAACCTGCCTGTAGAAGACGGCGGCTATCTCATCACCAATCCGCCTTATGGTCGGCGTTTGGGTGCAAAAGCGGACGCCGAAGCCTTGTATGGGCAAATGGGCGCGTTTTGCCGAAGACTACCGGGATGGAAGATCTGTGTCATCACCGACCACGCGGGCTTTGAATCGTTCTTTGGTAGAAAAGCGGATTCGTGCAGGGAAATTACCAATGGCGCGATAGGGTCATATTTTTTCCAGTTTTCGGGAAGCAGGGAGTAGATTTTTATCATCATGGATTATAGGGGACAATCTTTTTTCAATATTAACAAAACGGACGGCAATGCGCGGACGGGAATCTTAAAACTGCCGCACGGTGCGGTTTCGACGCCGGTTTTTATGCCGGTCGGCACAAACGCGGCCGTTAAAGCTCTATCCAAAGACGACCTTCTGGACATAGGTTTTGAAATCATCCTGTCTAACACCTATCACCTTTATCTGCGTCCGGGCATGGAAATCATCGGCAAAGCAGGGGGTCTCCATCAATTTATGGGATGGAACCGTAACATTCTCACCGACTCGGGTGGGTTTCAGGTTTTTTCCCTTGCGCCATTCCGCAAAATCACAGATGAAGGAGTTAAATTTCGTTCCCACATTGACGGGTCCCCCCATCTTTTAACGCCTGAAAAGGTCGTAGACGTTCAAGCCGTTTTCCAGAGCGACATTCAGATGCAGTTGGACGTATGCGGTCCCTGGGGGATTTCCGAGCGGGACGCGGCGCACGCCTTAAAGATAACGGCGCAATGGCTCGAACGAGCAAAATCCCAATGGCAAAAAAAGACTGAAGAAGGCTATGCGGGCAAGCTTTTTTCAATTGTTCAAGGTAATTTTTACAAGGATTTACGACAACAGAGCGCGGAGTTGTGCGTGGGCGCGGACACGCCGGGCATTGCCGTAGGCGGTCTGTCTGTTGGCGAACCTGACGAGGTGTTTCTGGACTTTTTGGCCTGGACAACGAGCCTTTTGCCCCGCGAAAAGCCCCGTTATATCATGGGTATCGGTACGCCAGACTACATTTTAGCGGCAATAGAAAACGGCGTTGATATGTTCGACTGCGTTTTCCCCACGCGGGTAGGCAGAAACGGCAGAGTCTTTACCCGCAACGGGGAACTTTCCATAAAAAGGCTGGACAAGGCGCTTGACTTTACCCCTCTTGACGCGGAATGTTCTTGTAAGGTTTGCCGTACCTACAGCAGAGCCTATATGCGGCATCTTTTTAAGGCGCGGGAGATTCTCTGCTCTATGCTTGCCAGTTACCACAACCTCTTCTTTCTGCATGACCTGGTTAAAAACGCAAGGACGGCCATAGAACACGGGCGGTTTACGGCTTTCAAACGGGAATTTTTACAGAAATACGGCGTTAATTAATGAACCGTAACACGCATGATATTTGTCGCGGCAGTATAGGTATAGTTTACCGTTACCGGGTATGAGCCGTAGTATGCGCTAAAAGTCGGCGTTTTAGTGTAAATTGCGCCACGGTTATTTATGTTATTTGGGTTATTTGTGTTATTTACACTTGGTAGAACCGTCATATTTAGGCTTCCGTTGGCGCTGTACTCCATATAATATCCTGCTCGTAACGTTACATTAACATCAAAAGGACTAAAAACTTCTAAAGTTATCGGCGTAATATCCGTGAAAGTGATAGTATTTCCTTTTTGTTTATATTCAACCCTGGTATCCGCCGACACATTCACTAGATTACCTCCGCCTTTTACTGTTTCCAGCGGTATCGTCAGCGATTTGAAACCATGAAAACCATCATCAATACCGACCGATGTTGTTTGACCCGGTTCAAGCGTTTTGCTAATCAAATCAAATAATACAACAAACGAAACGGTATA
>JAIRNA010000097.1 GCA_031258305.1 Treponema sp. | reverse complement strand
CCGGTACGGAACTTGGACAGTTCGTGTGCAAGCGCTTCAATGTTCCGCCTATTCTCCGCGCTTATATCTTTGGTACGGTTTATCGCTGACTTGATCTGGCTTATCCCCGCGGCTATCTCGTTCATGCCGCCGCTTAAGTCCGCGGTCAGCGCCTCTTTACTCCGCTCAATATCCCGCTTGCTACCGCTAACTACCGCTTGAGAGCCGCTCCGTACGCTACGAGTGATCTCTTGGGACTGGGAAATGGCTTTGATAATATCCTGACTTCCGGCGTGCTGCTCTTCCATAGACCGGCGGATATGATCCTCCAGCGTAGAGACTGTCTTTACCGCCTTGTCTATATCTTCAAAGTAACGAAGCACATTCTGGGCTGAACCTCCTATTCCTTCAAGGCTACCCTTTACCTCTTTCAGAACGGAAGAGACGGTCTTTACCTGTACGCTTGACGACTCCGCCAATTGGCGGATTTCAGATGCCACAACCGCAAACCCCACGCCCGCGTTCCCCGCATGAGCCGCCTCGATAGCCGCGTTCATAGACAACAGGTTCGTCTCGGTAACTATACGCTGGATCACGCGATTTATCTCAAGGAGGCGCTCGGACTCGGAGACGATCCGCCCTATCGCGCCGGCTACTTCTTCAACGCCCGTACTACCCTTCTCCGCGGCAAGGGAAAGTTCGCTCATATTCCGTTGATTCGCCACAAGGTCGGCGGTTATGGATCCGATATTGGACAGCATCTCCTCAATGGAAGAGGAGGAGCGTAGCACACTTTGCGCCTGCTCCTCAATATGAGCGTCCAGCGCCTGAATGTTGGCAACCATAGCTTCCATGACCTCATACGCCTTCTCCGCCTGCGCGAGGGCTTTCTCCTTCATGTCCTGGGCGTTGGCGCTTACCTGCTCTACGGTGGACGCTTCCTGCTCCGTCATAACCGTAAGCTCTTTGCCCACCTGTTCAAGCCCCTGCTCCTTTGTCCGCACCGCAAGAATCAGCGCGCTGATACCAACCTGGGTGCGCTCCAGAAGGCGCGTCATCTCTCCAATCTCGTCATTTCTCTCGCTTTCTATGCTCCCCGTAAGATCGCCCGTGGCGATTGTCTTGAGCAGGCTGAACATATGGCGTATGGGCTTGACGACCAAGCCGGTAAACATAATGCCCAGCCCAAACGATAGGACGACGCCTATGAGCATAAGCATGACGGTCATGGCAGTCAGATCCGCGCTGAGCGCGGCGTTCTCCGCCGTTGTCAGCGCCTGTATGGCGGACAGCCCCAGTCCGCCTGTGGCAATGGTGATGACGGCGCAAAAGACAAAGCCTCCGGTGAATTTGGAAGAAAGGCTCAAGTTTTTTGAGGCGTCCGCATCGTCCATCCATTTGGAAAGCAGGCAGTAGGAGAACAAGGAGACCGCAAGACCGTTCAGGGCCGGGATGAAGAAGGGCAGAATCGCGCTTGTGAGGTAGGCAGTGAACGCGCCGAGGGCAAAGGCGATAAGGCCCGGCAGGTAAAGGTCCCGATCCGGCGTCTTGAAGAATTCTTCTTTGCTTCCCCTGCCCAGTATCCAGTAGGAGCCGATGACGACACCGGCAAGAGGCGGGATGAGGGAAGAGACCAAGCTCAAGAACGCCGCAAAAAGGGACATGATCCCCATCGCGCCCAGTACAACGCCGATGCTACAGGCGATCCCGCAGGTAAGCTTGAAGCGGTCTTCATTGATTCCCAGCATCATGGATACGGCAACGCCGCCCGAATAGGCGTTGGTGAGGTTGACGGCAATGGAAGAAAAGATAAGGTAGACAAGGGCAAGCACGGGGTGTCCGCGCCCTGTCAAGAGCGCGGTAAGGTCCCACTGTCCGGTTGCGATAACAAGGGCGGCGCCTATGCACAGTACCGTCGTCTGTATGGCGACGGTGCAGACGCAGGCGGCGGCAGTGTGCGCCCGCGTTTTACAATGCCGAAAAATATCCCCGATCATAACGCCGGAGAGGGCGCAGGCGGCGACCACGGTGCTGATCCCCGAGAGCATCGGTATATTCTGGATGGGGCGGTAACTCCAGATGCCCCCTCCCCCCGAGACTCCGTCAGAGAAGATGGAGACGAGGGCGTATATGAGTATCCCCGCACAGAGGGGAAGCGACACGTAGGCAAAGTATTTCATCCAACGGTAGCCGCCCATGGCTATGAGACCGGTTACCGATCCCCAGATGAGGGTGCTGACTGCAGGAGAGAGCGCGACACCGGTAAAGGAGCGGAAGACCGCACTGAAGCCCGATCCTAGGGTTACGGCTTGTATCGCGTACCATCCTATGGAGGTGAGGGCTATGGGCATACTCGTGATGATTTGCGCCGCGACGCTTCCCATCGCGGCCGCCGCGGCCGAATGGATGGTAAGTCCGGTGTCGTTGCTTTGCATACCGACAACGCAGGAATAAAGCCCCACAATGCCGAAGCCGGCAAGCCCGCAGACGACGACGGCGCCCAGCGGGAGCCCGTTTTGCAGAAGCCCCCCGACCATAAACATCGGCAGGCAGAAATAAGCGCCCGCCCAGATAGCCGAAGCGCTAATCCCTCCTTCCTGATACGAAGTCTTAAACCGTCGCTGGTACGATGCCGCCGTGTGGTTAGACGTGTTCATATTTGTACTCCTCATTTTTTCTTTGTGCAATCCGTGTCCCCGATAGACACGCAATTATGGTATCACACTCTACCAAAAAATACAAGCGCACGGTGCGGGTCGCCGGTTACCGGCGCCGAGAGAGGCTGCGCCGCGTCTAGTAAGCGCACGTCTTATTTAAATGTTTTCTTGCCTATAAAAGGTAAAAATATTATATTATAGAAATGGAATTACCCTGTTACCCTGAATTTGTTCCGATAAGACTTGAGTTTCAATCTGAAATTCAGCGGCTACTGTTAAATGCGCCGGATGGCGTTTCGGAATATACGTTCTCCAACCTTTACCTGTTCCGACGAAAGTATGCGTATATGGTTTCGGCGACGGAGACATCCGCGGGCCGCGCTCTCATTGTTTGTGGTGAAAAAGACGGCAAGAAATTCTTTGAGACGCCCTGCGCTTTGCCGCCAGACAGGATCCTATCCGTTCTTTTTCAAAACCATGATTATTGGAAGGGCATACCCGCTTCTCTTTTGGAAGGAGCAAAGACGTTTTGTGGACAAGATGAATTTTGTCGGCGAAATAGTGTTGAAATAATCGAAGACCGCGATAATTTTGATTATCTTTACAATAGAACCGATCTTGCGGAACTTTCTGGAAAGAAATTTCACAAGAAACGGAATCTAGTGAACGCATTCCTCAACAGCTATGTCCCGCAAGTGTTTCCATTGACCCAGGACCGCGTTCCTGATGCCATGAAGGTTCTCAGCCATTGGCGCAAAGACAAGGGCGAGGACGGCGATTACCTCGCCTCGAAAGATGCTCTGGAACTCCTCAGTATTCTCGGCATGACCGGAAACATTTATTATATAAATGGAAGACCCGTCGGCTGGAGTATGGGAGAAGGGCTTGCGAGAAACACGATGTTTGCCGTACATTTTGAGAAGGGCATTGACGATTATAAAGGCGTCTATCAGTACATCAATCAAGAATTCGCGGCTTCTCTGCCGGAAAATTTCGTTCTCATAAACCGCGAGCAAGACCTTGGAGATGAAGGTTTACGGCAAGCGAAAATGACCTATCGCCCTGCCGGTTTTGTATATAAATACATTATGCGCCGATAAATGAATGTCTCTGAAATCTCCGAAGAAATTCTAGTTACTGAAAATAATCATGAATTTTATAGAAAAATCTTTAATAAAACTCCAATTTTTTAAAACTTTCTTATCGATTTTTTCCACTTGACAAAAATTAAGAATTCATTTACAGTATTTTTTAATATATTGATAATTGTTAAAAGGTCGTTAGGCGATTTTTTTAGCTTATGGAAAAGGGGGGGAGGAAATTTGCGGTTTATCCCGCGGGAATCAGACCCGTTGTTCGATTCACTGGAACAAGTTATTAATGGACTTGGGATGTCCCTGGTGGACCTCGTTGTTTCGAGACATAAAATATCGGTTCAAATCCGTGTAATGATTGACAAGAAAGGAATCGTAAGTATTGATGACTGTTCCCGTGTTCATCGCGCCATCGTCCCTCGATTGGATTTAGCTTTTCCTGATGATTATTCGGTTGAAGTGTCGTCTCCGGGCATAGATAGGAACATAAAGAATGGTGCCGAATTCGCCCATTATTTGGGGCGGGGGGTCCGGTGCTATTGCTCGGACATTTCCGATTGGACTGTAGGTATACTACTCGCCGCAGACAACGAAGGTATCGTGATAGCAAAAAAGGACGCTTCAGTAAAACCGGAGAGAATACGTTATGATGTTATTGCAAAAGCGAAGTTGGACTATTCTCAGGAATAGGAGGATGGATTTTGGTAATAGATGTATCTGAAGCAGTCTTTCAACTCAAACAAGAACGCGGTATGTCTGAAGAACATATTCTGCGGACAATAGAGGAGACCCTCATAACCGCGTATCGTCGCAAGTATAAGATACCTGAAAAGCGGTTAGTGAACGGGAAACAGGAGCCTAATCCGGCTAACGCGGTAGTTCGATTCACAGATGATCAAAAGGTTTCCCTTTTTGCGAAGAAGAAAATAGTCGCAGAAGGTGAGGATGTGAATCCCGTGTTTGAAATATCTCTGGAGGAAGCCAGAAAATCGAGTCCAGAAGCGGAAATAGGAGACGAGTTTCTTATTGAAATAAACCCTAAGGATTTCGACCGGGCCGCGATTCACAGCGCGAAACAAACCGCACGACACTCCATACGGACTATTCAAAATTCCAGCCTTTACGATGAATTCAAGTCTAAAGTAGGTGAAATTATCATCGGGTATTATCAAAGGGAAAGAAACGGTGATATTTACGTCAATTTGGGCAAAGTTGAAGGATTGCTTCCCAAACGTTACCAATCTCCACGGGAGTACTTCCACGTCAATGATCGTATCAAGACATTGATATACGACGTGAAGAAGAATTCCTCGGATTTGCAGGTAACGCTTTCACGTACCCATACGGATTTCGTGCGGGCGGTTCTGACGCTTGAAATACCGGAAATCTACGACAAAACCGTTGAGATTCACCGCATCGTCAGACAGCCCGGATATAGAACGAAAATTGCAGTCTACTCAAATAAGGAAGATGTCGATCCTGTAGGCGCGTGTGTTGGACTCAAAGGCGTGAGGATACAGTCCATCATCAAGGAGCTGGAAGGGGAGAAGATAGACATCCTCAAATATGAAGTAGATCCCGCGCTCTTTATAAAGAATGCGCTTTCACCCGCGGAAGTACGGGAAGTCGTCATCCTTGATGAATACAAGCATCAGGCCCTAGCGGTTGTGAATGATTCTCAATTATCCCTTGCTATTGGTAAACAAGGTAACAACGTGAAACTCGCCAATAAGCTCGTTGACTGGAGTATTGATGTCAAGACTGAAACCCAGTTCGCCCAGATGGACATCGCTTCCGAATCTCGGCGCGCTGTGTCCGAACTGTTCAGCGAAGTCGAAGAATATTCTCGTATTTCGGAACTGCCCGGTGTAGACCCGCAGGTCTCCACCGAAGTCAAGAACAAGGGGGCGGATTATATTGAGGATTTCATAGCGTTGAGTCCTCAGGAACAGAGTGAGAAATTCAACCTGTCTCAGGAACAGCTTGACACGTTGAACAAACTGATAGAAGAGTACGTGGACATTGTAGAGGAAGAGGTTGAGGATCCTCTCTTCGAAGAGGCCGAAGTCGAAGAATACGAATGTCCAAAATGCGGTGCTAAAATAACACTCGATATGACCAGTTGCCCGAATTGCGGTATCGGCTTAAGTTTTGAATACGAAGACGAGGAATAAGGAGTAGAGAACGGTGGTAGTACATTATTAAACTTTCATACCACGTTCTCCATTCTCTATTCCCGCTTTGAGAAAGGTGGTTTATGGCGGAGGAATTAGAAAAGACACAAGAGCCCAAGACAGAACTCATCAAACGTCGTCCCATAGAGAAAAAAGGTAAAGTGGAACGTGAAGGGGATAAGTCTGTCCATGGGGAAAAAACAGTGGAAAATGAACATGTTGAACGTCGAAAAGTGA
The DNA here is from genome assembly GCA_031258305.1 of Treponema sp. Lineage (GTDB taxonomy): Bacteria > Spirochaetota > Spirochaetia > Treponematales > Breznakiellaceae > JAIRKH01. The sequence continues at coordinate 57,085 of JAIRNA010000097.1, read as the reverse complement.
TTGTGGTAAAGAAAAAACCTTTGACTAAAAAACTTCAACCGAAGATAGTCGTTACGACAGCTAAGGTCACGGTGCCGGTCGCTATTGAACCCGTAATTGAGAAAACGGAAAAGATGGGGAAACGGTCGGAACATTCTCAAGAATCGGTTAAGACGGAAAAAAGACGGGAAAAAGTAAAACCTGGATCCGCGGATAAACTGACGGATAAACTGACGGAAACTCTGGATGTTGTGGAAACTACGGTTAAAATCGATCCAAAAGCGGTCCGCGTCTTCCAAATAAAGGAACGCCCTCATGTTGTCGCGGGTAAGGTTGGTGGACGAAATGTTGGTCCGAGAACGCATCAGGAGAACAAGTCACATCAGCGGAACAGGAACGGCGGAAAACAGAGTGGTCAGCATTTCGACCAGCGTCCGGGTGGACGGGGCAGCATCTCTTCGGAAAGACCTCAAGAGCGCGGAGGGAAGCCTGATTTCTCTTCGGGGAATGTCCGTAGCAATGGACCGCGTTATCCGAGACAACCGGGTGTATCTGACAATCGGCAGGGCAAAAACTTCGGTGCTCAGAGGCCGTTGCGTCCTCTTGTGACTAGAACAGCGCCCGGCATAGTTCCGCAAACACCGTCTCCTTCTGATGCGAAGACACCGGTAAAACGTTCTTTCAAGGCAAAAAAGCCGATTTATACGCGCAAGGAGAAGGAAAAAGAGAGAGAGGAAAAACCTCATCCTGTCAAAAAGAAGATAATCCGTTCCACCAGCCCAGTACCAAAGCTCATCGAGATTATGGAGGTGATTTCAGTCGCTGAATTGGCGAAAAAGATGAACCTCCGTGCGGCTGACCTTATCGCCAAGCTTCTGTCTATGGGACAGCTTGTAAGCATCAATCAGCAAATAGATGCAGACACCGCTAGACTGCTCGCGTTAGAATACGGCGCGGACGTGAAACTTGTTAGTCTCTTCGACGAGACCGTCATTGAAACCCCGGCGGATGAAGCGGCCAATATGGCGCCCCGTCCGCCGGTTGTCACAGTCATGGGACACGTTGACCATGGCAAAACCAAGCTTTTGGACGCTATTCGCAGTGCCAATGTGGTTGACGGCGAGTTTGGCGGTATCACCCAGCACATCGGCGCGTACATGGTGGAAACCGAGCGCGGTAGAATCACTTTTTTGGATACACCCGGACACGAAGCGTTCACGCGGATGCGGGCGCGGGGCGCACAGGTGACGGATATTGTCGTGCTGGTAGTTGCGGCTAACGACGGGGTTATGCCTCAAACCATTGAGGCAATCAACCACGCAAATGAGGCAAATGTCCCTATTATCGTGGCAATCAATAAAATTGACAGACCAGATGCAAATATCGACCGCGTGAAGACCCAACTCTCAGAATTGAGCTTACAGCCCGAGGAGTGGGGAGGGCAGACGATGTTCGTAGAAATTTCCGCACTGAAAAGATTGGGACTTGAAAAACTTATTGAGAGTATCCTCCTCGAGGCGGAAATTCAAGAATTACAGACGGATTACCACCGTAATGCTGAAGCCAAAGTACTTGAATCGCGCATTGACCCAGGTCGGGGCACTGTGGCAACTATCATCATCGAGAAAGGTACACTCAAAGTGGGCGATTCGTTTGTCGCGGGCATTTGGCCAGGAAAAGTGCGCGCCCTGTTCAACGACAAAGGCGTTCGCGTCAAGGAAGCAACTCCCGCGATGCCGGTTGAAGTCATCGGCTTTGACGAAGGCATCCCTAATGCAGGCGATCCATTTCAAGTAGTTGATGACGAAAAATTCGCCCGCGGAATATCCGCCAAACGCAAGGAGCTCAAGCGATTTGAAGACGCTAAGAATGTCAAGAAAATCACCCTTGAAAATCTCCACGACACCATTTCTGAAGGCGATATTCAAGAACTCAAGGTTATCGTTAAAGCCGACGTGCAAGGCTCCGCAGAAGCCCTCCGTTCCAGCCTTGAAAAGCTCTCCACAAAAGAGGTACGCCTCAATGTCATACAAGCCCTGCCTGGGGCAATCAACGAAGGTGATGTAGAGCTTGCGGCTGCGTCCAAGGCCATCATCATTGGTTTCAATGTGCGTCCCGTGCCTAAGGCAAAAATCTTAGCTGACCAAGAAAAGGTTGATATCCGTAAATACAACATTATCTTTAAAGCCACCGAAGAGATGCAACAGGCAATGGAAGGAATGCTTAAGCCTGACCTGAAAGAGGAAACCATTGCAACAGTTGAGGTAAGGAACACATTCAAAACTCCGAAATTTGGGGTTATCGCGGGCTGTTACGTGATCACCGGTACGGTTAAACGGAGCGCCAGCGTTCACCTCATCCGTGATAACGTAGAGCTTCACTCCGGTAAAATCGCCTCTCTGCGACGTTTCAGAGACGATGTGAAAGAGGTATCGGCCGGCTTTGAGTGCGGTTTGGGTATCGAAGGCTTCGACGGCGTACAAGTCGGAGACAATCTCGAAGTGTTCGAGATTGTGGAAGTAGCAAAGAAGCTGACGCCTGTGTGAAATGAAAAATGGGAGGAGGGGAATAGGTTTGTTGTTCAGAACTTGATAATTTATAATTTCAAGAAATATTGCACCAATAAACTTTCACCCCGCTCCGTTACAACCTTTATTTTACCCTATGTATAGACGTGATCGATCCTTCTGTGTATAATAAGTCTATGAAACCGCTCAAACTCGATCTTGAAAATTTCGGACCCTTCGCGGGTAAAGTATCCCTTGATTTTACTGCCTTGAATGACATATTCCTCATTACAGGTAAGACTGGTGCGGGTAAAACCACTATCTTTGACGCGATATGCTTTGCCCTTTACGGTGAGGTCCCCGGTGCACGTAACGAGTACCTCCAAAGACTCAAATCTGACTTTGGACGCGAGAACGGCGGCGAATGTTCCGTTAAACTAGAATTCTTGGTTGGGGAAAGACATTTTTGCATAGAACGCAGTCCCAAGCAAGAAAAACCAAAGAAACGAGGGGAAAGCGCGGTTCTTTCCGAAAGAAAAAAAGGAAAATGGGAAAGTGCAAGTTCAAGAAAATCTGAAGCTGATGAGAAAATCAAAAGAGTCATTGGGCTTGACGCTAAAGAATTTTTTAAGATTGTGCTATTGCCCCAAGGTGAATTTGCTGAATTCCTTCGCCAAAATAGCACAAAACGCAAAGAAGTACTTGGCAAGCTCTTTCCGATGGATGATGCCGCAAGAATACGGGAAATTGTGTCAAACCAAGCAAAAAACGCGACAGACCAAGCCCGTCAAATCTGCGGTTCCATTGAAGAAGTGGCTAAACGCCTGTCTTTAGATGATTTAGACGACATAAGAGTCCGTTATGCGGAAAAACTATCTCTTCTAAAGACAAAAATCAGACAACTTTCCGAAAACTATACTGCTCTTGAGAAGAAGCTCGAGAATAAGCAGGAAGAAAAACGACTCATGGAGCGACTCTCGGTGATAAAACAAGAACTTTTATCCCTTGAAGACAAAGAATCCGCTATTAAAAATAAAGAAAATGCCCTTACGCTGTCCCGAAAAGCCCAGCCTTTGAGACAATTCATCGTCCTTGAAGAGGCGGCGCAGCAGACTTTCAGTCATTATTCCGAAGAATGGGAGACGGCGTTTAAAAACGCTACTCTTGCCCGTCAAAAGACTGATAACCTTGAGCTACGTGCCGCCGAAATAGACGCCCTTGAGGAGGAAAGCCGCTCCTTACGGGAAAAACTGCCTCTCTTGCGGGAAATGCGTGACGAAGAAAAGGTAATTTCTGTAAAAAAAGATGAAATCGCCGCTGAAGAGAGACAAACACGTAATTTCACCACGCAAAAAGACGTTTTAGAACAAGAAATTGCTGAAAGAGACAAAGAAATTCAGACGCTTGACTCACTCAACTCCCAAACTGAAAGCCTTGATGCGCTTTTTGAAGATGCGCGGTCGAGAAAAGACAGCCTTGTGAGCTTAAAAAGCATCGCTCAAGACATGGAACCTCTCCTCAATGATGAAAGAATAGCTCAAAATGCGATTGAAGACATGGAAAAGCGTCTCAACGAGCTTGAGAAGGATGTTCCTGTGCTTGCCGATGATCTGAAACGCCTTGAAGCGAAAAAAACAGCATCGGAGAACGCGGACAGGGCGGCACATTTGGTGGCGACGCTTAAAAAAGGGGAACCGTGTCCGGTATGTGGGAGCCGCGACCATCCGCAGGTGGCGGCCGCCGCGGAACGTATTTTCGGTATTGATGAACGCATAGAAACACACCGTCATTCTCTGAAAGCCGCAGAACAAGAGTTGACTATCCACAAGACAGACTTGGAAAATAAAACGAGGGAATTACATCGTATACAAAGGCAAATTATCGATCTTTTCAAGAAAGCTAGGGATTCAGGATTTTTCAGAAATGAGGGATTGGATGATGAGGAATTTGAGAAATTCAAGAAAATTGACAAAAATGAAATAGACGCGCTTTTGAAGAAACAGGTCGTGAAGCTCAATGCAGTTACGGATAAACGGCGGTTGGCAAAACAAGCACACGAAAAACTATCCCTTCTTTACAAAGAGATATTCGCGCTTCAGACGCGGATGGTGGACATTGAGAAGCAACGAGCGCTTTCCACGGAAAAGCAAATAGTACTTAATAAAGAAATAGCGGCGCTAGAACAAAAACTCGCTCCATCAAAAGGCGTAGGCAGTGTGGAGGTAATGCTCGCAGAGGTGGAAACACGCCTAAATCACGTCGAGAAGATGGGCACCGACTTCCGTAATGAGCGAGAAAAGGCGCAAAACGAGCTTTCTGCGGCAATGGCGCGAGAAAATTCAGCGCTTTCTTCAAAAGAATCCGCCAGAAGCCGACTCGGAGAGGCGGCTTCTGGCTTACAAGAAGCCATTGGTAATTCTCCTTTTGCCTCTGTGAGCGAGATTAAAGCCGCGCTTTTGAGCGTGGAAAAAGAAGCGGGCTTTGAGCGGGAGATCGACAAATGGAAGCGGGATCAGACCCAGCTTTTGTCGCTTAAAGAGGAATTAGAAAGCCGCTTGGCGAGTTTCCAAACCGATGAAGCTGTGGACGAAGGAACAATGACCGCAAAAATGACGGAAGCCGCCACAGAAAAGGAGAAATTGCAACTAGAACGAGACAATATTCAAGTGGAACTTGCCTCTATTGAACGGGATGGATTTTTTTTACGGGAAAAGCGGGCGCAATGGGCGGATTTGAACAAGAAAAACGAGCTTTTGAACCGCTTAAAAGACGACATCGAAGGGAGAAATCGCACAAGACATCCGTTTGAGGCATGGCTTTTGGGAAAATATCTTGCGGAAATTGCGAGTTTTGCCAGCAAACGACTCGAAAAAATGAGCGAAGGGCGCTATTCTCTACTCCTAGACCGTGACAGGAGCAGGGGGAGGGCGTTTTCTGGACTTGACCTTGAGGTGTTTGATGCCTACACCGGCAAAACCCGTCCTTGCGCCACACTCTCCGGCGGCGAAAGTTTTATGGCGTCAATCAGCTTGGCACTGGGCTTGGCCGACTCCATACAATCCCGCTCAGGGGGAGTGCGTCTGGACGCGGTTTTCATAGACGAAGGTTTTGGTAGTCTGGATGAGACAAGCCTCGACAAGGCTATGGGTATATTGGACGAGTTACGCGATAGACGCATGGTAGGACTCATCTCCCACGTGGGGGACCTGCGTTCCCGCATCTCAAGCCGCATCGAGATAGTCAAGGGCGCAGAAGGGTCGCGGATAGTGCAGAGCTAGTGTCTGTCGATACGGTAGACACAATATCGACAGACTATCTTAAAAACCATATTTTCCTTATACGGAAATCTCTAAAATCCTTGCTTGACATGACCCGTTATTATCGCTATACTCATTGCTATAATGTTAAAAACTTGAATGGACATGAAAACTGGCTTGATGAACCACCTATTTTAGGAATATGGAGGCAAAGTGTTAAACATACCGAAAATCAAAAACGGCGTTGTCATGGACCATATAAAAGCCGGACAAGGTATAAGGATTTTCAACTGGCTGGGTCTTGACCAGACGACGGATAGGGTGGCGTTTCTTATCAATGCGACTTCTTCGCAAATGGGCAGGAAAGACATCATCAAGATTGACAATACTATCGCCATCAATTTCGACATTTTAGGTTTGATCGACCCGAACATAACAGTAAACATCATTGAAAACGAGCTTATCCGCGAAAAAATACAACTTTCCCTGCCAAAACGGGTGGAAAACGTGCTTCGTTGCAAAAACCCGCGGTGTATCACATCAACAGAAACCTATGTCTCCCACATTTTTCATCTCGAAAGCGCGGAACAACGGACGTACCGTTGTGAATATTGCGATGAAATCAGGACGGCTGGGGAATTTATCTAGTTCAGAAACGGATGGTCTATATGTTTTGAGTGGATCCGTGTTTAATTAACAGCTCACGTCCCTACCCCAAAATACGCGAAGCCCGCATTCTCGACAGTCGCCCGCTTGTAAATATTGCGGAGGTCAAAAAAACAAGGGGTTTCGTCTATACCGCCCATAACCGCCTTCAACTGCGCCAAATCAAGGTTGCGGAACTGGTTCCACGGCGTAATAAGCACCACAGCATCCGCTCCTGTGGCGGCCGCGTATTCATCAGTGCAAAAAACAAGCCTGTCCTTAATGGAGGCAAGCCGCCATTCCGCCTCTCGCATCGCCTCCGGGTCAAAAGCCCGTAGATGTATGCCCTTTGCCGCAAGTCCTTCGCAAATGGGAATAGACGGCGATTCCCGCATATCGTCCGTGTTCTGCTTGAATGCAAGTCCTAGAACAGCGATAGTCTTGCCCGTAACTCTGCCTTTTTTCTCTAATTCTACCGTAATTTTGTCAACCATACGCGCCTTTTGGCGCTCGTTTGCCGCAATGGTGGTTTCAATGAGGGACAGGGTTTCTCCATAAGCGCGGGCGATTTGCACCATTGCGGCCGTGTCTTTTGGGAAACATGAGCCGCCGTAGCCAGGTCCGGGATGTAGGAACTTACCGCCGATGCGTCCATCTCTGCCTATGGCCTTTGCCACGTCTCTTACATCTGCGCCGCATTTTTCGCACAGATTTGCCACTTCGTTGATGAAGGTGATTTTCATCGCTAAAAAAGCGTTTGAGGCGTATTTTATCATTTCAGCGGATTCCAAACCTGTTTCAATGTAGGGCGTTTCGTTCAAGTAGAGCGGTCGGTAGACTTCTTTCATTATAGCGCGGGCTTTTTCACTGTCAGCGCCGATGACTACACGGTCCGGGTGAGTAAAGTCGTAAATCGCCGTGCCTTCGCGCAGGAATTCGGGATTGGAAACGACGTCGAAAGGCGTTTTCGCCACATTCCCGCCCCGTAGGAACAGTTCTTCCCGTATCCAGCCTGCAACTTTGCGCCCGGTACCGATGGGAACCGTGCTTTTATCCACAACGACAGTATAGTGGCCGATATTGCGTCCAATTTCACGGGCGACCTCTTCTACGTATCGCAAGTCTGCGGCTCCGTCTTCCGCAGGCGGGGTACCGACAGCGATGAAAACCGCATCGCTGTTCCGCACTGCTTCCGCCAAATCGGTGGAAAACCGCAGTCTACCGCCACGGACGTTCCTATCCACCACTTCGTCCAAACCCGGCTCGAATATGGGGATGATACCGTTTTTCAGCGCCTCGATTTTTGAGGCGTCTTTGTCAACGCAAATAATGCTGTTTCCAAAGTCAGCCAAACACGCGCCTGACACGGAACCGACATAGCCTGTACCGATTACCGATATGTTCATAATTTATCTCCTGTTTTATGAGAGGGAGAACGTTTAGCGACAAACTCCAAATTCCTAACAATACAACTCCCTGTTCTTAATTTTCATAGCCATTTCAAACTGCGCCGCCCAGTCAAAATGGTGAGCCTCAGTCCGTGCCGCACATAAGCGACGGATACACTGGTAAAATTTTGGCTCTCTGATGCATTTTTCGATTCTGTCTGCAATTTCCTGAATATCGCCTGTTTCAAAAAGCAACTCCGGGTATTTGAGCAAATCTGGTAAACCACCCACCCGCGATCCAATCACCGGACAACCTGTATGGAGGGCTTCAAGCGCCGTATCAGGATACGCATCGTAAAGCGTAGGATACACCAGCATATCGCACCGCGCAAGATAGGGAAATGGATCTTGAAAGCCCTCGAAAGTAACCATTTCCTGAATGTTCAGAGTTTCAATGAATCGCTTTGTTTGCCCTGTGTTTTCTGTTCTGCCGAGAATGTAACAGCGGAGACCGCCGAACCCACGTTCTTTCAGTTCCGCGAGGGCTTTTAACAGATCGAGGAATCCTTTTGACGGAGAGAGGGAGCCGATGTAGACAAGGGTTTGAACCTTTTCCGAGGTGTTTTTGTTTTCCCATTTCGGCTTGCACCGCGGTAAACCGATGTTGCCTGGTATGACGATAATCTTTTCTATGCGATATTTTGTCCTCTTGACGAAAATATCGCGGTCAATGGCGTTTTGAAATGTTGCCAAGTCCGCAAAACGAGCGATTTGTCGTTCCCTCGACCTGTTGACCAGTTCATACACAAGCGAAAAAAGGTATTCTTTGAGTGATAAGCCGCCTTTTGCCCGCAAAATCCGCGCCCGGTCCACATCGTTACACCGTGAGGCGTAAAACAACGGGACTTGCAGGACTTTTTTCAGAAAAATCGCAGATTTGAGGTAAATATCCCCGTGAATATGGATAAAATCAATCTTTTGCATGTTTCCCATCTTGTTTTTTATAAAAGCTAGATTCTTTTTTATGCTTTCACAGAATAAGAAAGACGCAGGCGGGAACCTATGGCGGACATATTTTACTGGCAACTTGATTTGTGTCAAATGTTTCGGTGTGTAGTTCAAAAATATGTTCATGATAACAAAAATGCGATTGCCACGCTCCGCCAGCAGTTCCAGTAGTTCGAGGTAACGACGGTCCCCGCCAGTGCGGATTTCGTTAATTAAAAAAATACCGAGTATGGTCATAGGTTCCTTTTATGAGTCAAATCCTCCACACTCGCGTTTTAACGTCCCTGACTACATGGTTTTCGCTGAAATTCAAGGTATGAGTGCAGACCACATTCATTTCTTTTTCAGGAAAAATGGTTTTGACGATACGTTCCTTATATGAGGTTTCTGTCAATTCGATAATTTCGTTGATGTTTGTCTCTTTGCCATAGTCTTTCAGACAATTTTGTGCGGCGCGGTAAATCTTTCCCGAATCATCGCAAAAGATAGCGCCAGCCATACGACTGTTTGTCACATCCGCGCAAACAGGGTTGCATAGATGCGGAGTCCACTTATCAGTCGGGAAAGCATCCGCATAAAAAAGGCAGAGATTATCGTTGAAAGATTTTCTCTTAACACTGGTGAAAATCCACCATTTCGTGTTATGAAAAAACACGATTGAATCAACTGCGTCAATATCTCGCATAAGCGTTGTTTCAAACTCCCATGTAGCGGGGAAATCCTTCGCCTTATACAGATCTATGGTTCTGTTCTCATGGGATTCGGGTATCATATACCACTCGTTCTCATAGCGAAAGATATTGGGAAACGAAAGATGATAGAACTTTTCCAAAATAGGGACAAACGCCGAATGGCTCAAATCTGTAAATAATTCGATGAATCCCAGGGTGCCGTTTTCGTGTTTGTATTGTTGTTCGACAAAGATATACGTTTTGCCTTCCCATTCCACTATGAACGGGTCAGCCCACTGAAAATCCCGCGGCGGGATGATTTCTTTTAAGATACGTCCATTCTTTCCTGAGGGCTTTAAAAAGCCGTCTTTGCCACCTGCCAAAAGCAAAAGCGACCATTGTTCACGGAAAAAAATCCGAATCAGCTTGCGTTTCACGCGAGTGAATGTTATGGGTTTCACAATTTTTTCCTCTAAAAACACGTCTGTCGCACGTTACAAACATATTTTATTCTATAAATAAAAAACTTACTCTCTATTTCCTTAATACCTTCAGCATCTCCGTGTAGTAACGGCTTTCTATTCTGCTTTCATCGACGCCAGTTTCCTTGAGAAAAGACAAGAGTCGATTTTGCGCTTCCCTGATGGTTTGTTCATCCGCGGAAGGCACAAGAATCTCCAGCTCTAGAAACCAACCCAAGCCTTGTACTTCGCAGAGTTCCGCAGTAACATCGTTGTTTGTCCAGGCGGAGCCTTTTTTATATTTCCGTAATCCAATTTGAAGCCCAAAAATGTTGAGCAGTGCTTCGAAAGGCTCCACGTCAGATACCTCGAATTCTTTCTCGTCGTTTACCTCAATGGTATCCCGTTTTTCCTTGACCTTAAATGTTACCAGAACGCGGGTCCCCTTGCTATCGGTTTCCTTGCGGACGCGGACCCCGAAGTTCGGAACCGTTGGGTTTTTCTCGACTGGATACCAATAGACATCCTCTTTTTCAAAATCTCTCTCAAATGAAGCCAGGGTAGATACGAGTACCCTTGTTTTTTGAGGGTCGTCAACCCATGCTTTTAATTCTATCTCTATCATTCTTTACTTCTTTTTCGCCAAAACATAGTCACTCGTTTAGCTTTATTTATTCAAAGGCTAAAAGTAAACTCCTTTGCCATAAAACCGTTCCGCGCCGACAGTCGTGATTTCACCATGACCTGGATACACGCCGACCGCACTGTCCAGAGTCAAGAGGCGTCGCAAGCTTTCCCTCAGGAGCGTTTCATCGCCGCCGGGAAGGTCAGTGCGTCCAAAAGAATGTCTAAACAGACAATCTCCGGTGAAAATAAGACGAGCTGATTCATCATAGAACGCCGCTGAACCGGGGCTATGACCAGGCAAATGCAAGGTTTGCAAAGAACCGATGCGGTCTCCTTCACCGACAAACCGCGTAGGAACAGGCATGGGTTGCCAAAATTTGTCGATATAATCGGCATTTCCTGCCGCATGTAACCAGCATCGCCGGTGCATCTCAAACGAATCAGGCCCAAGATACGCCGCGTCAGCTTGATGAATGGCAATCTCGACCTCCTGTTCGGCGTAATAAGCGGCAAGCTTGGGCAACGCTCCTATATGATCGAAATGCCCATGCGTCAACAAAAACACGCGGGGATAGACATTCAACTTTTCTAACCGTTCTATGATGAGTTCCGCGTCAGAACCTGGATCCATTACCACGCAAGGCGTCTGCAATATTCCTCTTTTTTGCGGAAAAGGAGAGACTCGCCCAAAAGCCCAATAAATCCAGCAATTGGCGCTTCTTGTCTCAACATATTCCACCATGCTTACCGCTCCTTTCTTTCCGGTATGGCGATGGCAAGCTCCACTGCGGCGATGCTCACGCCCAGTTTCGCCGCAATCAGATTGGGCGAGAAGCCAGCGCGGGATAGTTCCCGCACTTGTTCATGAAAGGTCCGCGGCGCGGGTGGCGGCGCTGCGATTTCCGTATGGGGAACGGACGGTTTTTCGTCTGCCGATGATTTTGCTTCAATAACGGTCTTGGTTTCACCATCAAAGATCTGTTTTCTGCCCAATTCAGCGTATGTCTCTGCATGATTCCGTCGGCGGGTTATTTCCTCGCCATGGAGAATAATTCTCCTGTCAACGTCTTCAAGCAGGGTTTTGAGAGACTTGATGCGGTCTTCAATGAGCGTTGCATCTCTATCTGTTGCCGCGTCAATTTCCGTAATGAGTTTGCCCACCTCTTCACGAAACTCTGCCAAAATACGATCCTGTCCCGTCCGTTTTTCCAGCCACGCTCGACAAGATATAAAAAACAAAAGGCATAAACCAAGCGTTACAATAGAAATAATTGTGCTTATATTCATACTTTACCCACTAATATCAACATTTTTCCCAAGATACGGGTCCCAGAGACGCCGTATTTCTTCCCGTGCCTGCTTGTTCTCCTCTTCTCTTTTGCCATTTTGTTCCGATCCTGCCTGAGAACGCGCTCCTCGGTCTTTCACCCCTTCCGCCCCGTTATCGGAACCTTGAGACTCGTTAACCGCTTGTATGTTGGCTTGAATCTTCTCTTGTATATGTAGATTCTGAAGAGTCTGTTGCATCGCCAAACCTTCTCGTTGAGAAGCTTGAGCCTTGCCGACACTGTCGAGCTGATTAAACATTACTTGCAAATCAAGTGGTTGGATAGCCATATTTCACCTCGTTTTACCTTTACCGTGGGGGAAATCGCACGGTTGTTTATTTACCCATCGTATCCTTCGGGACCCCGTGTAGCTTCTTCATCGGGCGGCTCGTATTTCACGGCGCGGATAAGCCCGTCTTCCATCACAAAAGTAACGGCTTTGTATTCACTACGTATATTTTCCGGCACCTCGTGTATCAAGATTTTCGTTCCAGGATAAATTATATTCGCAACGGAAACACGCCCACGGGTCTTGAGATTGTCTTGGATTTCCTGTTGTTCGCCTATTTCCTTTGCTATCTGTTGTAAATCTCCATTCAGCCTGTCTTTTTGGTCCATAAGCTCCCTGAGCAGGAATTCTTTTTCCTCCGGAAGGGATTTCCGTTGAGCCTTGATATTGATGAGTCCTTGTATTTCCGTTGTCAACGTCTCAAGTTCTTTTTCCTTGTCCACCTTTTTAGAGGAAAGATTCTCTATCGCTTCTTTTATTTTTGGATCAATACCCGTTTCGCAGATAGTTTCTGTTGCGCCGCTGGAACTACCGATGACAAGCGCATTGATTTCCTCTGATGCGCGTAGTCGTCCGCCGACGATGCGGGCACGTTTACCCTGACACACAATACGCTTGTAGGCATCCACTTTAGAGTTGATGATACCGTCCGACACAATAACCATATTACCCGCGTCAATGATGGCATTTTCAATGAATCGCGCCCATATAGATTTACCCGCCTTAACACTTCCTTTGGTCTTGCCGATGATTCCCTGCCGTACGATGACATCCCCTTCGGCCTCCACTTCCGCGCTTCCAACCATACCGTTTACCACAATGTTGCCCACCGCCTTCACCGAAAATCCGTCTTCTACGTTACCGGTGATTTCAACGGTGCCCAAAAAAATGATATTGCCGGTCTTGAGACCTACATTCCCCTGCACTACGAACACCGGTTCGACATTAATGAGATTGCCTGTGAGCATAACCTGCCCGTTGATGTCCGCAATGATAGTCATACCATCTTCACTAACATGAACGTTCTTCCCCAGGGGAAGCGGAATATCTACGCCGTCCTTCGCGGGTAGATATGTGCCTCTAACATCTCTCCCTTTGATGCCCTCTTGGGCCGGAATTTTCTTGGCTAACGGCTGATTCTGCACCACGTTCTGGATGATTTGTAGGTTTTTGAAGTCAATGGTTCCATCTCTGCTTTCGTGCAGATGCACCTTATTCTGATTCGTCTCAAACAGATATTCAATGGAGGCGTTTTTGCCGTTTACCTCCCTGGAACCTTCCGCGACCAGCACCGGCGTCCTATAAAGAGGTCTGTCTACGAAGGCTTCAATGACATCGTTCTTGATACCGACCACTACGCGATTGTTTCGTAAGTGCTTGATAATTACTTCTGCCGTAAGGTCGCAACCGCCTATTCCAGGAGGTTCTACGATGATGAACGCCTTCATATCAAAATCCGTCACTTCGAGTTTCAAAGGGGTATCATGAGCGTAATTACGGTCAAAAGAACCGACCACCACATATTTGCCCTCTGCCGCTTCGACTACCGCATGAACGATATTTTTATCAATAGTTTTCACATTTCGGGCGGTTAAGCGTTGTATGGCCATGTCTTCGGTAACTTTCTTTCCGGAACCGACCGGCGCGGTTACTTTGAGCATAGCGCCTTCCGGCGATAAAACAACAAACATTTCGCCGTCTTTATTTATCATTACAACTCTCTCAGACGTTTCTATCTCGTCCGCGAGTCTATGTCCAGTTCTTGTTGTCTGGTCCGAAGCTTTAACATAAGCCCGTATTTTCCAGTTTTTTTTCCCGCTTCCGAGTATGCCGCGGAAACCGTGCTCAACTATCTCGTATTCGATGCGTCTCATCGGCATATCGAGCAAAGAGGCTGCTTCTGCAAGCGCGGACTCAAGCGAATCACCTTGCGTATCTACGGTGCGAATCTGCCTGTCAACGTCCAACTGCTCCTTCATAAGTCTTTGTAGTTTGACAAAATCTATCATCGCCTATACTCCTTTTTACTCATATAATCCCCCGCCGCGCATGAGTCAGTTTAGAGCGCAGATGAATGATAGCCTTTGTGTGCAGTTGGGATACCCGCGACTCCGTAACACCTAAAACATAACCTATCTCTTTAAGGGTAAGACCTTCATAATAATATGAAACAATTATCTGTCTTTCCTTTTCTGGTAGTTCTTTGAGGGATTCATTGATAACCCGTTTTACTTCGGTTATTTCCATTATAATGTCCGGGTTCAGGTTCATCGGCGCTTCGAGACTCTCGCCAATGGAAACCTTGTCGTTTTCATCTCCCGAAAACCATACATCATTTAACGAAAGCATAGTAGTACAAGAAATTTTCATCAAAGTTTTCCCGTACTCTTCCTCGCCCATGCCCAGAGTATTCGCAACTTCACGGTCCGTGGCGATTCTGCCGAGTTGAGCTTCGAGCGTTCCAATAGCATCTTCTATTTCGCGGGCCTTTTGGCGGATAGATCGCGGCACCCAATCAATAGAACGAAGCTCATCAATAATAGCGCCTCGTATGCGGAGAACCGCGTATGTCTTAAACTTAACCCCCTTATTCGGGTCAAATTTGTCAATAGCGTCCAAAAGCCCGAACTGCCCGAAACCCACGAGATCATCGAATTCAACGTTGTGCGGCATGGCTATGGCAACCTTGCCAGCAACATACTTTACCAGAGGCGCATACTGTATGACGAATCTCTCTCGAATCGCCCAGTCTTTTGTTTTTCGGTATTCACGCCACAGTTCATCTTCTTCTTTTTGTTCAAGGGTCACCATCATCCCCTTAATCCTTCTTTATCAGTGTCCGTATCGCGCCAACTATCTTTAGAGGGTCCGCTTTGTTGAATGCCATGTCGCTAACCGATTGTTTAGGCGTGTAAGGGGCTTTAAATCCCTTTTCATCATCCATTATGAATGTATCGGACATAGACGCTATGTTGTCATTCTCAGTTCTATAGACTTCCTGTATCGGAGGATCCGGCGTCCATTCCGCCGTATCAGTCGACAGCTCCGTTTTGATATGGTCTGTTTCCGGTGTTTCATATGGCACCGCAGGTTTGTCTTTAGCAAGGTCTTCAACGTCGGCATCAACTGAATCTTTGGGCGTTATTTGCACTTCATCGTCTAAAGAGATGTCCACCATAGTCCCTTTTTGAAGGGAATCATCGGTCTTTTCCAAAGGTTTCTCTGTAAGAAATTTACTCGAAATGAAATAAACAGTTTCCATCAAGCCAAAAAAAACAGCGGCGAAAAAAAGAGCCCGAAATAAGATCCCGGGAAACTCCGCGCCTCCAATGAGTCCAACTAAGAACGACAATCCAAATGCAACTCCAGCAGTAATACCGCTTGTTTTTGTATACATAATCACGTCCGGTTAAAGATTCGTTTTATTAACATTGAGAATCCACCGCCCGTATGGCGAGGCGTCATCCTTTCCATGCGCTCGACAATGTGCTGAACGCAGGTGGCCGCTTTACTCCGCGGGTCGATAACCGTGAACGGCTTCTGGTACATAACCGCATGGGAAACGATAGGGTCGTCATAAATGAAACCGAGGTACTCTATCTTGATATTCATAAACTGAGTCGCAATGCCTGTTATGCGTTCAGCGATCTTCTTCGCTTCTTCGGCATTTTTCGTGCGGTTCACCACTAATTTCAGGTCCAGTTCCATATGCTCCATAAGCTCGGAGTGGATGATTTTTGTGAGGGCGTAGGCGTCTGTGAGCGCCGTAGGCTCTGGCGTGGTAACGATGATAACGTCATCCGCAGCCGCGATGAAATCAAGCACATTTTTGGAAACACCTGCACTCGTATCCACGATGATGATATCCGCATAGGAAAGGGTACTCAGCTCTTGGATAAAATGTTTTCTTTCTTCATCGGTGAGGTCTGCGACTTTAGATATACCTGATACCCCACCGACAATGGATATGCCATATTCCGATTCCATCAAAATCTCTTTCATGGTTTTCTCTCTTCGCATCACGTTAACGAGAGTATGTTTCGGTGCCAAGTCAAGCATGATGTTCACATTAGCAAGTCCCAGGTCCGCATCCATGACCACAACCTTCTTCCCCAATCGCGCATAGACTATCGCCATGTTAATAGACACATTGGTCTTACCAACACCGCCCTTTCCGCTCGTTACGGTGATGATACGCGATTTCTTTTTGTCCCATGTTTTCTGCGGTTTCTCCTGGGTTTCCCCCCTCTTCCGCATAATTTCCCGTAATTTTTCGGCCTGATCTTCCATAAAATCCTCTTGTTTAATGAATAATAAGGAGAAAATAATCGTTATTAGAAAGTCCATCGCTAAACTTTCAAACAAAAATATTACTCATTATTTTCTCCATCGTATCTGTTCCGCCTCATCGCTGGGAAACTGTCCCTCAATCTTCGAACGCTTTACGTGGAAACCCTCGAGGTTGATGAGGAAACGTACCACCGATGCTTTCTGAATATCACCCGGCACCTTTTGCCCATCCGTTATATAAGACACTAATTTTCCTTTTTCCGCAAGGGCGCTGATGACATTGCCCATCCGAATGGTCTCGTCCAATTTCGTGATGATGACAGACCGATAGTTAAACGGCTCAAACTGACGCAGAATCTCTTTGATATCGCTGCACTTCGTGGTGGCCGCAAGCGTCAGATGCACCTCCGCGGACGGTCCGCATGCATCTAATAATTGTTTCATTTCTCCCAATTCCACGGACTTACGCGGACTCTTACCTATAGTATCGACCAAAATCATATCCATATCGCTCGAATATTGAGCAATCACCTGCTTCAAATCGTTGTAATCCTCGACGTAAGAAACAGGCACCTGCATAATGTCGCCATATACCTCCATCTGCGCCTTTGCTCCGATACGGTAAGCGTCTATCGTTATCATACAAAACGAAATAGGCGACACACCTCCACTCCCAATCTTGAATATAGCGGCAAGTTTGGCGATGGTCGTAGTTTTTCCTACACCTGTCGGTCCCACCAGCACCATGATGCGGGGACGCTTATAAAATTTCTCCTCTTTGTAAAGGCGAATACTCCCCCCTATCCATTCAAGCGCCTTATCCTGAACCGCGTCATAGTTGTTCAACCCTTCGAAGGAAATCTCCTTCTTGCACCGCTCGATGATATTCTGTGTATACGAAGATGAAAAATCGTTCAACTCCATCGTTTCCCGCAAACGGGCGAGAGAAGGATGCTCTTCTTGTTCAAGGGCTGCGCCGCTTTTGTCAAGCCTTTTCTTTATCAATTTGACATCATCGGCCATATCAGCCATTGTCTTGAGCCACGACGAGTCATCTTTCTTGACGGCCGTCCCCATCTCAACAAGCTTCTTTTTTTCTGCTTCGAAGTAAAGGTTTTTTTTAGGATCAGAAGTTTGCGGGGATCCTTGAGGCGAAACGCTTGAAGAAGCTATTCGCACATCCTTCGCGTAATTGTTCTGGGTGAAACCCGCAATCTCTACTCCATCTTTGGTAAATAATCCTAGAAACCCACCCATGCGTATGCTTCTTTGATTAAGTATCGTCACTCTATCTCCGTATTTCAAACGGATTTTGTTCAGACATTCAGTGTAATTTGCGGCATGTTCTATAAAATACTCCATTTTCTCTCCCAACTAATCCAACTTGATCATCCCCAAGGATTCAATCGTAATATCCGGGGCGATCTCCGGCATAGACATTACCACCAGTTCAGACAATTCCCGTTCTGTAGACAACTTCACCAAATAGCGCGCCATCTCTGAACAGACAATAATCGGTGGCAAGTACCCCTGTTCCGCAAGAGTCGAAGTCACCCGCAAGAGTGTCTTTATCCATGCACGGTGAGCAGACGGCTCCATCGCCGAAAAAATCCCGGAGTTGGTCTCTACCCTGCTGTCAATGATTTTCTGTTCGAGAGCCATATCCAAGGTCAGCGCATGCAATACCCTATCTTCGTCTGCATACTTATAACTGATCTGCCGGGCCAGTCTTTGCCGTACCTTTTCGGTAAGAAAGCGTGTATCATGCGTGAGCGGCGCAAAATCCGCCAAAGTCTCCAGAATCGATACCATATCGCGGATAGAAACCTGCTCCTTCAGCAGATTCTGTAGGACTTTCTGAATTTCTCCGAGTGAAAGCCCTTTTTGCCCCATTGCTTCCTCCACAAGTGCAGGGTAATCTTTCTTGAGTGTCTCTATGATTGCCTGTGTTTCCTGTCTACCCATCATCTCTGATGCATTACGTTTGATAATTTCCGTGAGATGCGTGGAAATGATAGTTGGCGGGTCGACCACTGTATAGCCGAGTCTTTCCGCTTCGTCCCGCCTTTCTTCGCTTATCCACACGGCGGGCAGGCCGAAAGCCGGATCCCGCGTCTTTTCACCGTGGAGTTCTTCTCTTACGTGTCCTGACTTTATGCATAAGTAGTAGTTCATGCGGATTTTTCCGGTTCCCACGTCAACGCCGCGAATTTTGAAACAGTACTCCGAAGGCTCCAATATTATGCTGTCGATAATACGAATTTTGGGGATCACCAACCCCAAGTTTATCGCGGACTGACGGCGGACGCCCTGTACTCTATCCAGAAGCTCTGCGCCTCTGTCTTTGTCTACGAGCGGGATCAGTCCATACCCGATTTCGAGAGAAAGCGCTTCGAGTGGCACGATAGGCGGCATATCACCAGTGTCATCTTTGGATTTCTGGACAGCTTGAGCCGCAGCCGTTTCAGTGGATGTTTTCTTCCGCTGTTTTATAGTAATAGCATGGGCATAAAATCCGAGGAGCGCGGCCATCACGAACAGAAGCGCGTGCGGAAAGCCTGGCAAGAAAGCCATCCCTGCCAGTACAAACGCGGAAATCCAGTAAATCCGTGCGTCCCGCGTGAACTGAGCCGACACTTCCACCCCTAAATCACCCGGTGTTGCGGCCCGTGTTACCAAAATGCCCATCGCCGTAGAAACAAAGAGGGTCGGAAACTGAGAAAGCAAACCATCCCCGATGGAGAATCGTATGTAGTTGTTCACCGCGGCCGCTATCGGCTCCCCATGCGTCACCGCACCAATGATAATGCCTCCCAGTACGTTCAGCACAGTCATGAATATACCGAATTTGACGCTTCCCGAAATAAATTTACTCGCGCCGTCCATAGAACCGTAGAAATCGGACTCCTGCTGAATCTCGGCTTTTCGCCTACGGGCTTCTTCCTCAGTTATCACGCCGGAACTGTATTCTGAATCAATCGCCATATACTTATTCGGCATGGCGTCCAAGGTGAAACGAGCGGCAACTTCGGAGGTACGGGTCGCGCCCTTGGTTATGACGACTACCTGCATCACAATCAGAGCGACAAATATAACGGATCCGACCACAAGCCCATCAACCGCGTTGTTTGACCCAACGACAAAGGACGAAAACGCCCGTATCATACGCCCGTCAAACTGCGCTCCTTGAGTCAGAATCAGCCGCGTGGACGAAATATTAATGACAAGCCCAAATACAGTCAGCACGAGCATCACTGTGGGAAACAGGCTGAAATCAACGGCTTTCTGCGTGTAAAGCACGATGAGTATGACCAAAATAGAAAATGTGAGGTTCAATGCGAGGAGCGCATCCAACAACGGCGTCGGG
Organism: Treponema sp.; assembly: GCA_031258305.1. GTDB lineage: Bacteria > Spirochaetota > Spirochaetia > Treponematales > Breznakiellaceae > JAIRKH01. The sequence continues at coordinate 37,268 of JAIRNA010000097.1, read as the reverse complement.
AGCGGAATAATAAGCACGAAAAGCGCCCCGACCACGCTTATTGCCATCGCTATGTCCGAAGGTTTACCCAACGGTCCGGCGTGAGCCGCCTTGTTGTTTATTGCGTAAGCCGCGTCTGCCATTGTTTGTGGGTATAAAGAGTAGGATAGGGGAGGAAATTTATAGAAGAACTTTCTAAGAACGATTCCTATCCCTCTTCTTTACGCCCTCTTCCTCCTTCTTTCTTCATTAATCGCTCGTACTTTCCGAAGAATCAGTATTACCGCCTGCCAGTAAGCAAAAGGCACCTCGTCGCCGACTTCGGTTTCTGCGTAGAGAGCACGAGCAAGAGGCTTGTTTTCCACGATCGGCACCTCATTATCAAGGGCGATGCGTCGGATGCGGAATGCCATTTCATCTTCGCCTTTTGCCGTTACTATCGGGGCGGTGCCCTCGCCTTGATGGTACTCCAAGGCGACTGCGAAGTGTGTGGGGTTCGTTATGACTACATCCGCCTTCGCTGTGTTGATAGCCATATTTTTAGTCAGAATCTGGCGCATACGCCGACGAAGACGCGCCCGTACCATTGGATCCCCTTCTTCCCTCTTGCGCTCTTCCTCGACTTCCTTGCGGGACATCTTTAAAGACTCTCGATACTGCCACCGCTGAAACATATAGTCCGGTATGGCAAGAGCGCCTAACAGCAAAGCCGCGATGATGAGCATTCGCGCCGCAAGCGTAGAAATAGTGCTAACTCCCTGCCACAGACTCGCAGTCTGCAAATTCGTCAGAACAGCCCATTTCGAGCGTATCAACAGATAAGCAGTCAAGCCTATGGCAAGCATTTTAACAATAGATTTGAAAAAATTAAAGAGGCCTTCCGTTGAAAGAAGCGTCTTTTGAAAGTATTTTCCAAAACGCGGGACAATTTTCGAGAAATTCGGCGTAAGCGGCTTGGTCGTGAAGAAAATTCCCACCTGCACCATGTTTGAAAAGATCGCCGCCACCATTGCGGTCAGGATGATGGGTAAACATAGTCTTAGAAAATAACTCAAACATACGCCCGCAATGGAGCGGTCCTTGGCAGGGTCCATGGATGTCACACGGGAAATGAAGAATTTCACCAACTCCATACATATCCGCAACAGATACGGGGCTAAAAAAAACAGAAGAAGCGCCGGCAAGAGTAGAACCATCGCACCGATAAATTCTTGACTCTTGGCAACCCGTCCTTCTTCTTCCCGCGCTTTACGAATCTTATAGTCAGATGGCTCTTCGGTACGCCCTTCGTCCTCGGCCGCAAACCACTGTAAATCCATTTTTACCGGGGAAGAGGAAGTGCAACACAAAAGTTTGTCAAGACTCGCCGCGTCTCCTTTTCCCTTTGTCCGAGAATTCAGATGTATAAACGCCCCCGCCACAGGAACGGTTTTAAAAAATTCAATTATCGTACTTTCCTTCCTTATATTATACTAACAAGTTTACTCGATAATTGAATTTTTTGCAATACGATTTTTTCGATAATACGAAACAAGGCGATTACTTTGTTCCTTTGTGCGAAACGTCCGTCAAAAGGCTTAATACAGGAGAGGGGTCATTTTTCCTCGGATAATGCCACCGCGAGCAATTTCGCTAGTTTTTCAGCTTCTTCTCGTGAGAGTGTAATGCCCTTTCCCATCTTTTCGTGATACGGATCCCAATCGCGAATGTCAAATTTCGGGACGCGATTGTTCCACGATACCAGATTGAATTCTTTTTTCCATCCGCTTTTTTCTTCGGAAATCGCCCCGTAAGTCTTTACTATGTCGAATGCTATATCTGACATTGTTCCTCCTTATCTATGAATTTAATCCGCCAACAGCGGGTACATCATTATCGTATAACCGCTAAAAACTTCGGCCTTTAGCGGTTTTCTCCAGTAATGATTCGAGAAAATCAACGGTTTTCTTACCGGCTTGCCCGCGGAATGCCCATGCCTCATCCTTCAGCAGTTGGATTTCTCGTCTATCCTTGCCCAGTACCTTATCAAGAGTATGTTCTATGTCCGCAAAACTGCTTTCATCGAGCGGACTACCCAGTATCCGTATGGCGCGGAATGTCCAGGTCTCGTCCTCAATATCCGACAGGTCGTAAGGACGCTTGTCGAAGTCAAAACATGCGTAAACCACCGGACGGTTAAACAAGAAAGCGAAATCGAATATAACGCCGGAAAAGTCTGAAATCATCAGGTCCGCACGGGAAAGGGCATCCAGATTTTCCGTATCAAAATTCCATTCTACGTTTCTATAGGGCTTCAAGGCACCCATTAGTTTATCAACGGCATCCTTTTCTACAATCATAGTCTGTGGATGTGGGCGTATGACGATATGAAACCGCGATTTTGCCAGTGGTTCAAGAAGCCGTAGCCCATAGCGTCTCAATATGGCATTTTCTCCCCATGACGGCGCGACAAGCACATTCCCTGAAGTATCCCTTCGGCCCTCGATCATACCTTTTAGTCGCGTCTGAAAAACATCAAGATAGGTGCAACCTACGACTTCCAGTGTTTTTTCCTTTAAGCCACGCAATTTCTCTAAAGCGCGTATGTCTTTCTTCTGATAATCGCCGGTTAAAAGCACGCTATCGTAATAATCTATACCGAAAAGCCGATAGGTAGCGGCGTCCGTGAGTGTATGGAGTATGTGACAATAGTGTTGAACGCCCGGCGAACGCTTCAATTGGAATACATCAAGCCCCGGTGTCGTTGTAAGGCATACTTCAGCCTCGAGGAAGTTGAGGAACCGATAAGCCGCATTACCGACTCCTATGAACCGCGTATGTACGGATGAAGATTCAAAGGCGAGCCCGGGGTCGTCTTCTCCGGCGCTGTAATACATACAGGCAATTCCACGTGCACTCAACTCTTCCACAATCGGTTTGAACACATTCCAGTACTGTTTGCCTTCGGAAAAAATAACAAGCCGCTGGCGCCTAGCGCCGTCCACCACGGTAAGCGCCTTTTTAAGGGAAAATCCCGACTTTATCCTCAATAGCAAATTTTTCGCCAAGAAAAACATCGTCACCGCCAGCCCGGTGAGCAGAGAAAAAAGCATACTACCGGTTCCGGGGTCTATGTAGGCAAAGACGGGAATGGAGAATAGAATAAAAAACACGAGATATATCGTCTTCATCTTGTCAGTATACAACGGCAAATTGGTGGAGTTCTAAAAATTTTGAAGAAAGTAGGAATAAAATTTTTGTTAGCGAACAAAGTTTCATAATTTCAGTAAACACCCTCTTTCCGCTCCGCTTATTCGTCTTCGTCTCCATCTTCGTCGTCGATAATATCGTCTATTTCAGGCGGAAGATCGTCATCAAGATCGTCATCATCGTCGTAGGTCAAATCTAAGAGTCCTTCCGGCTCTACGACCTGCTCAAGCCGTCTTCTTTCGAGGATCTCCTCCATTTCCGCATCCAGGTCCTGATTCTCTTGTCCGAATAATTTCACCTCCCTGTAGCGTTTCATACCGGTACCAGCCGGAATCGGATGCCCGATAATGATATTTTCCTTTAAGCCATGCAGGAGATCTGTGGATCCGGCGATGGCCGCGTTGGTAAGGACGCGAGTAGTTTCCTGGAAGCTCGCGGCCGAAAGGAACGAATCGATGTTGAGGCTGGCGCGAGTAATGCCCTGGAACACCGGACGGGCAACAGCCGGTTGACCGCCCTCGCTGATGACACGGTTGTTCTCTTCGTGGAATTGGTATTTATCGACAAGCTGACCGTAGATGAATCGCGTGTCCCCGACCGCAATGATGGAAACCTTACGCATCATCTGGCGGATGATGACGCCGATATGCTTATCGTTGATGGTAACGCCCTGTAACCGATAAACCTGCTGAATTTCGTCCATCAGATAGCGGTGCAGGTAACTTTCGCCCATAATATGCAGGACCTCGTGAGGATCTGCAGAACCGACGCAGAGCGGTTCGCCGGCATCGACCGTATCGCCATCTCGCACGAGCAGGCGTTTGACGACCGGAATAAGGTGCTTACACTCCTTGCCGAAATAATCCTCAATAACGACCTGGCGCTTCCCTTTGACGGTACCTTTGAAATGCACGGTACCGGACACTTGGGCAAGCACGGATGGACTTTTTGGCCTGCGCGCTTCGAAAAGCTCGCTCACACGGGGTAAACCACTCGTGATATCGCTCGCCTTTGCCGATTCTTTCAGGATCTTGGCAATGGTACGTCCGGCTTCGATATGGTCGCCTTCGTCCACATTAATAATGGCGCCGCCCGGCAAGAAGTAAGATATTTCCTCGTTTTCCATGTTCGTTATGACGATACGAGGCTGTTTATTCTCCAATTGCAAATCCGTGATGCGCTTTTCTGAGTTGCCATTCTCGTCAAATTCTATCTTCATGGTCGTACCATCTATGATGTCCTCATAGCGTACGGCGCCGGATTTTTCGGCAATAATCGGGTCTGAGAACGGGTCGAACGTGGCGATGGTTTTCTCTGCCAGAACGATGTCGCCTTTTTTCACCCCGACCTCCGACCCATTGCGGATTTCGAGCTTCTGCTCCTGCCCGATCAGGTAAAGAGTTCTTTCGATTTTTAATGCATAGGCGTTTTCAGATGCGAGAATTTCCTCATCGCCCCGCTGGATCACCGGAACCCCGCGGTAGACCCGCTGATTGTCCTCGATAAGGACTTCGTCACCTTCTTCCAGCTTGAACTCACCCATAACCTTATTGACAACCATCTGTCCTTTACGGGTGAAAAGCCAATGACCATCCTTAATCTCCACATGAACACCAGAAATATCCTTGATGTAGACTGGATACTTGAGATAGATACGATTGTCTTCGCCTTTTGTAGACGCCGCGCCGCCGATGTGAAATGTCCGCATTGTGAGCTGGGTGCCGGGCTGACCGATGGACTGGGCCGCTATGATGCCGACCGCTTCGCCGATGTCAACGTGCCGGTTCGTGGCGAGGTTTCTGCCATAACATTTCTGACAAACCCCATGCTGGGCTTCACAGGTCAAAACCGTCCTGATGGACACCGACTCCACACCGGCTTCGTCAATCTTTTTCGTGAGTTCTTCGGTGATTTCATCATTTATGTCAACAATGATTTCGCCGGTGATTGGGTGCTTGATCCGCTCGGATGTATAACGTCCTACGATGCGATCGTGTAGGGATTCGACGACTTCTTCACCGTCCTTAATAGCAGTGTAGGCAATGCCGTTGATGGTGCCGCAATCCTCTTGGTTTATTACCACGTCTTGGGCAATGTCAACGAGACGGCGGGTCAGGTACCCAGCTTCGGACGTTTTCAGCGCCGTATCGGTTAAGCCTTTGCGTGCGCCATTTGTGGAAATAAAAAACTCAATGACCGACAACCCTTCTTTGAAGTTAGCACGCACGGGCAATTCGATGATTTCTTGATTCGGCTTGGATAAAAGCCCTCGCATACCAGCGAGCTGGCGGATCTGCGTCTTGCTACCACGCGCTCCAGAGTTCGCCATCATATGAATCGAGTTAAACCCATCCTTGTCCGCCTCCAGAGTCTTCATCACGATAGCTGTTAAGTCTTCGTTACACTTGTTCCAAACGTCAATCACGCGGTCGTAGCGTTCCTGACTGGTAATTACGCCTTGTTCGTACTGTTTCTGTATAGCTTCGACTTCCATGTTCGCCTTGTCGAGCATATCGGGTTTTTCTTTCGGTACGACGATATCGTCAATGCCTATAGTCGCGCCGAAAAGCGTAGCGTATTTATAACCAGTATCTTTGATTGCGTCAACCATTTGCACGGTTACCCACGAACCTTTGGTCTCGAATATTTTCTCAATGAGAGCGCGTAACTCTTTATCTTTCAATTCATAGTTGATGAAAGGAATCTCCGACGGCATTTCATCGTTGAATGCGAGTCGTCCGGCGGTCGTCTCGATGTAATCATCTTTAGAAATCGCCTCACCTTTCTTGTTCATCGCTTCTTTACCCGCTTTTTCCCATACAGGAAATTTGGTGGGATGAGTAAAAATCAATGCCTCCCAGTCGAGCGACTTCGCGTCAATCGCCATCAGCATTTCTTCATAGCTGGAATAATAGCGCCCCTGCCCTTTTGCCTGCTTGTCCTTGTCATCAGATTTTGGCTTGGGACGGGTGAGGAAGTTGCATCCCAATACCATATCCTGCGAAGGATATACGATGGTCTTACCATTTGCCGGGTCGAGCAGGTTGCGAACAGAAAGCATAAGCGTCCAACACTCCATTTGCGCGGCTTGGGTAAGCGGTACGTGAATCGCCATCTGGTCCCCATCAAAGTCCGCGTTGAAGGCGTGGCACACAAGCGGATTCAGACGGATAGCTTTACCTTCCACAAGTACTGGTTCAAACGCCTGAATACCCAAACGGTGCAGGGTCGGAGCGCGGTTCAACAGAACAGGATGTTCTCTCACCACATCGTCCAGAACTGCAAAAACTTCCGGCGTTTCCTGCTCCACGAGCAGTTTCGCCTTCTTTATGTTGTAGACAACGCCTTTGTCAACGAGACGCTTCATTATGAAGGGTTTGAAAAGTTCCAGCGCCATCTTAACCGGCAATCCGCACTGCCACATTTTCAGATTCGGACCGACCGTGATGACCGAGCGCCCGGAATAGTCAACGCGCTTACCAAGCAGGTTCTGACGGAAACGTCCCTGTTTGCCCTTGAGCATATCAGAAATGGATTTGAGCGGGCGGTTGCTTGCGCCTTTTACCACACGCTTTTTCTTGGAATTGTCAAAAAGCGCATCAACCGCCTCTTGAAGCATCCGTTTTTCATTGCGGATAATGATTTCCGGCGCGCTCATGGCTTGGAGCCTGTGGAGCCGATTGTTGCGGTTGATGACACGCCGATAAAGATCATTCAGGTCACTGGTGGCGAACCTACCGCCTTCGAGTTGCACCATGGGGCGGAGATCAGGCGGAATCACAGGAATCACATCCATAATCATCCACTCCGGCTTGTTGTCAGACGCGCGGAAATTCTCCACAATCTCGATACGTCTCAACAGGCGTTTGTCGGATTTTATGCCTTTTTCTATCATTTTTTCACGGAGTTCTGCGGCCATCGCGTTAAGGTCTAGATTTTCGAGCAAGGTTTTAACAGCTTCTGCCCCCATACCTGCGGTAAAACCGCCGCTGTAACGCTCTTGTGCCTCCGCGTATTCTTCCTCTGTGAGAATCTGCATCTTCTTGAGATCCGTGTCACCCGGCTCAATCACCACATACTTTTCGTAGTAAAGCACGGATCGGAGATTGGACATCGTCATATCGAGGAGGAGTCCCATTCTGCTCGGTACGGATCGATAATACCATATATGCGAAACGGGCGCGGCAAGCTCGATATGTCCCATGCGCTCGCGTCGCACTTTGAAATGAGTTACTTCCACACCGCACCGGTCACAAATTACGCCCTTATAACGGATGGATTTGAACTTTCCGCAATAACACTCCCACTCCTTCGTGGTGCCGAATATTCGCTCACAGAAGAGCCCATCCTTTTCCGGGCGCAAGGTCCGGTAGTTGATGGTTTCAGGTTTTTTTACTTCCCCATAAGACCACGCCCGAATCTTTTCAGGCGAAGCCAACTGTATCCGTATCCAATTGAAATCTTGTATGTCTCTCATTTTTTCTCCTCGTTGTTTGTTTTATAACGATGAATCACTTGCTTTGAGTAGTCTCTTAGGAGTGGGGAAAGAGGAATAGGAGTAGTTTTTTGTTAAAAAACAGAGCTTGTTTCTTTCAAGCAATATTTATAATAACGCTCCCAACCGCAATCCCCAACCCACTAAATCTAGAAATTGCTTCCCGCTTTTTCAATCATCTCTTCGTCGCGTTCCGTGAGAGCAATTTGTTTGTCGTGGTCGTCAAATATGGTCAAATCCATGGCAAGTCCACGAAGCTCTTGCACCAGCACGTTGAACGATTCAGGAACACCTGCGGTCGTGGATGGTTCACCTTTAACGATGGCTTCGTAAACCTTAGAACGCCCGGTCATATCGTCCGACTTTATGGTAAGTAGTTCCTGCAAGGTATTTGCCGCGCCGTAAGCCTCAAGCGCCCATACCTCCATTTCACCGAGCCTCTGCCCTCCGAATTGCGCTTTTCCACCAAGGGGTTGCTGCGTCACCAGCGAGTAAGGACCGGTGGAACGCGCGTGCATTTTGTCATCCACGAGGTGGTGCAGTTTCAGGAAATAGATGACCCCACAGAAAATCGGGTTGACAAATCGCTCGCCAGTACGCCCATCGCGCAGATAGGTCTTGGTACGAAGATGCTCATCCTCATTGCACACGCCCGCTTCTTTCAGCTTTTCGGCTATCTGATCGGTTGTGGGAGACTGGAACACCGGCGTTGCATACCATTCATTCAGTTTGATACCCGCCCAGCTTAACTCTGTTTCCAAAAGCTGACCGATGTTCATGCGGGACGGCACACCAAGCGGGGTGAGGCACAGGTCAAGCGGAGTACCATCATCCATATAGGGCATATCTTCTTCCGGCAAAACACGGGCGACGACGCCTTTATTGCCGTGGCGGCCAGCCATTTTGTCGCCTTCGCGGAGCTTGCGCTTGGTGGCAATCAACACCTTGACGACTTCATTGACACCTGGGTTCAAGTCGTCTCCGTTGGCTCTACTCAACCGCTGAATCTCAATCACCGTACCGTCGATACCGTGTGGTACACGCAACGATGTGTCTCGTACATCTTTCGCCTTTTCGCCGAAAATTGAGTTTAACAGCTTGAATTCCGGCGTGGTTTCGGTTTCGCTCTTGGGCGTAACCTTACCGACCAAAATGTCGCCTGCCCACACCTTTGCGCCGACGATGATGACGCCTTCAGCATCAAGACTGTCCAGGCTCTTTTCACTCATATTTGGTATGTCGCGGGTTATTCTTTCGGGACCGAGTTTCGTCTCTCTAATCTCAATCGGGAATTCCTTTATATGGACAGATGTAAACATATCCTCTCTTACAACTCTCTGTGAAATGAGGATTGAGTCTTCGTAATTGTACCCGTTCCACGGCATAAAGCCCACGAGCAAGTTACGCCCTAAGGCAAGTTCTCCATTTTGGGTTGCGGGACCGTCCGCAATCACCTGCCCGGCGCTCACACGGGCACCAAGTTTCACAATGGGGCGCTGGTTGTAGCATGTGTCTTGATTGGTCCGCTGGTATTTTAGCAATTTGTAGACATCAAATCCGCGTTTGTCCGTTTCCGGCGACTTAGTTTGTCGATCGTCTGGCTGGATGATAATTTCACTACATGTCACGCGGATGACCACACCGTCTCGCCGAGCCTTGATAAGCACACCTGAATCATAGGCGCATTTGCCCTCCATACCGGTACCCACACGAGGCGCTTCAGGAAACACCAGCGGCACCGCCTGGCGTTGCATGTTGGAACCCATGAGCGCACGGTTGGCATCGTCGTGTTCCAGAAAAGGGATGAGGGATGCGGACACCGAGATGATTTGCCGCGGGGACACGTCCATATAATCTATTTCCTTGGGTGGTTGGCTCGTGTAATCACCTTGCTTTCGGCATGAAACCTGATGGTCGGCGAAAGAACCGTCTGCATTGAGTTTTGCCGAAGCTTGCGCTATGAAATAGCGGTCTTCCTCCATTGCGGAAAGATAGTCGATATCTTTGGCGGCAACACCGTTTACCACGCGGCGGTAGGGCGACTCCAGAAAACCGTACTCGTTGACGCGAGTGTAGTTTGCCAGCGAAACAATCAATCCGATGTTCGGTCCTTCTGGAGTCTCTATCGGACACATTCTCCCATAATGCGTATAATGCACGTCGCGCACTTCAAAGCCGGCTCGGTCCCTGCTCAAACCGCCCGGTCCCAAGGCGTTTAACCTGCGTTTGTGGGTGAGTTCCGCGAGCGGGTTCACCTGGTCCATAAACTGGGACAGTTGACTGGAACCGAAAAATTCTTTGATTGCGGCCACAATCGGCTTGATGGAGATAAGGTCTTGGGGCTTGATGGTTTCTATTTCCTTGAGATTCATACGCTCTTTAGCGATTCTCTCTATGCGTGTAAAGGCGGTTTTCATCTCGACAGTCATGAGTTCACCTACAGAGCGCACGCGCCGGTTGCCCATATGGTCAATATCATCTATGTTTTCCTCGCCGATGTAGACTTTAATGAGAAATTTCATTGTGGCGATGATGTCAGCTTTGGTCAATGTGAAAGTATCCATCGGTATTTCGAGGTTGAATTTCTTGTTAAGCTTGTAACGCCCTACCTTGCCAAGATCGTAGCGCCATATCTTGAAGAATAGGGTCATAAGGTCTTTTTCCGCAGCTTCAACGGTAATAGAATCTCCGGGCATCAGCACTTTATAAACCTCGCTGATAGCTGTTTCCTTTGTGGGTTCGTCTTTTGTCGGGTCGTCTTCCGGATACTTGATTTCTTCTCGTTCAAAACAATTCAGAATCATAGGAGAATTGAGGGAATCTTTTGCCTCAAAGTCTATTACTTCTATCACTTGAATATTATGCGCCAACAGATCATCAACATTATGAGGATGCATCTTTTCACCGGCTTTGTAGAGTTTTTTCCTGCCGTCAACTGCGGCTTTATCGTTTTCATCCGCATCAATCCAAATCGGCGCGGCAAGCGATTTGCCGGAGATTTTCACTCTGGTTTCCTCATCGTCCTTTACTTCAAAAGAAACGGTCTTATACAAACTCTTGATAATCTCCTCGCGGCAGCCATAGCCCAGAGCGCGGAGAAACATGGTACCAAGTATACGTTTCTTACGGTCTATTTTGGCGTAAATCATCTCCTTTTTCTGGTCAACCTCGAATTCAAGCCACGACCCGCGATAAGGGATGATACGTGAAGAAAATACACCTTTTTCGTGGTTAAAGATGACGCCTGGTGAGCGGTGAATTTGACTCACAACGACACGTTCAGCACCGTTGATGATGAATGTTCCCCGTTCCGTCATAATGGGGATGTCGCCCATGTAGATGTTTTTCTGACGAATTTCACCTGTCTGCTGAAAGATGAGGTTTATACGCGCCTTAAGAGGAATAGCGTATGTGAGTCCTTTTTGATGACATTCCTGCTCGTTAAATTTGACTCCTTCTTCATCAAGACTGTAGTATTCATACTCAAGAACCGTCTCTTCATTTTGGCTCACGATGGGAAATGTTGCACGGAAGGCTTCTTCAAGCCCCTGATTCTCCGGTTTTTCACCCCGTCTCAGTCGCTCCCTTTGCAGGAATCGCTCGTAAGAGCAAAGCTGAATGTCAATCAAGTCCGGCATCTCCATCACATCTTTCGGGTCTACTCCATTCTGAATATCTTTTCCGATAAGAACTCTTTCTTTATCTCTTCTCTCCACGGTTCCCTCCCTACTGTGTTTGTTTGTGATTTTTAAAAGAAAGGGAATAAGGTTTTAGGGAGTTGGGAGTTGTTTTTTTGTTATAAAACATTGTTTAAAATAAGCCTTGTTTATTAACAAATAACCTTGCTTCCACTCTCTAAAACCCAACTCCCAACTACTGGATTTCCACCGTTCCACCGGCTTCGGTAACAGATTTCTTGATTTTCTCGGCATCTTCTTTGGATATGCCTTCCTTGAGGGGTTTCGGCGCGCCTTCCACCAAGTCTTTGGCTTCTTTCAGCCCCAAACCTGTAACGGCACGGACCTCTTTGATGACGGCTATCTTTTTGTCCGTCTCAAACGCCTTAAGAATAACATTGAATTCCGTTTTTTCCTCAACAGGCTCCGCGGCCACCGCGGGACCAGCTACTGCGGCGACCGCCACCGGGGCCGCCGCAGAAACACCGAACTTTTCCTCCATTTTCTTAACCAGTTCCGAAACTTCCAGAACGGTCATAGAAGAAATTGTCTCCAAAATCTCATCAATACTAACTGCCATTATCTTCTCCTTAAAAATAAGATTTTCCCCCATACGAGGGCTTGTTCCCTTGACAGAGGACAGTTACTTGAAGTCTGACAAGGGATTATTGGGGAATAGGGAATAGGGAATAGACTTTTTGTTGCTGAACGTTGCTTGAAAAACAAGCTTTGTTTGCTAACATCAACCTTACTCCTTACTCGCTACTCCTTATTTTTTCAACCATCCGCTTTTTTATCAGCCACTGCTTTGACCGTGCGGACCAAACGGGCATTGATGTCATTCAACGCACCGGCAAGGTTACGGACGGGTCCGTTTATACAGGACATAAGCATAGAAACAAGCTGTAGCTTGCCGGGGAGTTTGGAAAACGCCTCGACTTGCTTGTCCGTGTAAACCGTTTTACCAACCAAGCCGCCTTTTACCTTGAGACGAGGCGCTGACTTCGTGAAATCAAACAGCACCTTTGCCACTTCGTTTGAATCCCGCGGTGCGATAGCCACAGCCGTGGGACCAAGTAAATAAGCCGACACATCCGTCGTAGAAAGTCGCTCAAAAGCAATACGGGCGAAGTTGTTCTTTACAACCTTAAATTCCGCGCCTTTTGTCCGTAACTGCCGCCGTAAATTCGTAATTTGCTCCACAGTCAATCCACGGTAATCAGTAAAGATGAAGTCAGGCGCGGACTCAAACGCCTCTTTTAACTCGTTTATTGCCTTAACCTTGTATTCTTGCTCTCTTTTCGCTAAAATTGCCATTGTTTCTCCTCTATATAGAAAGAATAGGGAACAGGTTTCATTAACCGTCGAAGCTCACCGATTTTAAGCAAAATATTCTGTAACAAAACCAACCCAACTCCTATTCGTCTTTCACTGCGACCCAGACGCCCGGCCCCATAGTAGATGCCACCGAAATGCTGATGACAAAATCGCCTTTTGCATCGGTCGGCTTCTTGCGTTTGACTTCCGTTACAACGGTTCTTGCATTTTCCGCGAGTTTTGCGCTGTCCATAGATAATTTACCAACTGCCAGATGCACCACGCCAGTTTTATCGGCACGGAATTCCGTGCGTCCTTTACGGAGTTCGGACAAAGCGCCCTTAAGGTCAAAGGTGACCGTACCGGTCTTCGGGTTAGGCATAAGCCCACGACGGCCCAGCACCATGCCGAGTTTACCCACGTCTTTCATCATATCCGGCGTAGCGACCGCCACATCGAAGTCAAGCCATCCATCTTTCACCTTGGCGATGAGGTCGTCCGAGCCGATAAAAGTTGCGCCCGCCTCTTTTGCTTCAGCTTCCCTTTCCGGCTTACAAAACACCAAAACGCGCTTTTCAGCCTTAAACTGATTGGGCAAAACCACCGTATCGCGCACAGACTGGCTTTTCTTGAGGTTCAACTTGATGGAAATATCAATGGTTTCATCGAATTTCGCGTAAGCTAAAGATTTTACCAAGTCGAAGGCGGGTAAAAGGTCGAATATTGCCGCGTTGTCGTATTTTTTGACAGCCTCGCGGTATTTTTTACCATGCTTCATTTCTCCACCTCCACGCCCATTGAGCGGGCTGTGCCGGCAATGATTTTCATCGCCGCGTCAAGGTCATTTGCCGTCAGGTCCGGAAGTTTCAATTTAGCAATCTCCTCAAGCTTTGCATTAAGAAGTTTACCCACCTTGACCTTGTGCGGCTCCTTGGAACCGTGTTCGATACCCACCGCCTTCTTGATTAAGACAGACGCGGGCGGTGTCTTCAGAATGAAGGTGAACGACTTGTCCGCATAGATGGTGATAACCACAGGGATAATCAGCCCCGGCTCCATCGTCTTTGTCCGGTCGTTGAACTGCTGGACAAACTGAGGGGCGCTCACTCCGTGAGGACCAAGCGCCGGACCAACCGGCGGCGCAGGCGTTGCCTTGCCCGCCGGACATTGCAGTTTGACTTGTGCAACGACTTTCTTCTTTGCCATGTTTTCTCCTTTGTAGTGGTGTCTGGCGGTCCGCCCTTTCAGCTTACCGCCCAGACGAGCAAAGTTTGTTAAACTTCTCCTACATCTCTATTTTGAGCGTGGGAATTGGGATAAGAGTGAGTCCATCATTATTGAACGTTGCTTGAAATCAACAAACTTCGTTTACTAACAAAAACCTACTCCCCAACTCTCCACTATACCTTTTCTACCTGTGAAAAATCCACCTCGACAGGTGTTTTTCTACCAAAAATGCCGATCATAACTTTGAGCTTGTTCTTTTCCGGGTTGACTTCCTCGATGACGCCAATGAAGGACTCAAATGGTCCGTCAATGATTTTTACTTGTTCATGTGGATTGAATGACCGCGAGGGACGCGACGGTTTTTCACCTTTGATTTCACCTGTTTTTTGGAGAATAGCCCGCGCCTCGTCAGCGGACAAAGGCTGGGGTTTCTTATTTGGAGGAGTTCCCACGAAAGCGGTCACGCCATTTATCTGCCTAATTTTCGAACAAGGCGCTTTCCATCCATCGTCCGAAAGGTCCATTTCAACGAGAATATAACCGGGCAAAAACTTTCGTGTTTGCGTACGTTTTTTCCCGTTCTTTATCTCCACGATAGACATATTCGGCACCTTAATGTCTTTCACAACATTCGCATCAAGCTCACCTGTGGAACGCATAAGGTGAATAGTCTTTTCTATTTTATTCTCAAAACCCGAGTAAACATGGAGAACATACCAGCCTGTAGCCATATCTTTCCTATTAAAAATACGAAGCGTTTACACTATACACTGCAAACGGCATCGCGTCCCGATGAAATAAAATTTCCGGAACGACCAACATCAGAAAATCGCCTGCACACCGAGGAGGAGCAAAACGTCAATGAGTCCCAGAACCATTGCTATAACAATAGTAGAAACTATCACAACCTTAACGGAACTTATGGCATCCTCGCGGCTTGGCCACACAACCTTCTTGAGTTCAGCATAAGACTCTTTCGCAAACGAGACGATTTTATTTTCTTTCTTCTTTTTTACGGTATCCATAATTATTCCTATAATTTATTCACATATCACGATAAAACACAGGCCAGGTAGGACTCGAACCCACAACATTCGGTTTTGGAGACCGACGCTCTACCATTAGAGCTACTGGCCTAAATGGCTTACTCTGACAAAGGCACAAGAATTTCGGCAAAAGCATAACGGCATGGTGTCGAAATCCGTCTCACTTGATTTTTGTTTCTTTATGGATGGTATGCTTGCGGTCAAACGGACAATACTTCTTAAATTCAAATTTTTCCTGATTGTTCCTACGATTCTTCTTCGTGGTATAATTTTTCCGTTTACACTCCGTACACTGAAGCGCGATGAGTTCCACCGCCGTTTTTTTTGTTGCCATTATTCACCTCCTGGACAAGCCCTCGAACGGAATCGAACCGTTGACCTTATCCTTACCATGGATATGCTCTGCCGACTGAGCTACAAGGGCAAGAGAAATTATATTTTATAACAAAAAAATAATTTTGTCAAGAGGCTTGACATAAAATTTAAGGACTTTTAAATAAAGTTTACAAGCAGGAGATCCGTCTCTATTTTATAACAAAACTAAAAGGTGAATACCAGATTTTAGTTATGTTTCATTCTAAGGTGAGTCACCATCCATGTTGGGATCTTTCCGTCTTAGCAATTTGCATGGATGTCATTTTAAGCAATTCATTTTGTTTCCGACTTGACTTTCTTTCTTCCTATTATTATACTCCGAAATTATGATAAGGACTACGGCGTATGGTAAACTTAATCTGCACCTCCATGTGAAAGATAAAAGACCAGATGGTTTTCATGACATAGAGAGCGTATTTCTCCCTATCGCCTTTGGAGACGAATTGACTTTTGAATTGGCTGGCAAAGGTATTGATGTAACCGTTGACTGGAATGGTTCCTACGAGCTAATTCCGATTGAGGAGAATCTGGTATTCAAAGCCGTGAAACTTTTTCGCGAGCAGACAGGATGGGACGAGGGTATTCGCATCCATGTGGAGAAACGGATTCCTATAGGAGCGGGACTGGGTGGCGGCTCTTCGGATACGGCGGCTGTATTGCGGATGCTGAATGTAATAACTGGGGTAGGGCTGCCGTTGACAGTGCTGACGGATATTGCCGCCATATTAGGAAGCGACGTGCCTTTTTTCTTGAGAGGAACGCCTGCGTTTGTTTCGGGAAGAGGCGAACGGATTAGTCCCATCCACCCACGACGGGAGCTATTCGCGTCCGTCATCTATCCGGGCTTTGGGAGCGGGACCAGAGAAGCGTTCCGCCGTCTTGATGCGAGGAGGGAATCCGTGGGAACCAAAACTCAGCCTGTGCTTGAAGGAGAAAAAGAACTGGTCAAAATGTTTGAAAAACCACTTTTGGAATGGCGTTTTGTCAATGACTTTTTGCCTGTTCTATTGGATGGTGAGTATACAGATGCGTATCGCACGATGTTGACTCTTTTGGAAGCCGCTGACTTTTATGGGCTATCCGGGTCGGGGTCGTGCTGTTTCGGGATATGGGAGAAGCGGTCGGATATGGAAAATTTTGCGAAATGGGATAGTGTAGAAAAAACAATTAAGAATTTAGAAAAAAACGCAAAAATTGTGAACACGTTCATTTTACCCCTTGCAATTTAAAAATAGTTATGATATAGTTAAAAATAGTTTTAGTATAGAGGAGAGCGTCATGAAAACGACAGATATAAGGATCCGCAAAATAGCAGGAGAAGGAAAACTCAAAGCCTATGTTACCGTCACCTTTGATGATTGCTTTGTGGTTCACAACGTAAAAATCATAGAGGGTAAGAGCGGCGCATTTGTTGCAATGCCTAGCAGGAAAACTAGTTCCGGGGAATACAAGGATGTCGCACATCCCATAAATCCCGAATTCCGAGCCGAGTTGCAAAAAGAAATATTGGATAAATATGACTCCGGCGATGTGGACGATCCCTCAGTTGAAATTTAATTACAAATATAATTGGTATGTGGCAATTTCTTCATATACTGATTATAATGGGACGTAGGCAAGTGGTAAGCCACCGGGTTTTGGCTCCGGTATGCACAGGTTCGAATCCTGTCGTCCCAGTAGTAACAGAGAATAGCGAATACGAGTGGGTATAAAAATTCATCGTTAAGCTTTCTATAATGACAACTTTTCATTAATAAATTAGGAGTTTTTATGGCAAATGTTATATTAACGGCAAGGAAGCGGATGGGCAATGGATCTGCCGATGCGCGGCGGCTCAGAAGAGCCGGGCGTATTCCTGCCGTCATTTATGGACGGAGTGGTCAGTCCCTATCTATAGACATTGACGCGCAACAGTTTTCTACAAGCGCAAAAAATATTTCTGCGACTTCTATAGTTCAGGTGGAAGTTGACGGTAAATCGTATGATGCTTTTGTGAAAGACACCCAGCGTACTATCACCGATGGGTGCATTCTGCACGTGGACTTTTACGAGGTGGAAAAAGGTGTTTTATTGAGGGCAAAGGTGCATATTCACGTTCACGGCAACCCGGTTGGGGTGCGTGAAGGTGGTATTCTGGAATTGCCTTTCCATGAAATTGAAGTTGAATGTTTGCCCAAGGATATGCCGGAGCGCATCACGGTTGATATTTCCCCTTTGCGGGTCAATCAATCTATACACGTTAGGGATATCCCCTTGGGAGAAAATGTGCGGCTCGTGTCTTCGGGTGACCAAGTCGTGGCTCTGGTGAAATTCGCCAAGGAAGAAGGCGCTTCAACAGCGTCCGATGAAACAGTGGAAGCCGCAAGTGCGGAAGCGTCCGAAAAAAAGTAGGCTTACACTTGTAGTAGAGGCGTCGTTTTTTGAACCGTTTGGTTTCTTAAAATAAAAGGTATTTCACGGAAATGGTAATATATGTATGAAAGAGTTAAAGCGGCTGTTATAAGTCGCTTTTCTTCTTTGCTCCGCCGTCCAGTTGCAGTGCCTTTACCGCTTAAAAAGATTCGGTGGGTTATCGTTTTTTTCAGTATGTGGGTTTCACTTTTTCTCGTTCGCTATTTCACGAATTCTTTTGCGGGATAGCGATTCTTTTTTGTCTATTATATTCTAGCGAATTTTTATTTTAAATAATGCCCTCCAGTGATATTTAAATCAACCTTTAATAAACCACGTGTTTATGCTATTATAAATCTATGACGATCATTGACGGTAAAACAATGGCGCAAAAGGTGCGTGAAGATACTCAACAGCGGACGGCAGCGTTGAAAAAAAAAGGTGTAACGCCATGTCTGGCTGTGGTTTTAGTCGGCGAGGACCCATCAAGCCTTTCCTATGTGACAGGTAAGGAAAAAGCTCTCGCTGAAGTCGGTATAGACAGTAGAGACATTCGCTTGACCGCTAACACAACAGAAGAGGTAATTCTCTCTCTCATAGCACGCCTCAATGCTGATAAAGGCGTTCATGGCATACTAGTGCAACTTCCCCTGCCGCGGCACATTCGTGAAAGTGTGGTAATAGACGCTATTGCGCCTAAAAAAGATGTTGACGGCTTCCACCCGATTTCAGTTGGTAACATGGTTCTGGGCAAAAAAGGCTTTCTCCCCTGTACGCCTAATGGCATCGTGTATATGTTGAAAGAAATTGAGCGTAAATTAGCGTTTTCATTGAGCGGCGCTCATGCAGTTATCGTGGGACGTTCCAACATCGTTGGCAGGCCTCTGGGAATTCTCCTTTCTCAGAAATCAGTGAATGCCACAATTACCATTTGCCACACTGGTACCAGAAACTTGTCGGAAATGACGCTACAAGCCGACATTCTTATCGCCGCGGCCGGCAAGCCCGCACTCATCACAGGCGATATGGTGAAGAACGGCGCGGTAGTAATTGACGTGGGTGTGAACCGAGTGTCTGTCCCCACAGCGAAAAAAGGCTACCGTCTGTGTGGAGATGTGGATTTTGACAGTACAGCAAAAAAAGCATCTTTCATAACACCCGTACCGGGCGGGGTCGGTCCAATGACTATCGCCATGCTTTTGCGGAATGTTGTAGATGCCGCGGAAATGGGGACGTGATGATAGACATACAAAACCAGCCTGACACGCGAGACATTCCGCTTGCGAAAGTTGGAGTAAAAGGACTTGAGTATCCCATTTGTGTGCTTGACAAAGTGAACAAGATCCAACGTACGACCGCGAAGGTTGACCTCTTTGCTGATTTGCCGCGGCATTTTAAGGGAACGCATATGAGTCGCTTCATAGAGATTTTTCATCAATACCGACAGGACCTTTCGATGCCACGTTTTTTGGATATGCTGGAGAATATTCGCACCGCGATGGAAGCTGAATCTAGTTTCTGTTCCGCAAGCTTTCCATATTTCCTTGAAAAGAAAGCGCCCGTGTCCGGTTTGTCCGGTATAATGAGCTACCAGTGCCGTTATCAGGGTGAAGTAACCGTAGACGACAAGCGATTCACGGTGTCGGTTGCGGTGCCAGTCACCACAGTTTGCCCTTGTTCCAAGGCCATTAGTGAACGCGGCGCACACAATCAACGAGGAATCGCCACAGTAACGGTGGAGCTTGGACCGTTTTTCTGGATAGAAGATCTCATAAATATAGTGGAAAAGTCTGCTTCGAGTCCGGTTTACTCCCTTCTTAAGCGGGAAGACGAAAAATTCATCACAGAACAGGCTTATGATAATCCAAAATTCGTTGAAGACGTAGTGCGAGATGTATTCTCAAGCGTCAAGGCTCTGGATAAATTTCCTTCATTTTCAGTTGAGGCGGAGAATTTCGAGAGTATACATAACCATAGCGCCTTTGCCTACGCGGAATTCCATACATAAATCCGACTCAACCAGATTTTCGATAGCGGAATTGCCGAAAACCATTCTTGAAAAAAAAGATATAGCTGGAGAACGCTTCGTTCCTATGTTCAGCTCAAACATCATCGAACCGTAAGCTTGCAAATGGATTGAATGGTTTGAAAATTGTCCTTTAGTCTTCTATTTCCTAGTAATTTTGTAGGAAATGCTTGACAAAAAAATATTTTTTTGTTATGCTTATGTTGCAATCTTGAAATTGCATTACTTTATATTAAGGAGAATTTTTATGAAGAAACTTTTTATCGTAACGGCTGTGATTCTTGCCGTTAGCCTTCCTGTTTTCGCAAACGGAAACAAAGATAAGGGCGGAAAAGCCGTAGACCCAGCGGTGAACACAGTGGTGTTCACCATTGGCGCAACGCCGGTTCCTCATGCGGAACTGCTCACCCTCATCGCCCCGGAACTAAAAGCCGAAGGTATCACTCTCAAGGTCGTCGAATACAACGACTACATTCAGCCGAACACTGCCGTTATATCAGGAGAACTTAATGCAAACTTCTTTCAGCATCTCCCCTATCTGAACGGCACCAACCCGGAATGGAATGAAAAACTCGTGTCAGCTTTCGGCGTTCACATTGAACCTATGGGGCTTTTTTCCGAAAAGGTGAATAGTATCGAAGAGCTGTCGGATGACGCGACCATTGCTATACCCAACGACCCCACCAATGGCGGACGTGCTCTGCTTTTGCTTCAGTCTCAAGGACTCATTACCCTTGACCCATCAGCAGGTATACAGGCAACTCCGTTGGACATCATTGATAACCCGCATAACTTCAAGTTCAGTGAACTTGAAGCCGCGCAGCTTCCCCGTTCTTTGCCGGATGTAGACGCCGCGATCATCAATGGCAACTATGCGCTTGCCGCAGGGCTTAATCCCGCGGAGGATGCCATCGCTATAGAAGGCGCGGATTCGCCCTATGTCAACATCGTAGTCGTTCAAAAAGGTAACGAAAACACCCCGGCCATTCAGACGCTCAAGAAAATCCTGCTCTCTCCTAAGGTCAAGGATTACATCAATCAGAAGTGGAACGGTTCCGTGGTAGCGATTTTCTAACGGATGCCTGTGAAAATAGACGTTTCCACGATTCTAAACGCGAAAACACTTACCACAAGGGCGGAAGTGGAGGCTTTTGTACGAAATGCCTTCACTCCGAACTTCTATTCTGAAAAGAAGACGCGAACTCCAGACGATTTAAGAAATGTCAACGAATTACATGAAGATATGCACAATTAATATTTTTTGTTTCTTGTGGTTCTTAAAATGCGAATAGAATCTGATTTTTTGGGTGAAAAAAACCTACCCGATGATGCTCTGTTCGGGATACAGAGTATGCGGGCAGAAGAAAATTTCGCCTTAAATTATAGAAAGATATCCTCCCATCTCCTGCGAGCAATGCTTCTGGTGAAAAAAGCCGCGGCCTCTGCGTATGAGCAGATTGAGACAAAGGTGGGACAGCCTGAAAACGCAGAAAAATACCTGACCATAGTTCGCGCCTGCGATTATCTTATGGAAAATGGTGAGGAAACAGATAAAAACTTCATCACAGATGCCTTACAGGGCGGCGCGGGAACTTCGGCGAATATGAATGTCAATGAAGTTATTGCTAACACTGCCTTGCGCCTGATGAGGAAGCCGCTTGGCGCGTATCACATTATCCACCCTATTGACCATGTGAACCGCGGGCAGTCCACCAACGACGTTTTCCCCACGAGTCTCCGCATCGCGGCGATTTTGCTGTTGCGGGAATTGAGCGGACAATGCGCGAAATTGCAGGAAAGTTTACAAAAAAAAGAAACCGAATGGGCAAATGTCAAAAAACTGGGACGCACCGAGCTTATGGACGCCCTCCCCATCACGCTCGGCGAGGAATTTGGCTCTTACGCGCAGGCCATTGCCCGCGACCGGTGGCGGCTTTACAAAATTGAGGAGCGGCTTCGTCAGGTGAACCTCGGAGGTACCGCAGTTGGTAAAGCGGACAATGCGGACAGGCAATACCGCGTACTGGTTTATGAATTTTTACGCGAATGGACCGGCATTGGGCTTGCTTCCGCTGAATATCCTATGGATATTACGCAAAACAATGATGTTTTTGTCGAGGTTTCCGGCTTGCTCAAGGCCCTCGCCGTCAATTTATCCAAAATCGCGGGTGATATTCGTCTTATGAACTCGGGGCCGGGTGGCGGTTTGGGAGAATTGACTGCGCAAGCTTTGCAAATAGGTAGCACCATCATGCCCGGCAAAGTGAATCCTATCATTTCGGAAATGACGATTCAGGTGTCCATAAAGGTTCAAGCCAACGACTTTGCCATAACGGTTGCCGCGGGGCGGGGCGAGTTCGAACTTAACGCTTTCTTACCACTCATTGCGGACGCTCTTTTGGAGAGTCTTTCTCTATTGGAACGCGCTGTATTTCTTTTCCGCACAAAATGTATTGACACGCTTATCGCAAATGTGGAGCAATGTAAGAAACTACTCGATTCATCGACTGCTTTTGCCGCTACATTCATACCGATACTCGGCTATAACGAGGTCGCCCGCGTGGTGCGGAAATACGGTAGAGATGCGGAACAGATTCTCGTGGAAATGGCGAATAACAACTTGTCACCCTCTTTGTAGTGATCTTTATTTTTCTTCTCAATGGACGGTTTATCCCACTCATATCTGCGTACCCGCATAGGATGGGGACAGCATCGTTCTCTCCATCTAAAAAATCATTTTTATAAAGCCCATTTTGGGTGTTATGGATAGCGCCAGAGACGCTCGGAGGAAACCTCCCAAGCTTTGCGGTATACTCTGCTAAAATGTAATATTTTGAGTTTTTCTTTCTTTAAGGAGAAGAAAAACCGGCCACCCCGACAAGCATACGTGTAAAATGTTCCCCTTCACGACGAAAAGAGCCGAGTCTTTGGTCCGTGAAAGTACAGTCTTCACAATAGGCTAAATTCTTTACACCGTTTCGCGTCAAAAGGCGGGCGTTTGCCGCTTTTAAGTCCAGGCAATCGCCTGAAACTACCGCTCCAAGTGGGTATTCTCCACCCACGCCTCCGAATTTTTCCGAAAAAATACGCCGTCTTTTTTCGTCAACATGGTAACAATGTCCGCAGATACAGGGACCGAAAACCACAGCCGCAGCTTCAGGGCGCGTCTTCATAAGCCGTAGGGCATTCAAGACAATGCCCGTGCCGCTCCACCCCGAATGAACCACGCCGAAAGTACCGGAGTCTGTGTCAAATAGAAACACCGGTAGACAGTCCGCCACCGTAACGGAAAGAATTTTACCTGCCCCTTGAAACATTACTAGTCCGTCCGCGTTCTCAAAAACAAGCGGAGAGTCAGCCTCTACGACAACAACGTTTTGCGAATGGGTCTGCCTACAGGCGTAGAGCTTTATATCAGTGCCGCTATTTTTTACTTCGGATGGAAACAAGGTTTCCGCAAATCGACGCCTGTTTTCCACACTTTGCAAGCCCATATCCCCGGACTGCCGCGCTGAAACGAAGCAGAAAACGTCCCTTATCGGTTTCCCGTTAAACATAAAAGGGAAAAACGCGGCTGGGCGCCCTGAAAAATTAAGCGAAAAAGGATAAAGGTTCATGGTTTGTCTTAGCTTTGCGCCTCAGCGCGGGATTCTTTCTATTACACTTGAGTGGTATCATCATACTTTCAGCCTTGCTACTGGTACACTCTCACGTAATCCACCTGCATCATAGCTGTTTGTAACTTGGGATCCACGCCTTTTTCGCCGCCCCAGGCACCGCCTATGGCCACGTTGAGGATGAGATAAAAGGGTATATCAAAGGGCCATTCCGCAAGCCCTTGGCCGGAGTTATCAAAGCGGAAAAAGGGTTCAGCATCGACATACCACTGGATCCATTGAGGGGTCCACTCTATGGTGTAGACATGAAACGCTTTGGATACTCCTTTTACGATGGCGGAAGTAGATTTTTGGGTGTTCGACCGATGATTAAAAGCCTTTGTGTGCACGGTGGCGTGGATTCTGTCCTGGTCAAAACCAACATGTTCTATGATGTCTATCTCGCCTGAACGGGGCCATCCGCCGTACTTGTCGGCAACCGGAAGCATCCATATAGCGGGCCAAGTTCCCCGTCCTTCAGGCAGCTTGGCCCGAACCTCAAGGTAGCCGTATTTCCATCCCGCCTTATACTGGGTTTTTAAACGCGCGCTGGTCCATCGCCCATAGTCGTTTCTAGCGGTAATATATAGGATTCCGTCTCGAATCTCCGAATTCTCCCGCTTGTCCGTATAGTTCTGCAATTCCGCGTTTCCCCAACCGTTTCCGCCGATGGAATAATTCCATTTGTCCGAATCGGGCGCCCCGTCCCGGTCAAATTCATCGGACCAGACCAAAATTTTCCCTTCCGGTACCGCTGAAACGTTCTTGCCCGCGCAAGCAAAAAAAGACGCCGCCATTATGCTGACAAGCATCATTATAAATGGAATTTGACGCCTCATATACGCTCCTTTGTCGGCTTATCAAACTTTCTAAACCATCTCGATATTTATTACAAGCCTAGTGTGTCGATGTTATCCAGAATTTGGATAGCCTCTTGCAGATTTCTAATGACTTCGTTTATACCGTTAAAGAAAGCAATGGCTTTGGGTGTGAATGCCGGCGGAAGGGAAGCCGTATTGCTCACCGCAGAAGTTATCATAGCGGACGGCGACTTACCGATAAATTTTGATATGTTGGTAAGCATTTCGTTTTTACCATCGTTGTCCTTTTTGGCAATGCCTCGCAACACAATCAACATATTGTCCAAAGCGTTCTGTGCTTTGGAAATGATAACATTCGCCGAATCGTTTGCCAGTTCAACGATGGACTGCACCTTCCGTCTGCGGCTGGTAAGGGACATGTCTGCCTGGGCCAAAGCGTATCGCTTACCGATATCTCCGCTCGGCGAAATATCGTTGTCAAATTTCTTGATGTCTTCATCGAGTTTCATCAAGTCGTTGTAACTCTCCGTGAACAGCATCCTGTACTCCCGTTTGGAGAATTCACCTTCTATCAGAATGGGGCGAAGAATTTTATTTATGTCCTGGAGGAAAACGACCGTATGGAAGGTTAGTAAGAATGAGAATACATAGCTTCTCCGAATCGGTACGCCAGTCGGTTTTGTTTCAGATTGGACGTGTTCCAGATTCTGCAAAGGGGCGTTTTTGAGGAAAGAACGAAACAATTCAAACAGTTTCCGCTGACGGCGGGTTCTTTCAAACTCATCGAAGAGTCCTTCGATATATTGTTTCCAGTAGTCGCGGTATACGTTAAACCAGTCATCGCCGCCTAATAATTCAACGGGTATTAAAGCCACATTCTGATTTGCAAAACGGAGAATGAGTGTCAGCGGTATGATTTTGTTGAATTCACGAATCGTTACTAAGGAATCTTCGGCTTTGGCGAGCAGGTCCTTGCTTTCTTCCTCAATATCAAAATCTTCTCCCCCGGCTTTTTCCTGTAATACAAATACGAGCAGGGAACCGAGCAACTCGATAGACGGCGGATTTCGTATCGAAAAGAGAATGTTGTTAAGCGAGGCGAGCTGTTCGCGTACAACGCTTGCGGAACAAGACATACCAGCCACAGCCGAATTTGCGGAAAAAGCGTAAAGCACCCGGTCAAATAAGAAGAAAGCCAGTTCCTTGAGACAGAACAAGGAATGAATGTTGTGGTACATAGCGTTGCGGTGGTCTTCGTTGATAGCGGCAAACGCATCTTCCATAATCCCAAAAGCTATCTGTTTGAGCGCGGCGCTATTCATTTCAGGATGTTTCGCGGAAATGTCTCCTGGGAGGGTTTCCTCTATGAGACGTTTATGGACATCCGGCATCTCCAAAGAACCGAGAAAGGCGTGGAATGCCCCGATGTTATGTTGTATACTTACCTCAAACGCCTCCTTGAAAAGGCGGACGCTTTCCTTGAGTTCCGTAAGCTCTTTGTGAAAAAGCGGGAGTAAGAGATTCTGTTTATAATCAAAATACCCTGGGTATTTTGTCTCGATTTCCTGCCCTATTTTGTTAATAATAATGTCTTTAAACACTTCCATTGGCGGCTTACCCTTAAAAAAACTTAAGAAGAGAAGCCATATGCGCTGGTACCACGGCAACTTTTGATATTGCGTCTCTGTAGTACTCTGTAATACTTCAACTTTCTGTTCATAAAGCGGCTCTCTTGAGATATTCGACTGGATGGTAAGTTTCTTTAAAAGTCCCTTCCGTTCTTCAGTAGTCAAAATAGAGGATAATTCATTAAACTTGTCACTTTCTGCCATATGCCTAAATTATACGTTCTTAATGGAAATAGGTCAAGATACTTTCTTTAGTCTTATCTTAAAAAATAAACATATTGAGTCCCAAAGTCGCTTAAAAAAACCGGCGCGCTCGACGTTTTCCGTGAAAACGAGCGGAATCGTCCGTAACTCCCCTATACTGTCAGAAAAAACGAGGCTTCCAGCAACATCTCCCGCGTAGAACGGCGCAATAATCGGCTCATTGAGCTGTATCTCAAAATGGAGACTCTGCCCTCGGTCAGCAGTAGCGGTCCATTCCACAGGCGCACCGAGCGCCAGTCCGGCAAACTTCCTCCGTCCCTTCCATACGCGGACATTCTCTAACACGCCAATATCCGGCCTGATTGTCCGAAAATGGGAGAAAGCCCATTCGAGGAGTTTCCGTCCATCTTCATCTCTTATGTCCGCACCGTTCTTAACCGCAGGCGCGCCTAAAACTACTGCTATCAAACGTGTGTCATCTCGCCGCGCTGTCAGTGCAATGTTGTAACCCGACTCGTCGATGTACCCTGTTTTTATGCCGTCAACTCCTTCAACGCGCCCAAGCAAGTAGTTGTGATTGTACTGAGTAACGGTTTTCATATCGGAACGTACAGGTTCCGGCATATTTTTAGGTTTGGGGTAGTCAAATTTGCCGACCGAATGGTATTCTATCAGACTCATCGGGTGGGCTTTTAGGTAATACCTACAAAAAACGGCGAATTCCGCGGCTGTGGTCATGTTGTGTTCCGAAACACCGGACGGCTCCGTGAAAACGGTGTTCTCAAGCCCTATCCTGTTTGCTTCTTCGTTCATAAGTTTCACGAAGGCGTCTACCGAAGAAGCAAACCGCAGAGACACGGCAACGGCCGCATCATTGCCCGAAGAAATGGCGAGCCCCAACAGCAGTTCGCGCAGAGTCACCCGC
Organism: Treponema sp.; assembly: GCA_031258305.1. GTDB lineage: Bacteria > Spirochaetota > Spirochaetia > Treponematales > Breznakiellaceae > JAIRKH01. Next base: position 10,312 of record JAIRNA010000097.1, on the reverse strand, counting down.
TGACCGTCTGCCAAAAACATAAGGCTTGATCGCGGAGGCTGATTTCCCCACCACGTCTCCTGCGGGAGAGGAACGATTTCGTCAAGAGCGGCGTTTCCCGTATCGACTTGGGAGAGGGCTATGTGCATAGTCATCAGTTTGGCGAGAGAAGCGGGAGGAATCTTCTCATTCTCATTCTTCGTGAAAAGCACCGCGCCAGTCTCCGCATCCAAGATAATCGCGGAACGCGACTGTATGGAAGGTGGGGGCGCCGGTTCATGAGAAAAAACAGACGCAAGGGAAAACATCAAAAATATCAATACAAAGAAAGCGCATTGCTTCATAGTTTTTAAAGTATAATAAACTCCCCTGTCTGTCAAGACGGGGGAGGATAATTTATTACCTAACCTTCTCAGCGGTCAAATCAAAGCCTGCGCGGGCGGTAACTTTACAACGGGTAAAAGTTCCGAGTCTGGGCGCTGCGTCCGCGTGAACCACGACCGCCCCGTCCACTTCCGGTGCTTGGGCAAACATTCTACCTAGATACAATCCTTCGTCTACTTTTTCTTCAACTAAAACGGAGAATTCTCGCCCCACAAAGCGTTCTAACTGTTTTTCCGTTATTGCAGTCTGCTTCTCTTCGACAAGAACTTTACGTCGCGCGGCCGCGTGTTTTGGTACGCGAGGTTTCATAGCATCCGCAGGCGTGTTCTCCTCGCGAGAATAGGTGAAACAGCCCGCCCAGTCAAGGCGCGCCTTTTCCTGAAAGTCGAGCAGAATTTCTACGTCTACATCTGTTTCCCCCGGAAACCCAAGTAGAAATGTGGAACGGATAACCGCGTCCGGGAGAGCGTCCCGTATACGGTCAAGCAGAGCCATATAATCCTCCTCGCAACCTTTGCGGTTCATCTTTTGCAAGAGAGACTTTGAGGCATGTTGAAAAGGAATGTCAAAATAGGGCAGGAACCGCCCGCCGCCGTTTCTCTTGAGAAAATCGAGAATGGGCGGGAAATGGTCGGGATGCAGGTAAAGCAGACGCACCCAAAAGTCTCCGTCCAGACGCGCAAGCGACTCTAAAAGCACAGACAAAAGTTGTTTTCCCGAATAATCTACGCCGAATGCGGCGATGTCCTGCCCAACCAGACAAAGTTCCCGTACGCCTCTGTCCAAGAGTGTCTGACACTCGTCAAAAACGTCCTCGATTTGGCGGCTTTTAAGTCCTCCGCGGATGAGGGGAATGGAACAAAAGGAACAACGATTGCTACAGCCTTCGGCGATTTTCACGTACGCGGAGCCGGGTGGGGAGAGGAGAGGGCGGCTTTTGTACCGAATATTGGTATCTGACGACAAGGGAACGAGTTGCGTCCGTACGCTATGGAGAGCCGCATCTGCGGCGGAGACGATCTTAGACAGATCTTTGTTACCGAAAACAACATCGGCCTCCGAGAGCGATTCAAATAGTTCGTCAGCGTAACGTTCTGCAAGACAACCGGCAAGTAGGACTCGTTTGCCGTTTCTCTTATGCTCAATAACCGCGTTGATGGATTCTCGTTTTGCCGTTTCGATAAATCCACACGAGTTGATGACCGTAATTTCAGCCTCAGCGGGCGAGGATACGCAGACCCATCCAGCATCATTTAGATAGGCCATAAGAGTTTCCGCGTCAACCTGGTTCTTCGCGCACCCGAAGAGGTCTAAGAAGTAAGTTTTATTCATAAACAGCTCTGGTATAGGAGTAGTCAGTGAATTTATTCTTACAATAAGCGATGTTTGATAACAAAAAAGCTATTCCTATTCACTCCAAGAACGCCAGTACGAGATGGTAGCGGTTTTCTTCTTTTTTTATCCAGTGAATATCCGCGACAACGACTTCGCCGGATGCACCTAGTTCGAGTGGAACTCCTCTTCCACCGCCTATTGCCTGAATCTTTGCGGCCGCGGCGTTTGATATGCCAATTCGGACGCCATTCTGGGCTTGGATACTCAATTCTTTATTCCGCTCGAAATACTGTTCATTGCGTCCCTGTCTGTTTCTTTCAGCCAGAATCTCCCATCGGAACAGAGTGTAGTCTTGAAAGGTTACCTGTAGCGTAAAAGGATATGGGGTCGGCGAAGAGAAGATGATGACCTGCGTTTCATTCCCCTTGGTAGACGGGGTTGCTTCCTGTGCAAACTCTACGGTCTGCGAATCGTTTTGCGCTATATTGGCATTCTCAGAATTAGCGATCACCGAATCCGAGAATTCAAGTAACAGGCGCGCTCCGGTTGATGGTTTATTCTTCACGAAATCCAATGCCGTGATTTTTATGTCGCTGAAACCATCATTGTCAACATCGACAAATTTTTCAACTCCCAAACTAAGCGCTATGGCGTCCCTGCCGTCTGAAGTCACCGTGACCGTATCTCCCACTGATGCCAAAATCAGGCGGTACTCCGCACCTTCATACGGAACAACAAAGGAATCGTTGACAAACAGGCGTTTTTCCATAGGTAAAGAGTCAACCATCCAGTTCTTCGCCTTGCGTGATAGCTTCGGCATCGAATTTTCAAACTTAGGTATATTTTGAGTGACGATGTAAAATCCACCCCCAATAAAGGCTAATAGGACGAGAACCCCAAGGACCTTAATCAAAGGCTTAATCTGAAACTGCCGTTGCGGTTTCAGAAGCTCAAGCGGCATAGGCTGTTCCTGCAATTTTTTGTCACGGTAGAGCTTAATCAATTCCTTAGGATCAAGCCCTAAATATTCGCCGTAATTCTTCATAAGCCCAAGCGTGTAAACCTCGCCCGGGAAAACCGAGAAATCCTCAGCTTCAAGAGCTTTGAGATAACGACTTGCCACATTGATTTTAAAACTCACCTCATCGCAGGTTTCGTTCCTATTCTCGCGGGTTGTTTTCAGTTTGTTTCCTAAAGATTCCAATTCACGCCCCTTCCCTATTCTGTGTCTCGAAAGAGAAAATTATTGTACATATTCGCCGAGCCGGGCGAGTCGTAGATGAAACGCTGTTCGGGAATACCGATATTGCTCCTGATGTTGGTAAAATCAAAGCGTATCACGGAACCGCTCAGAGTCGTGCCTTCCATACGTCTGATGAGCTTCGTATTTGGATTTATGCTCAGGATAATTTCACGAAAGCTCTCCGCGCCGGACCTGCGCGATAGCCGTAATTTCACTACCGATTCGCCTGACCCCTCAAGCGGCGAAGGATCGGGACCGGTCACGTAAGACGGCACGTAATTACGCCGCATAAGGGTAAGTCCCCCGCCTGTCGCTAATCCTGCGCCTCCAGACGTCACCTCCTGATTCAGAACCGCACGATATTCGGGCAGATACAAAGTGAGTTGATCCCCATTAAACACGATGACTTGTTCCGCAGGCGTCGTAAAATCTATACGCAAGAAAGACGGAACCAGGTAACTCACCGTTCCCGACATCGCGCTTGATCCCGACTGTATGCCTATTTTCGCCTCATAATCGCGCATACCGCTGTATTGTTCAGATACCATTTCCATATACCGATTCGCGGTAACGATTTCCTGAGCAGACGCTAAGACAGGAATAATTAATAAAAACAAGCAAATTTTCTTCATAACTATAATGATAATCAAGAATAGTTAAATATTCAAGTGGGTAAAACACAATATAGATGTTCGGATTGACCATATGTGTCCTATCGGCGCACCTAATTGGAGTCTGTTTTTCTCTGCATTGCATCTAGGAGCCTTAGTGTTTCTTGGGAAATATCCATATTTCTTGACCGCATAAAATCAACCGTTTCATTCAAAATCAGAGAAAACAATTCATCGAGAGACATATCTAGCGGTACGTGCTGGCACATTTCGCGGATGACAGGACGAACACTGGGACGGGTTACTTCTATTTTATCGGCGATGAACACGATTTTGGCGAGTTGTCCCATATGTTTCGCGCCGATAGTATGAACGCGTACGGACTCAAGAATATCTTCGTCTTGAATATCGAATTTTTCCCGTATGAAGAGAGCGCCGGCCGGCGCATGGAGAAGGGCCGGTTTCTTTTTTCCCATCTTTGAAATTTTTCCTCCGTTTCTTTTGATGATGTCTGTCAATTCCTCAGTGGAAAACGATTTACAGATGTCGTGAACTATGCCCGCGAGGTAGCCTCTGCGAGAATCAAGCCCGAAACGGATGCAAAGGTCCGCAGCAAGAAGAGCTACGTTACGCGAGTGCAGGAAACGGGAAGGACTTACTAGAAAGCGAGTCGCATCCTCCATACGATAGATAAGAGAGCTTGGAAGTTGAGAGCCGGGAGGCGGAAACTGGAAATAAAGCCCTCGTTCTTCAATGATGACTCTCGCACCTTGAGGCACAAGGTACTTCCATGGTTCGTTTTTCGCAATTTTTTCCCTGATCATCGCGGAAGAGATAGGGATCACTGCATTTTCGAGGATTCTGTGCGGGTACTGAAACTTGTCTACGTTAAATTTAGTCGCAGAAGAATACGAAATTTTATCCTTTGTTCCATTATTCTCTTCATATTTCTCAAGTTTAATATTTTCGTCAAGAGAAGGAATAAATCTACGAGCGATGATAATTTCGGCTTTTTGGCGAATTTCTTCGTATTTGTGCCATTTAGGGAGGTCTTGGGCGAGATCTTCGCCGATTATGAGTCCCAATTTGCCATCAGGATAGTAACGGCGGGCGATGTCATTGAGGGTATCGGCAGTATAGGAGACGCCTTCGCGCCGTATTTCGCTGTCATCCACGGTGAGCCGGGTGTCTGTAGGGATGGATGCCGCGAGCATATCAAGCCTGTCCCGCGGATTTGCACCAACCGCACCCTGTTTGAACGGCGACTCAAACGCTGGCACGAAAATGACCCGCTCATAACCGAGCGGAATTACCGCGGACGCCAGCGCGAGATGTCCTATATGCGGGGGATTGAAACTCCCACCGAGTATCGCTAGTTTCATAGTAAATCGCGGAGCAAGGAGTGGGTTAAGGACAATTTCTTATTATTAATCGAAGTTTAGCTGTTTTAAGCGATATTAATAACAATGAATCTACGCCCAATTCCCAACCCCCCATTCTCTACTCTCCTCTTGCACAAGCTCCGACATCAGTCCCACCAGTTCCACGAGACCTTCACCCGAAAAGACAGACACACCCGCGACTGTCTCTGCGAGGTATTTCTCCTTGAGTTCCTGCAATCGCTCGGTTGTACCGTCAATATCGGTTTTAGTACCGATAATGAGCCGTTTCTTTTGCGTCAAATCAGGGGAAAAATTTTCAAGCTCTTTTTGAAGAGCGTCAAACGCGACGAGGTAGTTATCAGCGGAGAGGTCGATGAGAAAGGCGAGAGCCACAGCGCGGGAGATATGCTTCAAAAAACGGATACCGAGTCCGAGACCATTTGAAGCGCCTTCTATCAGCCCTGGAATATCGGCGAGGATGATGTCGCGGTCAGAAATGGTCAAAACGCCGAGGTTGGGAATCTTCGTGGTAAAAGGATACGGAGCGATTTTGGGATGTGCATTCGTGAGTCTGTCTAAAAGTGAAGATTTACCCGCGTTGGGAAAACCCACAAAACCAATGTCGGCCATCAACTGCAACTCCACCTTGAGGAGCCGTCTCTCTCCCGCCTTTCCAGGAAATGCTGTACGTGGAGCTTGGTTCACCGAGGATTTGAAATGTATATTACCCCATCCGCCATTACCACCCTTGAGTAGTCTATTGTCTTGAAAGGTTTTGCCGAAATCCACCAAGATCTCGGATGTTTCTGCATCTTTCAATACTGTTCCGGGTGGCACAGGCACGATAATATCATCGCCGTTTTTGCCGTATCTGCCGCCGCCTTGTCCGTCGTGTCCATTTTCAGCTCTGAATTCGTGCCTGTGACGGAGATACGCCAATGTCCTCAAGTTCTTGCGGACAGTGAATACTACATCACCCCCCTTTCCTCCATCTCCGCCAGCAGGTCCGCCTTTCGGTATAAATTTCTCCCTTCGGAAAGCGACGCAACCGTTTCCACCCTTGCCGGAGAATACCTCAATAACCGCTTCATCGGCGAATTTTTCCACAACAAACAGGGAACAAGGAATGAGAAACAGAAAACAAAATCTCGTTTAGAATAATTTCTAGCAATCATTTTCTAAACGGTGAATTTGTTCTTCGTTCTCTGTTCCCTCCTCCTATTGTGCCATTACCGCCGCAAATTTGCGTCCACGGCGATTTTTAAAGGAGACGACTCCGTCAATCAGGGCGAAGAGGGTATAGTCGCCACCCAATCCCACGTTTTCTCCAGGGTGAATCTTTGTTCCTCGCTGTCTTACGATGATGGTTCCCGCTTTTACCGTGGAACCGCCCGATGCCTTTATACCGAGATACTGCGGATTAGAATCCCGCCCGTTTTTTGCGCCACTTCCGCCTCTTTTTCTAGCCATAGTTTACCTCCCTAACATACCATCTTCTAATAGTCAATCACACATTAGTGATCACCACTCTGCAATTTTTCGGATAGTCCCTTACTACCGATTCAAGCCCTTCCGTGAGGAAAGCGCCAACACCCGCAAGAAAAGGTTCTTCGCCCTTGCAAGCTGTTACTTCAAAGCTGAACTCTCCACGTTTAACGGCCTTTCCCAAGACCGTCACGCCTTTTCTTGCGGAAAGTACCTGCCACGCTGTTCTGGCAAGCACGGAAACCGCTGCACAGATAATATCTTTACCTCTGGGACCGGCTTTCGCGTGTCCTTCTATGAAACAAGAACGTAAAAGCCCATCTTCAAAATGAATACTTATCTCTATCATCATCAATTCTACACTGTTCTCGTGAGAATCATAATTTCGAGCATCGCTTCGACTATACAGCCGCGATATCTTTAATCTTGATGACGGAATACCGCTGCCGGTGCCCTTGTTTCCGTCGATAGTCTTTCTTGGGCTTATACTTGAAAACGATAATTTTCTTGTCTTTTTCGTGGGATTCTACAGTCGCGGTAACATAAGCACCCGCGACATAAGGCGCACCCACACTCATTGTGTCGCCCGACAGGAGCAACACGGAGTCGATGTTCAACGTTGAACCGGGTTCAACATCGAGAAGGTCTACTTTTAAGAGGGTGTCTTTTTCAGCCTTGTACTGCTTACCCTTGATTTCTACTAACGCATACATAACAAATCCTTATATAGAAAATATTACGGTATAATAACAAAAATTTGAAAAACAGTCAAGTAGGCGGTTACATTTTGACAAATCGTTTCGGAAAGTATACTCTTGGAATCACAGTGCCTAAAAAAGAACACAACGCGGAAAACGTTCCGGCTGTATATAACATTTTAGTGGGGCTACAAACCGCAGGTTTATAGCCCCGCTAAAATATGGATGGAGTGGATCGTGGGAGGCGCAACCAACCTAGTCGAATAGAACCCCGGAGCCGCCGAATGGCGGTGGAGCGTAAACAGACCTGTTATGCGCCGTTGAATCTTTTTTACATCTTTTTATTTATAATCATTTATTCTATACCTGTTATATAAATTTACAGCATCAAAAATATTTTCTTGCCCTGATTGTAATATAAATGCGCCTATTATTTCAGTAACAAGCCCGCCCAACATTACACCAATACTTATTTTAAAAGTATTTTCATAGTTGTTATTATCCTGCGAAGTTCCAAAAATTGGCACATATGCGCCGGCAAGTACAGTAGCAAAGCCGCCCCACAATAAGATATTTCCAGCGATAGTTTTGCCGCGATATGAACGATACCGTTGATTTGTATCTTCATATTGAATAAAGGCATTTTTCATAGATTCCTTTATTCCATACATGGTTACAGAACTTTGATTCTGAAAATTCAGCGCCAAGCCTCCAAACATACTATAACTCCATTGAAACAATTCCGTGTCATAGTAGGACAACAGATTACTATTTGTTTTTGTTTCTAGGATTTCCTGGGCTGCTAAGTTGCCGGAAAAGATCATTGCTAATGCCAAAAAGCAAATTTTTGAAGATGTTTTCATTTCATTCCTCCAGTAAAAATTTATATATATTATATCAAAAATATTTCATAGCGTCAATATATTTTTTAAAAATTTGAAAAGATTTAATGGCGCATAACGTTCTGGAGTGAGCGTGGGAATGGAGCGTAGCGGCTGACCTAGTCGAACGGAGTCCGAGTGGCTTTAGCCCCGAAGCGTAAATAGTCCCGTTAGGCAAAGTGGGCGCACAACACTACAATAATTTCTTTATTATTGATAATTGTTTCTCTTTCAATTTTTCATTTATTGATATATGTTCTTGACGTTCATTTTCAATTTTATCTAATTCTTTTACCAATTTTTCAATATTATTTTTATCAAATGGTATTTGAATATTACCAACAGAATATTTATTCAACGTCTCCCCTTTTGCCGCGCGATTTGTAGCATAATTAAGGGTCGGTAAAATATAATATAAATATTTTCGTATTATAGGATCTTCAATAATTAATCCGGCGACAGCTTCGTTGGTATACAGTGGGACTTTTGCAATGGCTGTTTTACCAATTGATAATTTAAAACTAAAAAGAAGCGCGTCTTTGGGTAATAGTTTTTTTGGTTTTATGGCGATGTCTGTAATTTTCTCTGATGAATCTTCTATATACATATCATCATCATGAATATCGCCGACTTTCACCCATATATTTTTCCCGCCAAACCAAAAAGAATCATCCTCGCGGTCAGGAGTGAAACCAATTATAATCTCTTCATTTTTTACTAAATTTTTTAACAATACTGTTTCTATGTTGGATTTCTTTTTTTCATAATTTCCCATCGACAATTGAAAATTATTTTTTTTAAGACGTTCTACAGGGATGCTAAAAGACTTTTTTGTAGTTAGTTTATCATTCCATATCTGGCGCAAGAGAATTAAATCATCTTCGGATGTTTTTCGACGCCCCTTTTTGCTGTTGGTTTTTTGAAAACCGTCTTCTTGCACATCAAAAAACCACACATTTTCAGTGCGCTCCCCTTTTTTAAAGACTATAATACTTGTCGGTTGACCGGTATAAGGTTTAAAAGTAAAATTATGCAAACGAATCACGGCGATTACATTGGATTGTTCAATAAGTATTTGACGAATTCTAATATAATCTTTTTTTGTGTCAAACAAAACGCCTTCAGGAACAACAACGGCGCAACGTCCGTCTTTTTTTAGACTGTCAAATATATGCTTCAAAAATATGGGATTCGCGTCTATAGTATTAAACCCGTAAAATGAACCGTAATCGGTTTTCTGCGAGAAAGCATAATTTGATAACACCACGTCATATTCTTCTTTAACAGGAAATTCCAATGAATCCATTTGCTTTATATTGTTATGACCATCACCCATAATAATCATATTCATTTTTGCGATTTTTGAAGTTGTTGATATTTCACGGCCAAATACGGTTTTATTTTCAAGTATTTTTTTATTTTCGTTTGTTAATTTACATTTATTCCGAATGTTCTTAAATGCCTCAATTAAAAACCCGCCTGTGCCGCAGCATGGATCGTAGATGGTTTCTTCAAATTTCAAATCAAGTAATTCTACCATTAATTTTATGATATGTCTTGGCGTAAAATATTCACCCATATCATTCCCGACGCTTATCGAATTTTTTAAGAAATACTCAAAAGCATCGCCTTTAACATCGGAATTTGTGTCAAGTAAATTACCAATTTTTGAAATTTTATCAATGATTTCTTTCAAATGCATTGGTTTATTTATTAATAATTTTTTATTAAATATATCACTTGAATGATTATACTCTTTATCAAAACGTGGTAAAACAATATTGTTTATATGAACAAACAAGGCTTCAGCATTTTTTTCTTTATATTCATCCCAACAATAGACCGGTTCTAATCGTCTTTTTTCTCCATTCTCCTCTCTTTGTTTCTCTATATCGCTAATTAATTTTAAGAATAGCAAATTTGAAAATTCGATAAAACGCTCTTTTCCTTCGCTTAAACCATCCTTTCGTAAAATATCATTTGCTTCTTCAAATATTTTAATCAATTCTACTTTAGAATGAGTCACTTTTTGTTCGCTAAATATTTTACTGCCGCCATCAACGAATAATCTTAATCTTTTTTCCGATAAGAATTCAGTGACCAATTCGGAATTATAATATAAATAATCTTTATCTTCTGTATGATATGCTTGAATAAATGTCCCATCGGTTATAAATACAATTTTTATACCAAGTGGTGAAGCGTATTTTTCAATTCCTTGTTTTAATGCTTTTTCTAGACTTTCACCGGATTTTTTGGCTTCTATCACTGCAATAGGTGAAAAAGAATCAGAGGAATATAATACATAATCCGG
>JAIRNA010000051.1 GCA_031258305.1 Treponema sp. | reverse complement strand
TTGACGGACTTGTAAAACACGAGGGCTGCCTGGTATGCTTCGCTTCCGGCGGTCATTTCCGTGTCGCCGGCGTTCTCTTCAAGCTGCCGGATGCTGTTGACCAGCGTCCAAAGCCCGTGGGCATCCCCAAAATCCACGCCAAAAGCCGCTATATCGAGGTAAGGCGGGACCAAATTCGGATTCTGCCGGGCAAAGTCATAGGCTTTTTCCACAAAACTGATGGTTTTCTCGCCCATTTTTGGCAGTTCGTGGCGTTCCGAAGGTGTAAGGGCTGTTATATAGGGAGCTAAAAGCGTCTTGACCTCGTTGATTTTGGTCTGCGCCTGGGTTAAGACGTCCTGCGGTATGGCTTGGACGTGCTTATTGTCTTTCATTCGGGTCTCCTTATGAACAAAGATACGTCAGTATACTCTGATTCTGAGGGTTTGGCAAGAGAACATACTGCTAAAAACCGATTGGTATGCTATAGTCAATGCTGACTTTTTTAAACAAGGGGAAAGAAATGATTTCTCAAATAAATATGATGCTTTAGACTATTTGTATAAAGGTCAACAGAAGGTTGACAACTCCCCCTGCCTAAAGGCAGGGGATTCTTGGTTCAGCGTCCGTAGCTATCGTAAGATGCTCTAATTACGGCATTTCAACTATTTTTTCTATGAATGGGCGTTGTAACTGGCTTGCGGAACGCACCGCCCATTGGCCGGCTTTCGGTCTGTCTCGCAAAACGAGCCAGAAGTTGCGTGCGGCCGCGGTTTTACCCATAGCGTAGAACGCCGCTCCCAAATAGTAGACGGTCTTGTAATACTCAACCCTCTCCATATATTCCGCGATAGCGGGAATATCCTCTGCCGCGCTAAAAAGAGCGTCTATATCCGTGAACTCAAAACCGTAATGATTTCTGATAATCTCGTTGATGATGACGGTGTTCTGTATCAGAAAGGAGAACATCAGATGTTCCGGGGCGTTGCTGTGACGCCCTGAAGCATAGTAAAAAAAACCCAAAATTCGGTGAATTTTCTCTACATAGATGTTATCGTAGCGGTAAATGGTCAAAAATCTGACTATTCCGTCCACTTCAAGGATTTTTGACATAGAATTTCGCGCAAAGACCCCGGAATCTCCCTGCCAGAGCGTATCGAGGGCGATGATTTCCTTGGCGGTATCTTCCATTTCAATGTATTCACGCTTTGTTTTAAGAACATCAACTATTTTATAGAGAATTTCCACATCAAATGCTGGATTTTCGAGATTGGCCCTCTGTTCGTGAGCTTTTTTATACTGCTTGAGAGCGAGGTTCAGCTCGCCTTCGATGCGGTAGGTTTCACCTAGCCAATATTCGGCTTCAGGGTAATTCTTCAAAGCGCCGATAGCTTTGAGCGCATTGTTTGCGGACCCGCCCAGAGAATCTCGCGGCGTCCGGTAGTAAAGCTCTTTGAGCGCACGCGCCGCTTTGTCGAGTCGGTTTTCCATAATATATTTTTCCACATCGTCAAGGGAATCATACATTCGTCTCACGTCCCGCAGAGACAACACAACTATTAAATCCTGCTCCAGTTGCTCGAACATAGCTTTTCTATCCCGTTTTGCATCCTCAAAAGCCATCAGCGCCTGTCCGTAAGCTCTGTTCCGAAAAAATGTCTTTCCCTGTTCCAATGTCCACCAATAGGCCCTTGCCACATATTGGGCGGATACGGCAAAAGGCAGACAAATCATGACTACTATCACAAAAAATTTTCGCATCATAGAAACCTCTTTAAAGGGTTAAGGAGTGAGTCCATTATTACAAGTCCAAGCTTATCTTCAAGCAAGATCCACTCCCCCGCCAACTTCCTATAAATTTCTCAGCTCTTCGGCAAATGCCGCGTCCGCGTCTGAAACGGCGACTGTTTTGACGATTTTACCGCGCCTGAACAGAATGACCTTATCTCCCGCGCCGGTTATGCCCAAATCCGCATGACGCGCTTCGCCCGGGCCGTTTACCACACAGCCCATAACGGCAATAGCCGCGGATCTATGCTCCGTGTAAAGACGGGTCAGCCACCGCCGTGTGAACCCATGGGTGTCGAAACTGGCGCGTCCGCATCGCGGACAAGACGTAACCGTAACGCCTTGTGGTTTCTGTTCTCGGCTTTCTGCTACCGCGTTTACAATTTCCCGCGCAGCAATCACTTCGTTTTCAACCGTGTCAGACAGAGACGTCCGTACCGTATCTCCGATGCCTTCGCTCAAGAGCGTAAACAGCGCCGCGGCGTTTCGTACCGTGCCCGCGACAAGGGGACCCGCCTCGGTAACGCCCACGTGAAGCGGAACATTCGTTCTCTGTTTCAGCAGCCGATTCGCCCTTATGGTATCGGCAATTCCTGACGTTTTCACAGACACAAGTACATGAGAAAACCGAAACGCTTCAAAGACAGCGAGTTCCCGTTCCGCGGACTGTAGCAATGCCTCAATGCGGTCGATTTCACCGGACTCCACTCTGAAACGTAGGTCGTGAGAGAGACTGCCTGCATTCACGCCAATTCGAATGGGTACGCTTTTTGCGCCTGCCTTTTCAAGCACTTTCTCAACGTTTGCTTTTTCACCTATGTTGCCCGGATTGATTCTAATTTTTGCGATGGGAAAGTCCAAGCACCGCAAGGCTATCCTGTAATCAAAATGTATATCGGCGACCAGAGGCATAGAAACCATTTCCGTGAGCCGCCCCAGAATCTGCGCCGCCTCCACGTCAGGCACCGCGAAACGCAACAGCCCGCAACCCATGCGGGAAAGTCTTTCGATACGGTCAATTAAGGCGACTCCTGCCTCTCCGTCCAAGTCGGCTGTAGTGAGCTTATCCTTCCACATGCTTTGAATCACGACCGGAACGCCCTTTCCCACAAGAACTGCGTCCTTGCGATCACCGCGCCCGCCAATCTTTATTGTCTCGAAAAACTGCGTCATTTCATCCTCTTGGTAAGTCTTCATAATGTGTTTTGGAAAGCGCGCAAGCTCTCCAACATTTCCTGAAATCGCCTTAATTAAAATAATTAAAATCCAGAAAGAATCAGCGTATCGCCGATATGTACTTTTGCCCGCGCAAACCACCCTTGGGGTACTTCCAGCGCATACCGACAGGAGCGACTCGACCGCACTGAGGCGAGATTCATCGGTTCCATGTCGTGAATTTCCACGATACGTCCATCGCCGCCAATAAAAGCAATGGACAAAGGAATGTGCGTATTCTTCATCCAAAAAGAGAGGATTTGGTCCCGTTCAAAGACAAAAAGCATCCCCTTGCCGTCCGCGAGCTCCTTCCGAAACATAAGCCCGCGTTGTCTCTCTTCCATTGTTTCCGCGACCTCCGCGACAAGGGTCGCCTTCCCGCCAGTCGTCCGTACCGTTATGGTAATCGTCTTGAAAGAAGGCTGTCCGGTGCAAAAAAGAAAAAAAAAGGAAACTATCAAAAGAGAACGGATGCCCGCGCCGCGGAGAAAGTCAGAATTCATCTAAAAACTCCGCCCGCATTTCCAGTTCTTCGTTCCGCATCGCTTCCGCCTCGTCGAGCGCTTTGGAGAAAGCCTCTTTGTCAACGTATTGGATGAAGAGCGGGCGTTCCAAGGTAAGTCTTGTTTTTTCGTCTTCCCAAATGGCTTGCTTGGGGTCAAGAATCTTGGGTTCCCCATATTTCTTAACGAGAGTCATATACATCGAATAGTAATCAACCCTGCCTGTGTCCATAGTGAACGCCATAACAAAGACTTTTTCATTTTTAATTTGAAAAAGCGCCCGCCGTATAAATGAAGAACCAGTTGTTTCCACATAATTTTCTTTACGCGAAGGGACAAAAGAAACGTCGCTCTCTTGAAAATTAAAGAGACCGTCTTTTGCAAGGGCGTCTTTGAGTTCGGCAAGTTCCATGCCCAGAGAAAAGGCGCGGTAAGAGGAAGGAATAGGCGCTGTTTCCCCGCTTGTCGACGCGCCGTCAAGCATATTCTGGGCGAAAATTTGGGTGGAAACAAACAGACAAAGAATAGAAAAGATCTTTTTCATGCTACCGCCTTAAAGAGGTCTTTGCATCTCTCAATGCCCGTTCCCGTTTCTGCATACGCCGATGGGATTCGACTTCTTTCACGATTTCCATAATGTGCTGTACAAAAAACTTGTTGTCTTGGATTTGGATGTTTTTGTTTTCGCGGAGTTTTGCTGTCAGTTCGCTTACCTCGTTGGGAGCGAGTCCCATCATGTTCGCCAATTCCTTTGGACCAAATTCAAAGGTATAAGCCCTTGTGTCGTAGACATCCATTCTATTTTTCTCAAGCTGAATGAGGAGGGCGTCATAGGCGCGTCCAACCGGGTCGTCTATGAGGGTATTTGCGAGTTGCTTGTAGATGAGCCAGATGCGTTCCGCGAGAAGGGTGGTTAGTTTCGCTATGATTTGAGGCTGTGTTGACACCATGCGCTCGAAGTTCGCTCGGTTTACGGCCATGACAACGCAATCTTCATGAGCTATGGCGCTGGCGGAACGAGGCTTCGACTCCAAGAGCGCCATTTCTCCGAATATGTCGCTCTGTTTAAGCACCGCGAGAAGCACTTCTTTATTATCGACGATTTTAGTTATTTTGACGGATCCCTTTTGGATGATATAAAGCTCGTCACCCGGCTCGCACTCCGAAAATATCATGGCGTCTTTGGGGTACTTGCGTGTGATCTCTTCGGGCTTAAAGTCCATTTTCACGGACAGGGCGAACCGTGCGATTTTCGTCATTATATCGCCGGCCTTGTCAAAATCTTGCCCTTTAGGACAATATTTTCTATAACGGCTATAGGCGTAATAGGCTTGGTTGAATTGTTTGAGTTTCGCATAATAATTCGCTACATTGAAAAGGTGGGACGGGTCCTCGGCCGCCGTGTTCTTGAGCGTAATGCGCGTGAGGGCTTCATCCAGATAGCGCATACGCTTCGAGAATTGCATGATGATTTTCATAGCGATGGCCGTGCTATTGGTGATAAGTTGCGGAAACTGGTCTTTGAAAACCGCGATAAGCGTTACATCGGTGAGCGCCTGCACGGACTCGATGTGTGAATGTGAAGACATAGTCGAAACAACCCCAAAAAAGTCTCCTGGTCCCAAAATATTGCCGCCTTCCTCCTGTACAACTTCCAATTCTTTTATAATACGGACGTTTCCCTGCCGTATTATAAAAAAACGGTCGGCAATTTGTTTGTTACTTTCGACTGTTATAAAAGCGTCTTTCTTAAAATTAACAAACGTAAGCTGTAATCCAGCCATAATCTCCTCTTTTCCTTATTATATAGTTGATTTGTTTGTTTTGTCAACTATCTATTTTTAGAGAAACGAATAATATAAATGTAGTTATTCTTGCTGTTGAGTCACCGCCAGCTTTGAAACTTCTCGTAAAATATGCTATAATAATAATCATACCAGTAACAAATTAAGGTGGGAGGTACAATATGAAAAAGGCGTTTACGGCGTTATTAACGGTCGCGTTATCTGCGGCGCTGTTTGCGGGCGGGCGCAAAGACGGCGGAGCCGCGGCGTCAGCCGAAGCGGAGATTTCCGCGCGGGCGGCAATCGGGCGGCTCGAAGGCGCGGCGCCCTTCTTTGAGGGGGACGGCGGCAAGGACATCCGCCTCGCCACGCTGGAACCGGAAGCGCAGGGTTTGAGCGCGGAAGA
>JAIRNA010000013.1 GCA_031258305.1 Treponema sp. | reverse complement strand
GCTGGCGTTAGCGGTGGCTAACGCCGTTTACCTTGCACGCGAGAAAAAGGAGCGGTAAGAGATCCTCGCCGTTAAACTGCGCGGAATTTTCTCGAAGAAAGCGTATGTTTTCTTCGAGATGGGAAATTTGTCACGGGCGGGTACAGGAATTTGAAACGTTCCAGCGGCGGAACATCTTGACGAAACGGTCCTTAAATGGTATATTAATTCAAATTATATGCTCGAAGTCAAACAAATAACGAAAAGAAACGACAATTTCTCTTTAGCAGTTGATTTTTCCGTCAATAATGGGGAAACGCTTGTCCTTTTAGGGCCGTCAGGTTGTGGAAAGACCACTACATTGAACATCATCGCAGGACTTGTTCCGCCTGAATCAGGTAAAATCAGCATCAATGGACAAGACGTTACTAAAATGCCCGCATGGAAGCGCAATATGGCGCTTGTTTTTCAGGATTTGGCATTGTTTCCCAATATGGACGTTGAAAGAAACATAGGCTATGGACTTTTTATCAGAGGAATTCCCAAGAAGACGCGGCAAAAAACCATTAGAGATATGCTCGATATGGTTCATCTTCCGCGTTCTTTTGCCAAGAGAAAAATTCAGACCCTTTCGGGAGGTGAACGCCAGCGAGTCGCCATTGCCCGTAGCCTCGCCTTTCCACCGCATGCTCTCCTCATGGACGAGCCTTTTTCAAGCCTCGACCATGCGCTCAAAGAAGGGCTTTGGCGGGAATTTAAGGATATGCACGGTAAAGCGCCCTGCGTGTTCGTTACCCATGACTTGGAAGAAGCCCATGCTCTAGGCCACAGACTCGCGTTTATGAAAGAGGGCCGTATTACTGGTTGGGACTTCCCTACCGCAAATTCACCTAAATTTTAGAGACAGCTTATATCATATTGACCTTTTATGACAATTTCAATACAATACGTATATAAATGGAAACATTGGATTGGGATAATTTTATAACAAACGAAGAGAAAAAGCCTTTTACAGCAGTAATAGGGGTGTTTGATGGGGTGCATCGGGGGCATCAGGCGCTGATTGAGCGGGCTCTGAGTCGAGGAGAAGGGTCCACGGTTATCACGTTTCGGCAGAATCCCAAGCGGGCGCTATTGCATCAGGGAGGGAACGACGTTATCAGTCTTGAAGAAAAACTGGATATTTTTGAAAAAATGGGGATAACCCGCGTTATACTCATTGACTTTTCCGAAAATTTCAGTAAAATGGAAGGACAGGTCTTTATAAGGACCTTACTTGACAGAGGACTGTCGTTTTTGGCCGTCGGGGAGGATTTCCGATGCGGGCGCCGCAGAGACACAGGCGCAGAAGACATTCGGCGCATTACCGCGGAATACGGGGTAGAAACCGATATTGTACCGCCGGTTCTGCTTGACGGCAAACTTATCAGTTCCAGCCTGATACGCGAGGCAATATCACGGGGTGAATTTACGCTTGCTTCCGCGGCGCTAGGCAGGGAATTGGAAGTGGGAAAGAGGAAATAAGGGCTTTGTTAGAAAGACTTCCGATGGATTTTCTAAACAGTATACCCATTCCCAATTTATAGTAAGGAGATACTATGATTTCTAAAGAAGAAGTAACTTCTATCATCACGAAGTACGGTAAAAATGAGAACGATACCGGCGATACGGAAGTGCAGGTTGCGATACTGACCGGCAAAATCAACAAGTTGACGGAACACCGCAAATTATTTAAGAAGGATAAAGCGTCCGCGCACACAATGGCTATCCTTGTCAGCAAGAGGCGGCGCCTTCTCAAGTACATCCATCGTAAAAATCTAGAGAAATATCGTAAGATTTTGAAAGACTTGAGCTTGAGAAAGTAGAAAGAAATGAATAATGAAAAGAGAATAATGAACGCGTTATGGAAATTCCATATTATCCATTATTCTCTGAAATTAAGGAAAAAATGCAGAAAGTAACTATACAACTCGCCGGAAAAGATCTCACGCTTGAAACCGGTAGAATCGCAAAACAGGCTAATGGTGCTGTTTTTGCTCAATACGAAGGCTCTGTGGTCATCTCCACGGTTTGCTGTTCGAAAGACGCGGTCGAAGGACTGGACTATGTGCCGGTTACAGTCGATTATAACGAAAAATACTATGCGGCAGGTAAAATACCGGGCGGCTTTATCAAACGAGAAAGCAGACCAAAGGACAAGGAAATCCTCGTGTCTCGCCTTATCGATAGGCCTATGCGCCCGCTCTTTGAAAAAAGCTTTGGCAGAGAAATCCAAATTGTGCCGACCGTGCTTTCTACGGACCAGGTGAACCCGCCAGATATGCTGGCAATCATCGCCTCGTCGGCCGCGGTTCACCTATCGGATATTCCGTTTAACGGTCCTATTGCAAGTGTACGCGTATGTCAAGTTGATGGGCAGCTCGTCGTGAATCCCACTTATGACGATATCGCAAAATCAACCTTGGAAATCGTGGTCGCCGGCACTAAAGACGGCATTACTATGGTCGAAGGCGGGGCAAATGAGGTTGACGAAAGCCTGATGATTTCAGCGCTTGAAAAAGCCCACGCGGTCATTAAAGAATTGTGCGAATTACAGGAAAAACTCCGCGCTCTTGCCGGTAAGGAGAAGTTGCCCCTCACCGAAAGCAATGTGGTTCTCAAAAACGCGGCTGTCATCCGTGCGGACACCGAACCGCTCCTTCAATCAGCTTGCTTCCAAAAAAGCAAAATAGAACGCCACGCGGCTATCCGCGCCGCTAAGACCGTCTTAAAAGACAAATACGCGGAACAGCTCATGGATGAAAGTCAGGCGAAACTTTTTGACATGCTTTTCGAGGATTTACAATACAACATCCTCCGCTCGTCAATTCTGGATAAGGGACTGCGTGTGGATGGGCGTGGTACGAAAGATATCCGTAATATCACGTGTGAAATCGACGTTTTGCCCCGCACTCACGGTTCCGCTCTCTTCACCCGTGGTGAAACCCAGTCTTTGGCTGTAACAACACTGGGTACCTCAATGGATGAGCAAGTTTTTGACGATATTGATGGCGATAAACGAGAACACTTCATTTTGCACTACAATTTCCCACCGTATTCAGTCGGCGAAGTCGGGAGACTTGCTACCGGACGCCGGGAAATCGGGCATGGCAACCTTGCCCGCCGTTCCCTCGAAGCTATGATTCCTACAAAAGAGACTTTCCCCTATACTATCCGCGTGGTTTCCGAAATTATGGAGTCCAATGGGTCATCATCTATGGCGACTGTCTGTAGCGGCACCTTGGCATTGCTCAATGCGGGAGTCCCAATGAGAAAGCCGGTTGCGGGCATCGCTATGGGGTTGATTACGGACGGGAACCGTTACGCCGTTTTATCTGACATCTTAGGCGAGGAAGACCACCTCGGAGATATGGATTTCAAAGTTGCAGGCACCGCAGACGGCATTACAGGTTTCCAGATGGACATCAAAATCGCCGGGTTGAAGATTGAAATTATGCGTGAGGCGCTGAAACAGGCGAAATGGGGTAGATTGCATATTTTGGATGCTATGAATCAGGTCATCAGTAAACCAGCCGACGATATCAGCGAATTCGCGCCCAAGGTGGTGAGTCTCAAAATAGACGTTGATAAAATCGGTGCGCTCATTGGACCGGGCGGTAAAACGATCAAAGCTCTATGCGAGCAGTACAATGTGAAGATTGACACGGAAAACGACGGCACGGTCACAATATACGGGCGTAATCCCAAGGACGCGGAAGAAGCTCGCGTTGCGGTTACCGCCATCGCGGCCGACCCGGAGGTAGGGCGCATCTACAATGGCGTGGTTAAACGCATTGTGGAATACGGTGCTTTTGTGGAAATTCTCCCAAGCAAAGAGGGACTTGTTCATATTTCTAAGCTCTCTCGTGAAAGAATCAACACCGTTACCGACGTTTTGAAAGAAAATCAGGAAATTCCGGTGAAACTGCTCGAAATTGACAAGATGGGAAGGTTTAACTTGTCCTATATTGATGCCATTGACCCGGACGGTGAATCGCCGCGTGAACATCGGTCCGAGCGCCCGTCGCGTTCCGACCGATTCCACGACCGGGGTGGTGATAGACGTGGGGGCGACCGATACGATCGTAGACGGTAAAAGTCTGGAATGGGGATGATTTCTGTTTAAATTCCCCATTCCCCCTTCGTTATAACTGTTTTGAAAAAATTAATTATACGCCTAGCATATTTCTTTCATCCATGTTATAATATATACAAGGTACGATAAAAACTAAAAACTGATGAAAAGAGGTGAAATACATGAATGAGTGGATGAAGTTATTCCAAAAGCAGCTAACTCAAGGATGCAGTCCTGCAAAAATGTGGCAATCAGCAAAAACATGGCAGTCGGCGAAGTAACGCGCAAGATGCTGACTGTGCATTATTTCAGTCAGTGCTTTAATTAAATTGAGGGAGGATTATAATGAACATTGAGACTAAAAAACTAATTGAGGACTGGAATTTTATTAGAGGAAACACAATTGCTTTCATCGAAAGCCTTTCAGATGAACAATTGCAATCCACTTTTCCACGCCCTGGATTAAATTCTTTCTTTAAGCATTTTCAAGAGATGTGTGATGTGCAGGAAGCGTATCTTGACGCCTGTGAAATAGGTAATATGTCTTTTGAAAAAGTCAAGGGTAACGACGAGTATAGTAACGATATTGTCCGCGAAGATATCCTGAAAAGAATAAAAGTTCAGGACAAGCGTGTTGAGACATTACTCTGTGAAAAGTCCGATGTAGGGATAGTTTGGGATGGAAATGATACAAAGACGATTTCTGCACAAATTCGTAACCTGTGTATGCATGAGGCGTTGCATATCGGTCAACTCATTGCTTTTTCATATGTATTAGGGATAAAGATTCCCGAATCTGTCATTGAAGATTGGGCACTATCCTAATGGTTTCTTGAAAATCGGAGTGATATTCAATGATTCAGAAGTGATATTACTCTGATTTTCAGTATTTTGGGCATATAATGTAGATTATAAATTTTTCATCAAAATCTTTATTCCTATACTCAACGGCAAGGATAAAAGAAGTAGATACATCTGATATACCTTGATAAAAATTGGAATGTATGTTATGTTTTTATCAAGATGGCGTGGGAAACGCCCTCTTCATAAAAACACTTTTCATTAAGGAGAAATTTATGACATTTGCTGAAAGAATGAAAGAAGCTGCCGCGAAAGCGGGTAATATAGCCCAGGATTTTGTGGTAAAAGCCGGCGATGCGGCGCAAGACTTGGGAACAAAAGGTAAGCTTTTGTTTGAAGTCAAACAGCTCGAAGGTAAGGTGGAAAGACTTATGGAACAGCTCGGAGCGGAAGTCTATAAAGCTCTTGCGGAAGAGAAACTCGCAGGTATCAGTCTCACAACTCCCGGTATCAAGGAAATATTCGCAGAAATCGACAAAATACAAAAAGAAATCGACAAAAAAGAGGGGGAAATGGGAAAAAGGGAGTAGAATCGGGGATGGGAAAGTATTGTTATCAAATGAACTAGGCAATTTTAAGCAAAGTTTGATAACCAAGTCCATTCTCCCATATTCTACCTCTTACTCCTTCCCCTATATTATGAAAATCCGTTCCATATTCCAAAACATTTCTCCCCTCGATCACCGCTATTCGCTATCCGAAGCGACGGTTTTTGATAGTCTTGCGCCGTTCTTATCCGAATCAGCTTCGGTTTTAGTATGTATGAAAGCGGAAATTGCCCTGATAAAGGCACATCTCCGCATACGCGGATGTCTGTCCGAGGCTCTGGAAACGATGCTTGACAGTATCGCCATAGACCCGGAAGAGGTTTACGCGGAAGAAGAACAAACCCACCACAACATCCGGGCGCTTGTCAACACGCTGAAGATGAAAGTCCCTCCGGACCTTGCCCCGCTCGTCCACCTCGGCGCGACAAGTGTTGATATTCTCGACACGAGCCTCGCCTATCGCATCAAAGGTGCAACCAATACGGTTGTTCTACCATTGCTCAAAAAATTAGAGCTTTTGCTTTGTGATTTCGCTGAAAAGGAGGCGGAAACCCCGCAAACTGGTAGGACGCACGGACAACAGGCCGTGCCTATTACACTGGGATTCGCCGTTGCCGAATACGTGTCCCGTTTGGGCAAATCTATTCTGGAAATTGAGGAGCGAGGGAAAGCGTTGAAAGGTAAGCTCGCGGGTGCGGTGGGCGCTTACAATGCGACAAGTATGATAGTCAATGATCCTGAAGAATTGGAACGCCTCTACCTCGTAGAACTGGGGCTTGAACCGTCCGAACATTCAACCCAATTGGTTGAACCAGAATACCTGCTCCGCTTGCTTTTGGAATTCAACACAGCTTTCGGCGTTTTGGCGAACCTCGCTGACGATTTGCGTAATCTACAGCGGAGCGAAATCGGCGAGCTGAAAGAGGGTTTTAGCGGCGCACAGGTCGGTTCATCGACTATGCCGCAGAAGCGCAACCCGTGGAATAGTGAGCACATCAAGAGCCTGTGGAAGGCATTTTTTCCGCGTGTAATGACGTTTTTTATGGACCAAATCAGCGAGCATCAGCGGGATTTAACCAATTCGGCAAGTCAGCGCTTTGTTGCGGACTACATCGTAGGTTTCTGCATGGCGATCAGCCGTATGATTGACGTAGTGAGCAGTCTCGGCGTTGACCGTGATAGATTACGATGCAATCTACGGAGTGGAGGTATACCAGGCGGCGTTATGGCAGAACCCGCTTACATCCTGCTCGCCGAAACCGGCGTCTCTGACGCCCACGAGATCATCCGTAGAATCACCCTTGATGCGGAAAAAAACAACTTAAGCTTCGCGTCCGCCCTGTCCAAAAATATGGATGCTATGTCTCGCATTGCCGAAAAACTGTCGGAACGAGGACTTACAACGAAAATAGACGCCTTGTCCTTTTTTGAAAATCCTGAAAAATATTGCGGTCTCGCGATCAAAAAGGCAAAAACGCTTGCGGGAAAATACAGAATGTTGATGAAAAAATGCGACGGCGTATAGACGGCGCCGCTTACTTTTTGACAGACATTTTCCCCAAAAATTTTACTCTGTGAGAGGAATTGAGGAGAATAGCTGTCAAAATGCGCCGCCTATATCAGACTCACGGGGTCCACATCAACCTCCACATAACAATGAGCGTCTTTGCCGTGATTGTAAACAGCGAGAGCGGAACGCGCCGCGCCGTGCAGAGTGGACATAGTTTTTCCCCGCAAGATGAGCTGGTAGCGGTAATTGCCCGCGATAAGACCGATAGGGCACTCGGCAGGTCCGAGTGCGTCCGCATCTGTCGGCAAAAAGGATAGGACAAGAGACGCGAGCCGCCCGATTGCACCTGCGGATCGCTCTTTGTCTCTGGAACGAACGGTGAAGCGGATGAGCCGCGAAAATGGGGGGAAATTGAGAATCGCCCGCTGTTTCAGCTCCGCATCGAAAAAGCCTTCCACATCAAGGGCGCAGGCTCTTTCGATAGCCGGGTCAAAAGGACGGAGAGTCTGAACAATGACCTTGCCGTCAGGAAAAAACCTACCCGACCGCCCTGCTACTTGCACAATCAGCGAGAACGTCCGCTCTGATGCCCGAAAATCTGGCAAATGTAAACCCGTGTCGGCAAGTACAACGCCTACAAGTCGCACTCCGGGAAAATTTAACCCTTTGGCAACCATCTGGGTGCCGAGAAGCAGGTCAAATTCACCCTTCCTAAAAGCATCCAATGTTTCTTTCAGAGCTTCGCCGCTCTCCGTAGCGTCAGCATCCACCCGCCGCACTCTCAAATCCGGAAATATCCGCTTTACCTCATCTTCGATAGATTCGGTACCGAAACCCGCATAGCCCGCGTCAAGGGAGCCGCACTTGGGGCAGACGCGAGGTGGGGTTTCGGAATAGCCGCAGTAGTGGCAGATGGCGCGATCCTGTGCCTTATGATACGTGAGAGATACAGAGCAGTTTCGGCACACGAGTTCAAAGCCACATTCTGGGCAGTGGTAAAAGTAGGCGAAGCCACGATGGTTCAGGAAAAGGATGGCTTGCCTCCCCATAGCCACGGTTTTGCGGATTTCGTCCCTGAGTTCCCGCGTCAGACATCCATCCGTCCCTTTGAGATTCACGATTCTGATTTCAGGAATACCCCCACCGGAAAGTCGTTGCGTGAGGTTTAACTTTTTGATGTGATGTGAAAAATATGACGGTCCGCCGGAGGAGAGAATAGGGAGTAGGTTTGCCGGTTCAGTCATCAAGCGCCATGCCTCAATCGAAGGAGTTGCGGAACCCATAAGCAGGCGCGCGCCATCGACGGCGCATCGGTGCATTGCCGCTTGGCGAGCGTGGTAACGAGGTGTAGAACTGCTTTTATAGGAACCGTCATGTTCCTCGTCGATGATGATAAGCCCTAAATTACGTACCGGAGCGAAGACCGCGCTTCTCGGACCCACGACTATCCGAACTTCGCCGTTCCGTATCCGAATCCATTCATTGAGGCGCTGACCCGGAGCCATACCTGAGTGCAGGGTCGAGGCGACATTGCCGAACCGCCTACCGATAACCTCCACTGTCTGCATAGTCAGGCTGATTTCCGGCACCAAATAAATCACCGATTTACCTCGACGTATGGTCTCCTCGGCAGCGCGAAGGAAAACTTCGGTCTTGCCCGACCCGGTTATGCCGAACAAGTAAGTCATAGGCTTTTTTAAACCAGCGGCGTTTGGCTCCTCATCGGCGAAAATTGCGGAAAGCGCAGCGAGTTGTTCGACGGAAAGCACCGGCACAGCCTCATCCATCTCGGCATCCGAAAATGACGGCATTGATTTCGTCTTTTTACCGGATGGGAGTATGGCGGCAAGCGATTCGCCAAAGCCGCACAAATAGTATTCCGCGACCCAGTGAGCGAGCTCAATTTCTTTTTCGTCAAAAATGGGCGTAGGATCGAGGACTCTGATGATGGATTTCAATTTTTCCGGCGGTAAATCTGGCGGAAGCGCGTCTTTTTCTCCCACGATAAAACCTGTTTCCATAGAATTTCCGAAGGAGACTTTGGCGCGTTTGCCAACAGCGGCTTGCCTTTCCGCGTCTCCAGCGTAGGTAAACACCGTTTCTATGGGTTTGTTGAAAACAATCTCAAAATAGCGCATTTAGGGTAAGGGTAGGGAGTTGGAGTGTGGTATAAAAGTTTCCCGAATAAATTTTCTAACAACACCCTTATTTCCTCCATCCTCCTTTATAGCATAAACTTCAAACGTGTCGCCCATGCGGAACAAACGGCTTGATAGGAACAGAAAAGCGCGCAAGGGCGGGCATTTTAGAACGAATTTACCGAAGAAAGGAAAACGCTCTGGATGAATGCCTGTGGTCATGGTTTTCTTTACCAAAAAACCGAATTTTTTGAGCAAAGGGCGAATGGTCCGCGGGTCAAACACGGTGTAATGGTCTAACGGACTATTTTCGAGGAATTTCTTTTGGGACTTTCGCGCCGAAATTCCGGCCAAAGACGGGGTTGAGAACGCCAAAACCCCTTTGGGCTTGAGCAGTCTGTTGATTTCAGCAAGAATCTTTCCCGTTTCCTCGAAATGTTCTATCACAAACCAAAGCGTAACCACATCGAAACATTCCGTCAAGGATGTCGGAAAGGTGGTATTATAACAAGGAATACGAAGCGTATTTTTCACATAGGATGCCGCGTCTTGGGCCGTTTCCAAGCCGACAGGTGCAAAACCCGCCTCTGCCGCCGCAACAAGAAAGGGTCCGTAGGCACAACCGATGTCAAGGAGAGTCGGGAGTTGGGTTATTGTTACTAAAGAACGCCCAGCGCCATGTAGCTTCTTGATATGAACGAGTCGTTTCCTCCCTATGTCAGCCAAATGAGAAAAATCATCCAGATATGTTTTTCCATATTGCTTTTTATAGGCGTCGAAAAAGTAAGTCCGATTGTATTCAACAGGCGGCGCGGTAAGCCTACTCATAAATACGGTTCGGCATATGGGGCATTGTCGGTAGGTGCGGTTTGGGAAACGCGCAAGTACATAGGCGATTGACGTGGATTTGCCGCCGCAACCCGCACCGCATATCGGACAGTCCGCGCCATGTATTTCAATATGCGCCAAAAATGAGGCAAGGGCTTCCGCCTTGTCAACACGGTATTTCGAGGCGAGAAGGCGGCAGTTTTCAATGAGAGGAAGTAGGGAATGGGGAAAGGGAAGCTGGGTTTTTGCTTGAAAATTCATTGATAGATTTCCTAATAATGAACCAGCTCCCCGCGCTGTCAAAAAGCCTGCTTTCCGCGCCAGTCTTTCGTGGTAGTGAGTGGGTGAAACGAGGAGAACCGGTGTCCGTGTATACAGGCTCTCGAAGGCGGTTAGCCCGTAGTGGGTAACAACAAGAGCGAATTCACTGAGCCGCGCTCCCAAATTCTCCACGTTTTCCCAGATTACCACGCCTATTTCCCTAAGTTTCTCTCGTTCCACCACGCTGGCTTGATTCAGGGCGCCGAAAACCGCGGTTACGGCAAAACCCCGCTGTAAAAGCTCCGTAGAGATAGGCGCGGTTAAGCCCGCCGCGTCTTCGGCGCCGAAAGTAACGATAACGGATGGTTTTTCTGAAAGCTCTCCCGAAGAACGACTGTCTCCTGAATATTGCCAAGCGCTATTTGGGAAAAGGAAACCCGGATTGGCGATATTCGGTTTATGTCTTTCTAAGTTGGGTAGCATATCCAGCAAAAAGTCAAATCTTTTTCGGCATGTGCCGCCCTCGTCGATACCGATAATTGGCGCAATATTCCGCCACCGAGCAAATTCCACGCACGGCGTCCGAAATCGGTCAAGAATCACCACGTCCCATTTATCATTTTCCCTGTCCGTAACGATAAATTCTTCCCCTATCCCCAAGTCTCGACCTTTAACTCCTACATAAACCCAGGCTTCTCTCCCCAATGCGCGGAGTTCTTGAGCTAGGCGGAGAGAACGGGCGATATGTCCGCCTCCTTTTCTTTTTTCAACACATGGAACGATGAGAATTTTAAGCCTTGACATACCGTCATTTTAGCATGGAAACAGATTTGTGAATAGGGTCGGAGAAGATATGGATATTAAGGAAAAATAAAGAAATGATTTATGCCTAAATCCTTTATACCTTATTTAATCCCTATAGGGTTAATTCCCCCACATACGCAAAGATTTCAAGGAGAAATCTTCAATACCCCGCCGTGAACGGCAGGGATTTTTAATAAGAAAAATTCGAATCGCCATCCAGTCATTTACTCCAGATTCCGGTGGTTACCTTCCATTTTTTCCTTAGTCATCTTTATTCTTTCAGTCACATCCATAATAATCATATCAAAAGTAATGAGGAGACTCTGTTCAAAGAGGTTACCCATGGGCTGACAGGAAGGAATAACATCAGCGGTACCGAGGTAGACAGAGGCCGGTACAAAGAGGATACAGTCGGCTAAAAGCGCGGTCTTTTTGTAAGGATCACCGGTCACCAGCGTAACATGGGCACCCTGACTTTTAGCTCTTTCTACGACGTAGTGTATATGCCCTATCTCGCCACAGCCCGATGTAGCAACCAACAGGTCTCCTTTACCCAGGGATGGCGTTGTATCGTCCCAAATCCAATGCACATCGAAACCAAGGTGCATAAGCCGCATTGTGAAAGCTCTGGTCGAAAGCCCTTCACGCCCCACGCCTATTGTGATGATACGTTTCGCGTTCAGAATTTCATCTACAAAAGATTCAATGCTTTTTTTGTTGAGCTTTTCAAAAACTTCTTCAAGCTCGCCTACAATTTTTTTTGACAAAGCTGAATAATCCATAACATCCTCCTACACATTATTTGAAAGCTCGGTTTAAAAGAGCTATACTTTTTTTCATACCTTCATAAACATGTTCATCGGTATCTTCGAATATTGTAACAACCTCAAGATATTGAATGATATTTTCGAGTCCTGCTTCTTTTGTTTTTTCCACAATGGCTTTCGGTGTAAGAAGTCCATTGTGGTTGGTAAAATCCCAATGTCTATCCCAGAGTCCGTCTGTCTGCTGGAGATGTATAGCGGTGATATAGTTCTTACACTTCTCAAACCAGAGCGAAATATCTGCTTCTTCTTTCAAGAGGGGCTTGAAAAGGGCATGTCCCCAGTCAATCAAGAGCATTACCGGGATGTCCGTACCTTCAAGGTCATGCATCAATTTAAGAGAGACATCGGGGCTGTGTGGGAATTCTGTAATGAGAGGTGTAGCCTCAATTTCGATATGGTCTAGTCCTTTTTTTTTGCCGTAAGTAGCAAGTTTCTTCATTGATTGAATCATAGTTTGATAGCGTTCTTCCCGTACAGTCTTATCACGCGCATCTGTATAATCCATACCACCCAAGGGGGTACCCATCACTTTTACACCCATCGCCACTGTCATGTCAACAGCTCGCATCAAAAAAATTTCGGAAATATCCCGCATTTCTTGGGATGGGGCAAGCAGTTGAGGATAGGAATAGGCTGCAAGTCCGGCGAAGGTCGCATCTATCGAAAGCCCTTCTTTTTCAAAAGCCAATACAAAAGACTTGGCAAGTAAGTCGCGTGTATCTTCAGGCCACCAGGGATCTACCAAGTCCCACGTGAACTGGATATGCTCCACGCCGAAATCTTCAGCGCACATTTTAGCCAAAACTTCTGGCTTCATCCAGCGTTTTACTGCAAAAGAAAGATTCAATCCTAAAATCATACTATTCTCCTAAAAAATCTAGAGATGTCTATAAGACGTTTTACGTTTTGCCAGTGCTTTATGACGTTTTTTCGCTTCTCCAATGATTGTACCTATAGAGTCAAAGGAAATTGCTAGTACTACAACAACACCACTCACAGCCGTCTGCCAATACACATTCACTCCATAAAGGACGATTAAATTTTGAATGATACTAATTATGGCCGCGCCTAAAACTGCACCAGCAGGACTGCCTATTCCTCCTGTAAGAGCGACGCCGCCTATGACAGACGCGGCTATCGAATTCATCACCCATGAATCACCAATACTGGGCTGAGATGCACCGAGACGGGCGACCATCAAAATACCGGTCAGTGCAGATAACATCCCAACAATACCGTAGACAAGAGTTCGCACTATATCAACATCAATACCGAGTATTTCCACGGCTTCACGGTTGTTACCTATCGCGTAAATATAACGTCCAAAAGTCGTCCGCTGGGTCAGGAAAAGAACTATAAGCAGGATAATTATTGTTATCACAAAAGGCACTGGAATTTCCAAAAGATTTCCTTTTCCCAAGAATTGAATACTTTGCGGGATATTGACAATCGCTTTTCCTTTAGTGATTACCAGGTTGATACCGCCGTAGACACCTTGCATACCAATAGTCACAACCATCGCATTCAGACGGAGTCTCGTGATGATAGTTCCGTTGATAATGCCGAAACATACACCGAAAAGAAGACAACAAACAAAAGTAAGGGCAGGAGGGACACCGAGATTAACCATCATAAGACCGGAGAGGACGCCGCTTAAAGACGCCATTTTACCGACAGAAAGGTCGAGTTCACCCAGAAGCAAGAGACAACTTTGACCTATCGCAATTATCGAAACAAAGGCGAGATCACGGACAACTGATTGTATATTAAATCTCGTTAGGAAATTCTTTGAGGTAAGAATTGCAATAATAACCATCGACAAAAAGACAATCGCTATATTGAGAAGCTTGCTCTTTCTTATATTATGAGCAATATTGTTGATAATGGCGTTTTGATAGATAGTATTTATACCCATTTATGCGACCTCTTTTTTTATACCTATGCCCATTATGGCGTTAAGTAACGAAGTTTTGTCTACAGGAGCATCAAACTCACCGGCTTTCTCGCCGGAATACATTGCAATGACTCTGTTTGCACACTTCAACACTTCCTCCATCTCGGAAGAGACAAGAATAATGCCCATCTGATTTTCCTCAGCGAATCTCTTCATTAATCTATATATTTCGATTTTAGAACCGACATCAATACCTTTCGTAGGCTCGTCAAAGACAAGTACTTTTGGATGGGCAAACATCGACCGTCCTATGATTACCTTCTGCTGATTGCCTCCACTCAGATATTGTATAAATTGATGCAATGATGAAATCTTTATATTGTAAGTTTTTATCACTTCTTCAGCCGTTTCTTTTTCTCTTTTTGCGGGAACAGCGATACCTTTGGAGATACGGCGGAGAAGCGGGATTGAAATGTTATGCATCACTTCCATTTCTGGGAGTATGCTTTGCTGTTTACGCTCCTCCGGCAGATAGATAAAGCCGTTTTTCGTGGAATAAACCGTGCTACCGAGCTTCCATAATTTTCCATCAACAATGACCGAACCACTCCACACAGGAAGATGACCGAATATCGCCTGCATGATTTCTGTACGTCCGCTTCCTACGAGTCCTGAAAAACCAAGGATTTCTCCTTTACGAAGCGTAAAACTGACATCATTAAAGCGCGCCCCTGTCAGTTTCTTGGCTTGCATCAAAATATCGGCGCTCACTTTTTCGGAACGGTAGTTTTCGACTTCATTGATTTTTCGCCCTGCCATCTGTGCAATTACCCAAGGTATATCAACATCGCCGACTGGAGACGCGGCGACTTTCGTACCGTTACGGAGAATGGTTATTTCATCGCCTATCGTGAATATTTCATCGAGCTTATGAGAAATAAAGACAATGGCCTTGTTTCTTTCTTTTAATTGATTGATTACTGAAAAAAGCCGCTTTATCTCTTTTGTTGCAAGACTTGTTGTCGGCTCGTCCAGCAACAGAACTTCCGCTTTTTCATCGACCATTGCACGGGCTATTTGGAGAAGTTGTTTATCGGAAACCGAGATGTTTTTTACCAGCTCGTCTGGTTTTGCGCTTATCTGAAAGCGTTCAAGCCACGGAAGAGATTGCTTTTCTAACTGAAATTTGTTGATTATACATTTACCAACAAAAGATTTTTTAAATGGAAGAAATAAATTTTCGGCGACGCTCATTTCCCCAAAAAGATTCATTTCCTGAGGAACATAGGCTATTGTATCAAAGAGCTTTTTATCTTCAGCTACGGAAACATCAATGCCTTTGATAAAAATTTGTCCATCATCAAGACGATAAATTCCTGTCAGAATTTTTATCAAAGTACTTTTCCCAGCGCCATTCTCGCCTATGATGCAGTGTACCTTTCCTTGTTCAATGACGAGACTCACCGAATCAAGCGCCTTAACACCAAAGAATTCTTTGATAACATTACGCGCTTCAACAATGGACATAATATAACTCTCCGTTTGAGAGGTTCTTATAATTTAATTTGAACCCTGGACAATACTAATCCATTCATCTACATTTTCGGGGGTAACGAAGTCAATACCCGTATCAACAACAGCGGGAATTTTCACGCCAAGGAATGCCTGCCAAAGCATCAGTACAGTCATAGACCCCTGAACCCGGGGAACCGTACAAGAGGATGCCTGCATCACACCGTCCTTGATGAGGGTAAGCATTTCTATTTGGTTTTCAAGTCCGACCAGCTTGATTTGTCCCACTTTGCCCGCTTCTTTTATTGCGTTACCGATGCCAATAGGTGCCGCCGCGTCGCAACAGACAAAACCATCAAGGTCTGGATTCTGCACTATGATAGCTGATGCCTGAGATTGGGCTTCCTGAATATTATCATTGGAAATGCCGATGGCAACAACGCTAATGCCGGGATATTTAGCAAGCGTTGCTTGATGGGCGGCAAAACGTTCTTCATGGTTTGATGCTGTGGGAACTCCTCGCATTATCGCTACCTTGCCCTGCCCTCCGAGGAGGTTGGCGAGATAATCCGATGCCATAGCTGCCTGTTCCGTAAAGTTATTACCTACCGAAGTGAGTCCAGATCCTTCCGGTGCGGATGCGTCGAATATCATTACAGGAATACCCTGAGCGCGGATTTCGTCAACAACCGCCTTATTCGCCGCCCAATCATCCGGATCAAAGGCTATACCTGTCGGCCTGGTCGCCGCAGCTTGGGCAAGAATAGTATTCTGTTCGGCAACATCCGGTGTATTAGGCGCACGGAAATCAACAGTTACCTTTCTGCCTAACTCTTTACTTAAAATCCGAGCTTCTTCTTGTGCGCCTTTATTCACCTCGTCAAACCATGGATGAACCCCTTTTGGCACAACAATGAAGGTTAAATCGCTCTTTGTTACCGCGGTACCATCCGCGTCGAGGCTGGTACCGGCGCTACTATCAGTCTTCCCGCTACATGCCATCAATATGATAGAACATACAAGAATCATCTGAAACACTATAAGTTTCTTCATCATCATTTAATCACTCCTTCCATAAATCTTCCTCGCTACGGAGAGTTATTAATAATTATAACATAGGTTAAAAAAGAGTCAAGAAGAAAATTTAGATTTTTTATGAGCATACGGTTCAACTGCTCCCTCACTTTGTAAAAAATTTCTTGCAAAAATACAATTTTAGTTTATAATATTTAAACATGGTAGAAAAGAAGAAAATCGGACTAATTCTCGCTTCGATACATACAGGTTCGGCATGTGGAGTGTGGTCTCATTTTGCACAGGCCGCGATGGCTGAGAAAACGAGTCTTTTTGTGTTTCCGGGAGGCAAACTCAACGCCTCGGATAATATGGAATACTTACGTAATCCCATTTACTCATTGGCTAACGCGCAGAATCTGGACGGCTTGATAAGTTGGAGTTCTTCCATAGGTTGTTCCAGCCTTTCAGAACTCTCTGACTTTCACAAAGCATTTGAAGATTTGCCCTACACGACTATTTCCGACAAGATTGAAGGACATCCCTGCGTACGCTTCGACGCATATGACGGTATGAAGAGCCTGACTCGTTATTTCATACAAACAGGCTCACGGAATATCGCCTTCCTCCGGGGACCAGACACTCATCATTCGGCTATGGACCGGTATCAGGGGTTTCGGGATGCCATAGCCGAAATCGGCGTCTCTTATGACGAGCGGCTTGTAAGCGATCCTTTCGATTGGGGAAGAGGAGCGGCCGCGTGCGTTCAGCTTTTCACGGACAGAGGATTAAGGCCGGTGCGGGATTTCGACACCTTGATAGGCTCAAGCGACCTGATGACCTTACCCGCCATTCTCTACCTTCAGAAACAAGGGATTTCCTCATCCTCCTACCGCGCCGGCGGGTTCAATAATTCTATTGAGAGCAAGATAAAACCTTTTTCAACCGTAGAAATACCATACACCAAAATGAGCGCCGAGTCGTTCAAAACACTCAAAACCTTGATGGAAAGCCCTGACCGCGCCCTCCCAGACGTGACTCTGCCATGTCGTCTTGTCGTTAGGTCCGGCGAAAGAAAAGGCAGAATGCAGGAAAATCTGAGCGTAGAAAGTAAAGAGGCTTTCGTTACCACCCTCGCCGAAGCTTTCAACCAAGGGAAAGAAGACATTTTTCTTGAGACAGTTGCGAAACAATGCGTAGAGTTTCTTGATTATTACGAAGACATCGGCTGTTTCTTCGAGGCTCTTGATTATGCCCACGAGAGAATCGGTATCGGACAGACCCTTGAATCCGAAACGTATCGGATGGTTTCCGGCTTACAGGAACAGCGTTACGTGCTCTCTCTGCACGAAAGGGAAGAGCGGAATAGTACGCTTAATTCCTTCAAGTGCGAATTACTTGGGACAAAGGACAGGAAGTCTCTTGTGGAGAGCATGGCGCGGCATCTGCCGAAAATAGGCGTCTACACGGCGTTTCTGGCTGTTTACAAAGACGAAGATGTTTCCGAATATATCGGCGGATTCTCCTCGTCGGGCGTTAATACCGCAACGCGAGTTTTCCCGGCGCGTAGACTCTTTCCCACAGACATTCAAGAACACTTTGAGGATGGGATATTCCTTGTTCAGCCCTTGTTCATCGAGAATCAGCCACTCGGCTATTTCGTGCATAACATCCCTTTTTTCGACGGCGTGATTCTGGAAGAACTCCGTTCCGCGGTGGGCAACGCCTTCAAGGGCATTTCCCTTTTTGAAGAGACCTTCCGCGCCAAACAGCTTGCCGAAAGTTCCGAGCGTGCAAAGACCGAATTTTTCGCGGCCGTGGGAAACAACTTGAATGAACCGTTTAAGGAAGCACTTACAATGGTTGAGAGCCTCGAGGCGGATGTCCACCCAGAGGAAAGCCCGAAAATCTTCAATAAAGTAAAATCTCTCAAGGATATTATCATAGAGCGTCAGAATCATATGCATCGCTTGATAGAGATGACGATATCCCAGACAGACACTTTGTCGTTCAAGAAAACCCTGTTTAACATCCGCGACGTTCTACCGGAACTGGAAGGTGAATTTCCCTTGTTACTGGGAGACGAAGAGCTTCTCGCCCATGTCTTCGCGCTCATCAAGAACCAGTACCGAGACAAACCTTCAGCACATTTCCATGAGCAGGGACTCGAAATCCGATTTAAGGAAAGAGTCGGGGAATTGGTGAAATGGGCTTTCACCATAATAGAGCGCATCATTCTTCTGCACTGTGGAAAAGCGGTCTACGATGAAACATCCTGCTCGATCACGCTTCCATGGACCACATTTTCGGGACAAATAACCGAGCCGTCCAACGCTAAAGGCAAACTGGTACTCATCTTGTCCGAAGTTCCGTTAGACGTAAAGACTCTGTTCGGTTTACCTGTTATCCGGAATGTAGAAAGAGCCTTGAGCATGCCTGACAAAATCGGTTTTATCCTATGGTCAAACCATAACGGCGAAGAAGAAGGGGAAGGCAATGCAGGCGCACTTTCCGCTGGTAAACTAACGTCTCTTCTCCGCACTCATCCGGAATTCTTCCAAACTCCGTTCTTGTGCTTTGGTAAGGGACTTGATGGCGAGACCATAAGTCAAGCTTTAGACGCGAGAAATTCTCGGAATGGGAGTATCCTCTTTATCGGAGATACGCAGGACCTGGCTTCAGGCGAGCTTTCCAACGGGTTAGCTTCATGGATAGACGGCGATGTGCGGGTAGACATAGCTTCTTCGGAAGATTTCTTCAATGCGGTTTCCAAAGCCGCGCCGGACATCATCAGTCTTAGAAACATAGATATTGAAATGGTAAAGATCATCCGCAACCATCCAGCGACCGCCATGACGCCCATTATTGTGATACCCGAACAGATAAAGTCACCTGAACTCGTCAAGGAACTCAGCAAATACTCGCGGGTGGTGTTATGTAACCGCTCCGTCGCCGGTTCCTCGGCCTTTTGCGCACGCGTACGGGCTATTGCGGCTGGCGATTCCATCCTCCCTCTCTTCACGGGCGCTCTGGTGAAAAAAGCCATCCTTTACTTCAACCAGTACGCGCATAGACACATATTCCGATGGAAACTCGCGGACGCGGTAGGCAGTAGCGAAGACTACATCACCAGAATCTTCCGCAAGGAAATGGGCATGTCTCTTTGGAGGTATCTCAACCACTACCGCGTGTTTATGGCTGTTGATCTCCTCATTCATTCGGGCGACACTATAGCCCAAATAGCCGACAAGACAGGCTTCCAAGACCAAGCATATTTCTGCCGAGTATTCAGGAACATCTATGGCAAATCACCAGGCTGGCTCAGGAAGTAAAAGGCTATTTGACGGGGGACAACAGCCCTCCATTGGTAATAAGGTAACTTTGCCTCCCATCCCCTCCTCTGCGGGGAATCCGCCTGTATGAAAGAAATTTGATACTACTTGCTATAATACTTATCTCAGTCATTTTTAGGAGTTGTTTTTGTCTCTCTTAGAAAGAGCAGAAAAATTCTACGGTGAGTAGTTGAAAAAAAACGCTAAGAAAGAGTATGATAGTTATATGGAAACCGTTCTCGAAAAATATCTGAAAACAGCCGATAGAGTGGATCCCATAAAATGCATCGGGAGAGTCTCCAAGGTGCAGGGACTTCTCATTGAAAGCGTGGGTCCGTCCGCTATCATTGGCGAAATGTGCCGCATAGAGACAAGCAAGAAACAGAACTGTATCTATGCGGAAGTAGTAGGGCTTCGTTCCGAAACCGTCCAGCTTATGGCTTATTCTGAGACGGACGGTATACAAGTCGGAAACAAAGTGATGGCATCTGGGGAGAGTCTTGAGATAGCCGTGTCTGACGCTCTGTTGGGGCGGGTGCTTGACGCGCAGGGCAGGACTATAGACGGCAAGGGTGAAATCGAGAGCGGCGTTCATTACCCGGTGATCGCAAGCCCGCCCCCCCCCCTGCAACGTCCTCGTATAACAAAACGCATAGCGACAGGAATACGCGCCATAGACGGACTCCTCGCGGTGGGATGCGGTCAGCGGATCGGTATATTCGCCGGTTCTGGTGTAGGAAAATCCACCTTGATGGGCATGATTGCCCGCAATACTAACGCTGATGTGAATATCGTTGCCCTCATTGGCGAGCGTGGACGTGAAGTCAACGACTTTATTGAAAACGACCTTGGTACTGAAGGGCTTGCCCGAAGCGTGCTTGTCGTTACCCCATCTAATTCGCCGCCCCTCTGCCGTCTCCGCGGCGCATATACGGCAACCGCAGTCGCCGAATATTTCCGCGATCAAGGCAAAGATGTAATGCTTCTCTTCGACTCGGTCACACGTTTCGCACGGGCTATGCGGGAAATAGGGCTTGCACGGGGCGAGCCGCCAGCCACACGTGGTTACCCGCCGAGTATGTTCGACCAAATGCCGAAACTACTTGAACGATCAGGCACTTCCGATACGGGGAGCATCACGAGCTTCTATACTATCTTGGTTGACGGTGATGATCTCGATGAACCGGTGTCAGACACGGTGCGCGGCATTCTCGACGGACACATCGTCCTATCCCGTGCGCTTGCCCAACATTATCACTACCCAGCTATTGATGTGCTTGCAAGTGTTTCCCGTCTTGCAAACACCGTATCCGGTACGGAAACCCAAAAAGCCGCGGGCATCCTCAGAAGCACTCTGGCAACCTATGCGGAAAACGAAAAACTCATCAACGTTGGCGCTTACCATGTCGGCTCAAACCCGTCTATCGACAAAGCCATCGCAAAACACGACGTTATAGAAGACTTCCTCATCCAGGGCATCGGGGAAAAAGCAATGCTCGAAGAAACGCTCAAACGAATGAGTGATATTGCGGAAGTGGAAATACCAGAAGAGGAATGGAAATAAGTCGCGGAACCGCGCTTTGGAGTTCCGCTCGATTTAGAAAATATTGAACCGCAGCCCACCCGTTATGTGAAATATAGTGGTTGGCACACTGACGACCGAAGTATCGACGTCCGTAGGCGTAAACCACAATTGGAATTCCGTATAGAATGCGAAGGTCCTGAAACGCTTTATCTTTGGAATCGTTATCTTGGGAAATTCCAGTTGCATAATCATAGCGGACATCATAGTCGGAGATCCGCTCTGGGTTTTCATAAAGTATGAGAAGTTTGCGCCTATTGCGACTGATGCGCTGAGCCACTCCCAGTCAGGTCCGCCGAAAGAAGCAAAGGGGAGAGCATACACGTTGGCGAGGAGCTTCAAACCAAGGACATCGCCGCCATAGCGTATCTCACTATCATCCGAGAACCAAGACCACATCTCTTCGGTAAACTGCCCAAACTGTGCCTGCAACTTCACATTGTCATCGAAGAAGGTCAAACCCAATCCCACATCATAGAAGGTCGCACCCCAGAAGTGGCCATCGAAGTAAAGACCCTGTATGAAGCCCGGCACCGCATACAAACCCTTATCGCCCTTACGCAGTGTGTAAAGAACTGATTTGAGCGCAATATCGTCATTCGACAAGGCGGTGAACTCAAGGGTTTGGTTGTACCGACCACCGGGTTCCGGAGCAATCACCTTTATTTGCGGGAACGTCTTGTCGATTTGGATGAGTGTCCGTGAGACGGCTGTTTCGCCGTTCTCCATAGTCGCTCGTAGAATAAGGTCGTGGATACCTTCACGCATATCTTGGTTTTCAATTCGGTAACGCCATCCGTCAGCTGGTTTACCATCTGGACCCTTGACCCTGCGCCGTTTCACTTCGGTGAAGGTTATTCCATTGTCAAAACTGATTTCAACAAGCAAGGGCTTTTTCTGCGCTATTGCGGTTTTGACCTTTTTGTCTGTTTTCTTGTTTCCAAGCGACTGCAAGTCGATTTCGTTCAACACATAGCCCACACGCCCGGAGATCCACGGGCGTTCAAAGGCGAAGTCTCCCATAGTGAAACTGTCTATCGTTACCCATGCTCCGACCGAGTTGTATTCGATGCGCCGTAGCGGCGAAAATACGGTATCCTTACCGTCAAAGTCGCTCATCACTGAGAGTATATTCACTCCATCCTTCAGTTTATCTTTGTTCAAATTGAAACAGAAGAAGCCTGTTTCCGTTACTTTAACGGTGTCGATGGGCGATCCGTCAAGGTAAAGGGAAGCATGGCTCGCCGTGTCGGTGCCGCCCAAGTAGCCGTAAAGGTTGAATTCGCCCTGCACATATTCGCCATTCAGCGGATAAAGCACATCCACGAAGTTACGCAGGACGCCTCGCGACAGCAGTACATTCCGCGACTGGTGGGAGATGTTTTCGGCGAAGTCTTCAGCCGAAATGTCAATGTTATAAAGACCGTCCTCCATAGAGGAAAAGTCTATTTCCTTGGTGAATATGGAATCCCGCTCAATGGCGATGTTTGCTAGGTCAGGCGGGACTTCACCGCCGGTTATGCTTCTGATATTGACGTTCACCTGACTCAAGCCCATACTATCTATTGCCCGTCCGGACAAGAACACCGGCCCAACGGAAGTCAAGCCGTCTATTGGAGATGCTATTTCAATGTCCGGCGCGGTGTTATCTATGTTTATCATACCTGAATACATAGCTGAGACGTTGTATTTGTCCCAGACCTTTATGAAGACCACATGGGTGCCGTCTTGGATGATTTTCGAGTTAAAAGTATACGACCATTCGGTGATTCCCGTGACCTTGTCGTGGATCATCACCACGTTATTATAGGTGTTGCCGTTGTCAATCGAGACCTGTACCGTTAATATCTCATTTCTATCCGAGGCCACGCCCTTGAGTTCGAGCGTGCCTTTGGATATGACATCAAACGAAGGCAGTATCATATCGGCTTTCGGTTCTTCGAGGGACACGCGGAAGTTACGCTTGATTGGATCGCCCCGTATGCCGTAGATGTCTTCGGGTATGATAGTAACTGAGTGTTCGTTGTCAACGAGACTCGAAATCTCGATAGGTATGGAGTAGGAATTGTCGGCCATGACTTCGGTTTCCTCGTTGTAGTCAATAAAGTACCAAATCTTAGCGACTTTGTCGTCATCATAGACGGTACCGCTTATCGTAAAGTTCCGAATAACGACTTCGTTCTCTTCCGGCAAATTAACCTGCGCTATGGGCTTGTCCGTCTCCTTGTTTATCAAGAACTCCCAGTTCTCTAGTACGGCAACATTGCCGGCTGCGTCCATGAAGGTAAATCTTATATCTGCGGAGAGCGGATTTTCGTCAGTGCCTACCAGTAAGGTCAAGAAAGACGGCGTTATGAAGTATTCAGGCGGCATTTCCTGCGTAACCGCCTCGATCGCCTGAATCTCCTCGCTTTTCTCGGCGTCAGCCGCGCCTTCGGGCGGCGTTTCGGCGATCGGCGGGTTTTCATAGACCGAAGACACGAGCTTCCCTTTTTCTTCTACTATGATGCCCAGTCGTATGATGCCGTTTACGTCTTCACCGGAGAGCGGTACAATGAGCCGAGGCGCCGGCGCTACGGAGTCTTTGTTGACATCAAACGATACGACCATCTCCCGATGAGCTGAGTCCTTTATGCGGCTCAAGATACGGACAAGCCCGTCTTTCATTGATGAAATATCAGCGTTCATCAAAACCGTATCCTTGGTCCATTCACCGTCACAGGGAACCCAGTTTTTACCCATGTCCAGACTGTATTCCACAGCGCCGAGGTTAGCGTCTCCGAACTTCAGTCCAAAGGCGACCTTGTTCTTCACCCACGAGCCGTTCACTTCGGGCGTGGTTATCTCAAGAGTCGGATCTTCCGAGTCCACGAGCGCGGTATAGTTCTCTGTCGTATAAACTCTCCCATCAACATCGGACAACATAAGGGCAAAAGCATACTGCCCGTCTTCGGTGAATCTGACGTTAACCCGTTTGTAGTTGTCGCTTTCATCAAATTGAACCATTTCTACGGAAATCGCTCCATTTTCCTGCGTTACGACCGCCTCGTTCAAGGGTCTACCGTTGTAGATGCCGGTAAGAACCGTGTCTTTGTCCATGAGGATAACGCCGTTCTCGATGGTTTTGGCATTGAGCCAGCGGAAACCTTGTTCGTCATAGACGGTTCCCGCTGCGGAACGCAAGATGAAGAACCCGCCTTCCAGAACCGCGGAAAGAGCCGAGTCGGTTTTTGAGGCTGCTGTAGAAACATCGACTCGGGTTGGGACAAAGCCTGTCGGCAGGTCCTGCGGTATGGTGACGCTTATGTTCCATGTCGTCGTTTTCGGCACCTGTTTCATAAGGCCATTGACCTTGCGTCCGCCGAAGTCAAAGACTGCGGAGTTGAGTACCGCGGTCTGAGATGCAGTTTCCGCAGTTGCCGTAAGCGTATAGGGCGTTTTGCGGCCGCCTCTGGGTATGTTGAGACTCATGCCCGGTATCCATTCCCGTCCATCAAGCGCGCCCATCGTGATTTTCAACGGCGCGCGTACCGAATCCCCGGGCGTGAAAACAAAAGGCTTGGACTTATAGACAAAACCTTCTGCGCTCTCGACCACAATGACGAGGGTTTCCTCAGTCGCGGATGTCTGTCCCGCTTCGCCAAGTACGACTTCCACAGGCGCGGGAGTCGGATCCGTTTCATCAAGTATGGCTTCCGTAGGCTCGGAGTCCTCCGCTTCGTCAAACTCGGAGTCCTGTTCCGCTTGGTCAAGCGCGGTTTCCACAGGCTTAGGAGCAGCCGCACCCGCTCTTGATATTCTCACCGCGTTGCCGATGAGTTCCACTTTGTAAACGCCGCTTGTGTACGCGTCTCCTGTTTCCGACTCAAGCCTTACGGCTTTTGCCTTTATGCCCGGGAGGTAGCCCCAGAACGGCTGGTCGAGCGGAATGTGGTCGATCTTCATTCTTTCGTCAAAGAAACGGATTTCGGCGGACTCTCCAGCGCCGATATGGGGTTTACTCAAGTCCTCAACCCTGACGACCTCCTCAACGACCGCCTTTCTCTGGTAAATATCTGTGGCTTCAATGTGGATGACAACCTGTCCGTAGCTCACATCGACAGGGAGCGGTATGTCCTGTATGAGTTCGCCGCTGATTTTCGTCTTTATGGGGACAGTTACTGGTTCTCGGTCGCCGAATCGGTAGGAAACCTCCGTTATGGCGCTATCCGAATTCACCTGGAGCGCGAACACGGGGTTTGTTTCATTGTTGATTTCCATACCCGAATAGAAAGCAGTTTTCTCCGTGATTTTGCCGTTTTCCTGCATAACGTGGGTTATGGATGCGGATGGTTTCCTGCCTCCAGAAACGAGGTTTTTAATTTCGGTCTTGGTCCCCTCTACGCCGCTTATATCCTTTGCCCAGACCTGGAGAGAGTGGACTCCGACTGGAAGATCGTCGAGCAGGGTTTGGAACCAGCCGGTCGTAACGAATTCAATCGGCGCGCCGTTATCAATGGAACAGTAGACCATCGCAACGCCGTCATCATCTTCGGCGAGCCCTCTTACGCGCAGTCTTGCTAGGTCTTCACCCAGAACTTCGGCTGGAACCGGTGTTCCCTTACCGGAAGGCGGCATTACCAGAGCTGGTTCCGCCAGCGTAACTCGCGGCAAATCCGCGTTCCTATCCACAATCAGGCGGCGCTTTACGACGCTCATGTTGCCGGATACATCTACGGCGCGGATTTCCAAGTCTATGTTTTTGAGTTTCTGGTACTCCTCTCCACGGAGGTCGAATTCCTTGACCCACCATGGATTGCCTATGACCAAATCGAAGTCTCCCGTCTTATCGCCGAGCTTCCAGGAGACTTTCGTTAGCCCCACGACATCCTTGACGAATCCAGCAACCGAGAACAAGCCGTTTACCGGCTCATTGGGATTTGCGGGATAGGTTATTCTGATGTCGGGCGCGGTATTATCGACGAAGAGGAGGAACATATAAGAGCCTTCTGTTTTCTGTTTATCAATGGCTTTGAACAAGATGATTTTAGGACCGTCATTGAACTTCTTGGTATCCAATGAGAAGCTGAAGTTGGCTGTTACCGCTTCTTTTTTCGCTTTGAAGGGAATATCGGTGTAGGACACGCCCCTATCCATCGAATAAGACAATTCCGCGATGCCGTTACCGTCATAGACCGTGCCTTTTATGGGGACTTTCCCATTTACCAGAGCGCCGATGGCGTGGCTTTGAACCACCGTTTGGGGTCTATTGCGGTCGAGGCTCCACGTAACGCTAAAAGGCTTGCCTTTCAAGCCGTTCACGTCAACGCCGTAGGCGCTCACGGTATACCAGCCGTCCTCGAGTTCGGATGTGTCCAGATAATACGACCAAAATTCACTACCTTCGGCAACCACCGGGTGTTCCAGATCGTGGCTAAAGATGAGTTCCACATAGTCAACCGCGTCGTCATCCACACAGGTTCCCACGATGCCGATGTTACTGGGAACGCGCATACTCGGTCGTGGATTCGTTATCCGCGCTATAGGAAGGTCGGACTCTGGATCGAGGAATATATTTTCGGGACCCGCTATGGTTGTGTTGCCGCCCTTGTCGCTGGCTTCGATGAAGAAATTGTACTTACCCGGTTTCTTGTTCTCTATGTCTCTCTCTTCTTTAAATCCCTCAGGCATGGCCACCGTATGGGACTCAGCATCCTGCTTGGCTCCGGCCCATAGGCTGAAGGAAGAAACGGCAAGTAATAAAACCGACAATACGGCTGTTTTCCCATTTTTTCCATGAATCATACTAACTCCTCTTTAAACAGCAATTCTCTCAAACCTCATTTCTCGAACGGCTTCACGGTCCACACGAATTCGGCTTTAGCGCACAAGCTCTGGACGGAGCGGGCAAGCGCATTCGTCGGCGGCACATCTGACCGCGCAGGAAGCCAGTTAAAGGCATCCGCTATACGTTTCTGCGTATCCACCTTGACGAGCCACTCTTTGGCCGTCTCCAGTTTCGCTTTTTCCTTCGCGTTTCTAAAAAAGGGGACAGCCCACAGTACCGCGGCTTGAACTCCGTAAGACTCCCAGTCCGCGGGGATGGGGAATCGGCACGCCTCGAAGCCTGCGGTTTTGATAGGCGGCATGGCGCGGATTGCGCTATAGGGCGCATAAATCCATGAGGGCTTATGCTCGAAGAAGACATCCCAGCTATTCGCCCAATTATAGGTTTGCGCCCCGTTCTGGAACTGCCCTCCCGCACGCGTCGCTTCGATGAGTTCCTCTCCCCAGGGCGCGGAAAACACACTCGGCTTCGATTGAATGAACTGCGCTGTCCAGGCCGAGACCGCGTCTTTTTCCGCGCCGGGCAGGACCAAGACTCCCTGTCCGGGCTTTTCGGCGCGGGCGCGGGCCAGAGACGAACCGGTGAACTCGTAAAACACAACCCAGGGGTCAAGAGCCAGAACGAGGCTGTCTCCGTACCCGCCGTTCTGATAGAGGCCGGGGTAGACGGCTATCGGCTCGTCCGCCTCTCCCGCGGCCGTGGGACGCGTCGTGGTGATGATAAACCCATAGCGGTTTCTCGGCGGGGTATTCCGCAGAGCCTCTGCACGAGGCGCGGTTTCGGTAAACGGGGCTAACCGCGTTATGTCCCGCCAGGTACCGTCCATGCCCTCGTCGGTCAGCCACAGGGGTTTAGCGCACGCGGCGCA
Organism: Treponema sp.; assembly: GCA_031258305.1. GTDB lineage: Bacteria > Spirochaetota > Spirochaetia > Treponematales > Breznakiellaceae > JAIRKH01. Next base: position 13,620 of record JAIRNA010000013.1, on the reverse strand, counting down.
CGCGAGCAGGGTTAGAATCGCGCCCACGATATGGAGTTTTGCGTCTGCGCATCTCAACAATTTTTTCACCTTTTCACCTTTTTTTACCGTACGCTCTTTTGCGCCGCATAGCGCGGCGCGGCGCATCCCTGTCCACAGGCGAGCCTCAACACTGAACAGCGTTGAGGCTCGATACTGGACGGTGCAGACACCCGCAACGGCACCCGCAACTGCACGGTGTCAGACACTCTGCGCCGCCCAGCGTTCAACCGCTTACTTCACGTAGTAGGAGATGCGGTAGTAGTCATCGGAAACATAGGCGAAAGCCGCGTCCCATACCCGCGCTATTCTGGAGTCGCACTCGACCTGGGTCCGCACGTCGTTGACCACATAGCGGCCGGGCAGGGTAACATATTCCCACCCGTTGCCGCCGAATACTGCGGAGTCCAGAAACGCCATCTTAAAGCCGGTGCGGGAGTCGATGCCGCCCTGGTCAAGGTAGGAGACGACTGGGTTTCCGGTTGCGTCGATGGCTATATCCGCCCACTTGCCCACATTGCCCACGCTGTCGATGACGACCGGGGCACCGAAGGTATACGCGCCGCTTGTGCCGCTCGGCGTTCCCTTGATGTAGACCAAGTCCCCGTTGTCGCTGTCCATAAACACGATGTGCATGACGTTTAGCCTCCCGGCTGCGGTATCTTTGTCAATACGCATAGACACATAGCGTCCTGCGGTTGAAATGCCTATGGTGGCGATGTCTGCGGTGGTAAAGGTGGTTGCGTCTGCTGCGTTGCCGTACGCGTATTTGAGTTTCTCCGTGCCTGCGGCTTTGTCCTGCACCAGGTATGCGATGACCGGTATGCCCGCGCTGTTCACGTCAATCGCGCTGTAGTTGCCCGCGTCAGGCGCAGTTGGATCTGGAGGAGGCGTTATCGCAGTTACGGGATCCGTAAGGCTAACGGTTACGCCGTTGGAAAGAGACGTTAATATTCCATCGGCTTTCGCAAACATATAGGCGATGTAACTACTATTATTGTACAAGCCACCAATCCTCGTACGTGTATCAGTTGGAGTCTTTACACCTTTTGTCACATAACTATTATCATCGCCGTACTTATAGAAAGTAGCAGTAGCCGGCTTATTTTGGTAATTGGTCCCCCTCCACTCACTGAACTCGTCGTTGTTTTCGAAGGTTTGGAGCAGCGAGGCGGGCCGAACACCATCAACGACAACCCCAGGCGCCTCCCATCCTCGTAGCGCTCCAGACTTGTTGGTATTCCAATACCGCAATACATGATATTTATCGTCGTAATACGCTATGTGGGAGACGTTTCCATCATTCACGATGCGGGGATTGATGAACTGGAGCAGTTGGCTATTACCTGCATTGTCAAAGCGTTCCACTGGGGTTCCCGTCTTCATATCTTGGACGCCATCTCCTGTATCCCAGAAGCACAAGCCTCCGTCCCCATAGCCGCTCGTCATATAGTTCGCCAGATACACGATGCTCCTCCTGTTGTCCGTCGTATTCCAGCTAATATCCGTGTCTTCAGACGGGTCCATTGACCAGGACACCGGTCTTGCGTTATTGGGAAGGGTAGCGCCGTTGTCTCCGTCGCTGTTGTGGCTGAAGTACATCGGCATACGGGTACTGCCGGCACCGCCGCCATTGGCATGATTGACCGCGGTATTATTTATCATGTAACTGCTCCAGGAAGCCCAGAGCCTGCCTGTGCTCGGGTCAATCGTCATGGCGGGCTTGACTATGGAGCCGACAACGGTCGGGTTCCTGAAGTGTCCCTGATTGGCGCCTGCCTCGATGTTGTGGCTGTCGAACAGGTGCACGGCTCGGTCATCGTTCCATAATGCGGAAGATTCGTTACCCACAAGCGCCTCCTGACTCGTGTTCCAACTGTTCGCGTTGTTGTTGCGGTTGTTCACCGCTTCCACGCCGTCGGCGGTGTAGGTAACGTAGCCGCTCGTTACGGCGCTCGGTACATCGATGTAGTAAGTTCCGTTCTGCAACAGGTTCTGCATCAGGGTCCCGCCGTCCACGCCGTCTATCTTTACCGATGTGACGCTGCCTGCAAGGTTGAAGCCTTCTATCTGCATTCTTTCGACATCGCCCACGCCCCGCCTGAAGCTGAACCAGCCGTTCCTGGAGCGGAGCGCCGGCGCTTTGTCCGCCTCTGTCATGCCGGCGCTGTTCTTGAACCGCGTCAAGGTCGTAATATACGGCGCGAGGGACAGCCCTATACTGTTGTACTCCGTATTATCCGCCGCATTTCCCCTGTCTGGGCTCACGCCGCCGCCGCCTGCCGCGCCCTGGTTCGCCGCGCCCGCGGACTTGTCTTCCGCGCGTGCGGTAACCGTTATATCGCCGCTCATCAGCTCCGTGTTCCAGCGATACGTCCACTCCACATAATGCCCGTCAAGACCGAGGGTCTGGTACACGCCCACATCATCCGTCGTCAATGCCCCGGACCGTTTGAGTCGCCCGTCAGTGTCTGCCTCAAGTATCTTGCGCTTCGCTCCTTCGAAGTCGAGGTACAGCGCGGTAATACGCTGGTCGTCCTGCGCCTGTCCCCGCAACACGACGATGCCAGATGCCGTGTCTTTCACAAAACCGCTGGGCTTAATAACGATTGGGTTCTTCTCGTCCCCGTTTTCGTCGAGCTCGTGTTCCAACCAGATGTTCGCCTTCGCTGTGTCTATGGTCGTTCCATCGCCTTTGCCGTCTCGCGGCTCGATATGCCCGGATATCTTCCCGCCCGCGAGGTAGAGCGAGCCTTTCGTCGTATTCTGTACCGTCGTCGCGCTTCCCACCATGACCACAGGACTGACGCTTGCGGCAAGCGTCGTTTCCGCCTTGGGATTCAGGTCGTAGAGCTGGGTTACAGGCGGCCGCTTGTCCTCATTCTCAACACGCACCGCAAGCAGCACAAAGTCACTGAGCTGTTCCGTTTCCCCTGCGCCAGCCATCGTGCTGTCCCAGACCTTGACGAAGAAATACCGGTCGTTGCTCGTAACCGCTGCGCCCGAACCAGTCATTGTTGTATTCGTTAATGGGATGAAGGTAGAGCCTTTCTCCGCATTAGCGATCCCCACAAGGCTCGACCAAGCCGTGTCTCCCAGTTCCTCTATACGATACTTTTGTCCCGCTGTCAGCGTACCGCCGACTCTTACAACCGCATAGTCCGCAGAGTCTGCTATCAGGTCCGCGCCGCTCCCAAAGGCCGAGCTTGTAAAATCGACAGCGGCGCTTACCGCGGCGCCGTTTCCTATGCCGCCGGCGTCCGTCTTAACGAGCGCAGTCGGCGTATACTCAAATACCGTCGCGCCGTTAAGCGTGGTTTCATTTCTGGTCGCCACAAAGGGCGCCCCGACTATGCTGTCCTCCGCGCCGATGGTCTTGAAGTCAAAGCCCGCGTTGGTACTGGCAACCGTGTATATCTTGTCTTTCATTATGGAGCTTATCGGACCCGCCGAGCGTGTGAGGTAACTCATGCGGTAATGCTTATCGCCGTTGCCCCCGCTCACGTTGAGCTTTATCTGGAACAAGCTGTTCCGCACGGTGAATACATTGTCCAAGTAGCGGTCGTTTATCGACTTCTGTCCTTCCGCCGTAATAGTCGAGCCGATTAACGGCGTTCCGAGGGTCAGAGACGTGATTGACGGCGCGTGGTTCTGGAAGTAGACCTCCTGTTCCGCGTAGGTCTTATTGCCCGCGCGGTCCTCGGCCAGGTAATGTACCGTTATTTTGCCGTCAGTGATAACCGTTGAATCAAAGGTCGCGCCCCAGGTCTTTTCCGAGCCTGCATTGTCATACCAGTATTCAACGAAATTGTCGCCGTCCTTTTCGCCGCTTGCCGATTCATCAACGTCAATCACGATGCCGTACCCTGATTTCGGATACACCACGTCCGCCGGGACGGCAAGATTCGTTCCGTCCCACTTCCGCGCCTTGACCGTCGTCTGTGCAGATGAGTCTGTTGAGACCATGTGAACCATCATCCCGCTGCTCTTTGTCGCGCTCGGCATATAGTACACAGCGTCCCTGCTGAAATACACGGTGACGGATTTCAAGCCTTGTATGCTGCCTGACGTCGGCGCGTCGTTCACCGTGCCTCGCAGGGTGTAGTCCCCGACCGCAGTCGTCGACGCGGTGTAAACCGCGCGTGGGAAGTAGTTGTCAATCTGGAAGCTCATAGCCTGACTCGCCGAGAGTGACGATGCTGAATCATCCGTTGTAGATAAAGCCAGCCCATACGTACCCGTACCCTCTGGAAAGAGGCTTGCGCTGTCAATGGTCATTTCCACATGGTAGACGAAAAAGCCGTTGACATCCTCTTCGTAAAGTACGCCGCCGGGCGATGCGCTGTCCGTACTTCCCGCAGTAAAAATCTTGGTTCCCGTCGACCAACCAGCGTAGCTAAAGCTTGTTTCATCAGCGACATAGTACCTCATACCCGCCTTAATAGTTTCCCCGCTTGTAATAGTTTTATCGTCAGCAACCTTCGCGGTAACTTTCAGATTACCGATCGTTTCGTCCGTCTTATCCTTAACGGGAATCGGGGTCCCTCCGGTCGCTTGCACCGTAATCGCGGAGATTCCGTCTGAGTCCTTCACGTCCGCCTCAATGGTAACGGTCTGGGAAATCTGCATCTGGTACGTGTAATTCTCCGCGCTTCCGCCTTGCGGCGTTACCGTAATGTTCTCGATAATAGGCACGTTACTACTGAACGTGAGGATGGAGCGGGTGATGTACCCGTTCACGCTGTTCACTAAGCTTGTGTAATCGTTATCATTTTTCGTATCCCGTGCGAATACTTCGATGTAGACTGTCCTTTCATTAGTCCCGGACGGCGGATTCAGCTTCCCGTTAGCGTTGAGGTTGATGTACCAGTTCACCATTCCGCTGCCCGGCCCCTGGAGGCTTGCCGCGTGCCAGCCCACTCCCAGGCTCGAGTCTGATCCCGCATAGGTCGTGTTCGCGGCGACACTGCTCGACCAGTTAGTGTCCCAATCGTACCATTTGTCAGCACTGCCGTTCGCGCCTGATTCCGTCCATTCGGAGAAACTCCAGTTCGTGTATCCCTTGGTATGGTCATGAGGATCAACCCAAACCTCGGTGTCCGTATGCGCCGCGCCGCTTACGCGCACCCATACGCTGTTCACGATGTTGTTATCCGATGCGGTACCGGTGAGCCGCACTGTGCCGCCGACCGCCTGTTTCCCGTCAGGCGTGAGGATTTCACTCGTGGCTTTGTCCATATGCGGATCAACCGTGATGTAGAAATCGCACGCAGTCGCGTTGCCCGCGCTGTCAAATACCAGTACGTTGATGGGAACGTCCCATACATTGTTTTCAGGCGCAGTCTGCGTCAAATTGCTGTTGTCATTAGCATATGTAATAAGCTGGTCGTCAGTTGCCGATGTGTACCGGTAGCGTTGCACGCCGTAGGTACCGCCCGTGCCGTCATAGGCGGCTGCGCCGCTCGCGTTCACGAAGTACTTGAGCTCGGCAAACGCTACGTTCCACGCCCACACGCCGCCGCTCCATGTTATAGTGGTGGGCGTCGTATCGGTCGCGGCCGTTGCTGAGTCAAGCAGGGTATCCTTCCATGCACGAGCGGTTCCGCTTACGGTTCCGCCCTTATCCGCTATGAACGCCGTTCCAACCTGTGCGTTCAGCGGCGCCCCGACAGCCGTCCACTCGGACACGGTGCCAAGCGTCTGTATGGTATAGGCTTTGCCTGCGGCAATCGTACTGGTCTCGGTTAGGTCGGGCTTGCCTATCTGGTAGAAAATCTTGGAAACCGAGTTGTTGTCGTTTGCGACTCCGCTCACGGTGAGCTTGCCGGTAACACGTGCGCCGGACGCATTGGGCTGTTTCACGACAACGCCGTCAGGCGGCGTTGTATCGAGGGTGAATTCCTTCTGCACGGTGGTCGCGTGTCCCGCATTGTCATAGGCCGTGATGTTGATGGTCTGCTTGCCTTGCGTAAGGGTGTACGCGCTATCAGCTATCGGCATTATTACCGCCCAATTGCCGCTGGCATCCGTCGTCAAGGATTTCTTGGATTCTGTTGGGAACGAACTAAATGAAACCTCAACTGAGGCAATGCCGTTATCGTCAGTCGCGTTTCCTTTCAACGGAATGTCCCCATTGTAGTACTGCTTGGTCGATTCAACGGACAGAATCGGGTTTATGGTATCCAGAACAAAGTATATCCACTCGGATAAACCAGTCCCGTTGACCGTTGTATTAGGATTATCCGTTCCACCGGTCCGCTTCGCGTTATCTTCCGCCATTACCTTAATGCGGTACTGCCCATCATTAAGACTCAAGCCGCCGCCGCCCAATACGATGTTCCACGTGGGGGTTGCGGTAAGCGGTTGGTCGACGCTTTTATCAACAGGATTACTCCAGTCCACCCCATTTTTCGCCTGCAAGGTGTATGTAAGAGACTTCAGACCGCTCGTCGCGTCTAACGTGGAACCCATTACCTTCGCAGAGCCGTCCCCGAAGAGGAACGGATTCGAAGCGGTATTGCTCGCCAGCCCGCTCATGTTAAGGAACGTATTCTCCGGCGGCGTCGTGTCTTTGACGAAGGTCCACGTCGTTTGTGCATTATTATCCGCGATGTCAACGGCGTTCAAGGTGATGGTATGCAAGCCTTCCGCAAGCGCGGTGAAGGCGCTCTTCGTTACCGTATACGTAAATTCCTTCCCGGATTCCGTCTCGCCGCTCAAGACAGGCGTAACTCCGCCGACTCCGCTGACACTCAGAGTCTTGATATTCGCGTCCCGGACGCCGCCTTTCAGGGTAAAGACAACATCCATATCGTTAGCCAGTCCTCCAACGCTGTAAATCAGACTCGCCGCGTCGTTGCCGCTGGCTCCGCCGCCGAATTGCGTCAAGTCAAACACAGGCGCTTCCCGGTCAAGGTAGAAGGCTATGTCGGTCTTCGCTCCCGCGTTGCCGAGCGCGTCATACACGCGGATCGTTACGCGGCGGATGCCGTCCTTTACGGGATAAGTCGAACTATCGGTATACGGCGCGCTACCGGCCGTTTCGTTCGCCGCCGGTATGGGGATGATCCAACTGCTGGTCTTCGCGTTCGGCGTTCCCAGTTTGCCGCTTCCCGACCGCCACATCGTCTTGTTGGCATCGTCAATGGCGGTGTCGTCATACGGGTCAGTGTCAAATCGATAGTCAAACTTCGTAACGCCCGAATACTCATCCGTGAACGTCCCCCGCAGGTTTGTATCTGTATTGCGGATGATGTCCGTCATAGCCGCCTTTGTTTCCTTATAAACGGTCAACGCCTTCGTGTGAATCTCCGCATTGGTCGGCGAGCCGGACAAACCGTGCCCTGTCCAACCGGTGTACCCATCGCTCTCGTCCGCCACTTCCAACATCAGTTCTCTGGTGAGTATCATTTCCTTCGACAGGTTCGAGAACGCAATGCTCGGCGCGGCTGTGTCTTTGTTGAAGACGCTTTGTACGCTTCCGCTGTGGGCTTGCGTGTTTACGCGGTCTATGGTTTCCACTACCACCGTGTAGGGACCGTCCGGCAGGTCGACGAAAGCGCCCGCGCCCGTACTCGGCGCCCAGTTCCACGCCCAGTCACTCGTGCTTAACATCCCTTGGTTAAATAATCCCTCCGCAACCGTTGCGCCGACGCCGTCCTTCACCGTAACCGTGAGCGACAATGGGTTCGTTTCAACCAGCGTTCCCTTTATAGCAGGGGCGCTGCTGACCGATGCGGCAAGCGTACCGTCTGCGACCCCTAACGTGGTAATCGCCGGTATCGGCGGGGTCGTATCTAACGTAAACTGCACAGGCGTTCCCGTAAAAAGCTTGTCCCCTTCGGCTCCCACCTTCTTCGTTCCATCATCTGTCACATTCACACGTATATGATACGCTCCGTCAGTGGCTATGTCCGTGGGCAGCGCCGTTGACCACTTGATTTCGCGTGTGCCGATCATTGTCCGCGCTGGCGTAAATCCTGTCAGTATGCTCCAGTCGTCGGGGGTGCCGTTGTTGTCGGGCGCAAACGCAATGACAAGGCTCTCAGCCTGAGCAAAGCCGTCGTCGTCGGTAATGCTCCCGCTCAAGACGCCGCCCGCTATGAAGTTCTCTTCCCCAACGCTTAAATTATCAAATGTCAAAACAGGAGCATCGGTGGACTGGTCTACATGAAAGGAATAGTTCACTGCGGCGTTAGGTAGATAGGTATAAACAAACGCGTTGCCGGCTTTGTCCGAAACCCCCACGTAGAGCGTGTATTCCGTCTTATCCACAATGGCAACCGGTGACTGCTGATTGTCCACGTCGCTTGCCGTGTCTAGGGTAACCTCTGTGCCGGTAAACACCGTGCCATTGGCAGGATTGTTGGTTGCGGCGTCGACAGCCTTTGACGTATCATAACCCAAAGCGCCCATCGCGCTTCCAAGTCCTATTACACGGGCGCTTTCGGCGGATGCATCGGATGTCTTGGGCAACAGCCAGTAACGGGTTTCCTTGGTTCCTATGTTGTCGGATGCTAGGACCGCAAACTTGACAACGCCGTTCACGTAGTTCACCGTATTGCCCGCGTTGGTTACGGTCACGAAATTCTTAAACTCCGATACCGTAACCGTCGGCGCGGTTGTGTCTTTGTTCACCACTACCGACTTCCTCCCCACCTGCTCGCGCGCGTCGTAGACCTCAAACTCTATGGTGTTCACCCCGTCCTGTAAAGCGTTTAAATCAACATTGTAGGTCCAATTCCACGTGCTATTAGTGGCAAAATTCACGTCTTGTGTGGGCGTTAAAGCGGTTTTCCCCCCGCCGTTGATGCCTACCTGAAGCGTACCGGTTCTGTAGTTCCGCTCTACAAAACTCCCCGTGAGACTGAAATTTTTGTTAAAGGTGTCCTCAGCCGTTGCCACCGATAGAGCGGGCGGCGTCGAATCAATCGTAAAGTTGACCGTCTCGACTGCCGTCACCTGAGGCGCGTTTGAACCTCCTATTACCAGTTTCTTGCTCGCATCGTCCTTCGCGGTTACTTGTACCCATATCGGCGTATTGCCGATATCCGCTACCGAATAGGTGAAGTTGTATTCAAAGTCTGTGATCTTTGTCGTGGTAATTGTACCCTTTACGGGCTGCCAGTTGCTACCGCCGTCCGTAGTGTAGTGTATCTCGATACGGTCGTTGTCGCTCGCGCTTGCCTTAAACCCGTCGTCGTCCGTCAATACGCCTTGCACCAGGTGGCTCGATCCCACATACGCATCGGCGCCCGGGGATGTTATAGAAACAAACGGCTTATCCGTCTCTTGATTGATGACAAAGGAATAGTCCGCATGGGCATCCGTGTTGTACGTGGTAAGTCCTATGTTGCCGGCTTTGTCCATCGCGCCGATGTGAAGCTTGTATGTAGACGCGGCTTTTGTACCCGTTTGGTCAAAAGTCGCAGGCGTTGACTGGTTGTCGGAACCGCTTTCCGTGTTAATCAAAGGCTGGTCGGAACGCCCGAAGAACGTCCCGCCCGCGCTTGTCCAATTCGTCGCGGTCGGGGCGGGAGTCGCCGCGCTCGCGGGCAGTATCCAGTACTGCAAGGGGTTTGCCACCGCGAGCCCGTTCTCATCGGACGCGGATACCGCAAACTGAATCACTCCGTTTACATAGTCCAGTAATCCGTCGCCGCCGCCCACGTCGCGGTTCACCAACGCGGTAAATCTCGTTACGTCAAGCGAAGGCGCTGCCGCGTCAACGGTTATCGTGACGGTCTTGGACGCGGTTCTGCCGCCCGCGTCTGTTACGGTGATCGTGTAGTCGTATATTCCATCTGCCAAAAGTCCGCTTGCCAAGTCGTTCTGATTCAGGGTAACGCCCCAAACCTTCTCCAGGCTGTAATCCTTAATGGACAGCCTACCATCTAATACCCCGGTATACGTCCCTTTAATAGTGAGCTTGTTTCCATAGCTATCCGTGTAGGCATTCTCGGAAATACTTTTAAAGCCATCGCTCACCGTGTACGCATTGAAGACCTCAGTCGGAGTACCGCCGCTTGTCCGCGTTATGACAACGCCTGCAAGCTTGCCCCCGGCATCAGTGGCTTCCGTGTTCAGTATATTGCTGTCAAACGCGGTGAACTTCAGCGTAAATGCGCCGTTCGTGTATTTCTCCGCTGAAATTGCGACGTAATCGTCGTCGAGAATCTCTGGATTGGACGCGTCCACGTAGAAGTTATGGACGCTCGCGGCGCCCTTGTTGCCCAGATCGTCTTCCGCAAACGCGGTAAACTTCAACGATCCTTCAATAGAGCCTATAGCTACGCCCGTCTTTGACCATTGGGTCGTTCCGTTTGCCAACACCCAATTTTTGATGTTATTAGGGTCGCCATCCACCTCCGTTCCATTAGGAACCGTATAATTTGTAGCGGGCCCTCCTATGCGGAAATATACCTTGGACACACCCGCGCCTGCCGTCCCGTCATCCGCCGCTCCAGTAACCGTGATCGATGCGGAGTTGAACGGCTCGCCTTCCGCAGGCGACATTATCGTTACCGCGGGCCCGCTCGTGTCTACCGTAAGGGTCTGCTTCAACGTAACATTATGCAGCAAGCCTACGCTCTTATCCGCAACCTCGATGGTATAGACATATACGCCTTCAGGATTCGCGAGCGTCGTTGACAGATTGTTCGGGGCGCGGGGCAATCCCGCAAGATTTACGCTCCAGCTCTTGCTGTTTGTCTGGGTAAGCTCGCTCGCCGTCAGCGGTACCTCGGCGTCGTTCTGTTTCACGACCAGAGTAGCCAATTCATTGGAGTCCGTTACCGTGCCGTAGAGACTGAAGCCTTCGTCAATGTAGTCCTTGTCTGCAAGCGCGGTAGTATAGGTCGAATCCGAAGCCTTGTAGAACTTCAAGTCTGCAACAGGCGCCGCACGGTCTACCATGAAGGTGAGCGTTGACGCGGCTGTATTCTTGCTCGGAACATTACTCGCCCAACTATTCGACCAAACAGGCGCCCCAGAATTCCAGTTCGCCGTGTCCTTGTCAGGACCATTGCCAGCCGCATCGTAGCCTATCACGTAAAGGACGTTTGTCCCTTCCACGGCTACCGCATCATCGCTCAAGTCCGCCATAATCGACCACGTGTTGCCGGTTATGTTCGCCTCCTGCCACTGTACGTCTACCTTTGTCGTATCAAGCGGAGACGCAGGCGCCGTCGGCACCGCCATAACGCCCGGCTTCATGATAAAATAATAAACTTTCTGTAGCCCCTTGCCGCTGTCGTCGCTCAAAGAACCGTTGAACGCCATAGTTACGCCTTCAAACCACTTGTTGATGACGGGCTGTTTTATGGTAACAATCGGCGCGGTCTTGTCAAACTCTACGGTAAAATCATCGGTCGTCTCCTTACCAAACCGGTCCTTCGCAACGATTCGCACCGTCTTTTCCATATCGCTTATACCAGTTACGGCATACGTCCACGCCCATTCACCTGTTGCCGCATCATAATACGTGAATGTAAATGAGGACGCGCTCGCGTCGTCCGGGTCTTTTATGGTGAGCACAGGCGGCAACCCCGTCGCCTTGTTGCTATTGTCCGCGATGGTTCCAGACAAGGTAAATGTTTCGGATTGGTAGGAGCCGCGTGTCGGCGTCGTTACGGTAATCTTGGGATTGTCGGTGTCAACCGCAAAACAGATTTCCCCAATCGTTGTTTGCACGGACGTTACCGCGAAATCGCCGCTCGTCGCATCGCTGACCTCAAGCGTGAAGAAGTAGACGCCTTCCGCAAGGTCGACGGCATTGAAAGCCCCGCCCAGAGTCTGCCGGTTTAGGCTGAAACTCACCGTGCCGGTACCTGTCAGTCCGGTCAAATCAAGGGACTTCTTGTCGTTCTCCTCATTCTCCTTCCAGATAACAAGTTTGGGCTTTGTAGTCGTTACGTCAATCGCGTCGTCGTCGGTGAACGTCCCCCGTATCTTCGCATCCGAGCCAAGCACATTGGCGGACCCTTTGCCCAGCAAATCGCTTACAGTCTTGATAGTTGTATCAATATCCGTAAACACAATACTCGGCTTATCGGTACTCTGGTCAACGTAGAGCGTCGTTTTGGAATAGCCGAAATTCCCTGCGCGGTCTTGCACCGCAATGTAAAGATAAGCCTCCGCCTTATCGGTGAGTTTCTGTGTGTTGATGTACAGAGACTTGGATTCCGATTGTTTTACCATTACGCTGCCGCTCTTGCCGTCGTCGTAATTCGGGAAATTGTCAACAAGAACCGCATCACTCTCTTTGTAAATCGTCTCCGCGTCTGTGAGGTTTTTTTCTGTTGATAAGAGGTACTTGATTTGCCGCTTGGAGGAGTTACCATAGTTCTCTTCGCCGATACCCTCGTTGTCAGAGGCGTTGAAGTTCACGCGCGCAATACCGTTCACGGTGTAGGTTCCGCCTGCTTCCGCAACGGTCGGGGTTACGCCCGTAACTTCAATTTCAGGCGGAGTTATGTCTACCGCTATCGTAAAAGTCTGCGTCGCCGTCTTGTTCGCCACATCTTTTACCAAGAGCGTGTATTCGTAACTGCCGCTACCCAGTTCGCCGTCACCGGTTCCCACTTTTTCCGTCAGGGTTACACCCCAAAGGTTTTTTTCGTTAAAGTTGCCGTATGAGCCGTACTTCTGGTCCGAGAAATCACCTTTGTAATATCCCGTTTTTTCAATACTAGGTTTAACATCAACGCTTGTCCCACCGACGATTTTCCGTGTTAAGGAAATCGGGGCGCCGTTATGCAAGGCGTTGCTGTCAAAAACGCTGAACTTCAGGGTAAAGCCGCCGTTTACATAGCGGGTCGCGCCGACTTGAATGGTATTTCCCCATACGGCATCGCCTATTTCAGGGTTCTCGGTATCAACCTCAAAACGTGTGGACTTTATCGCTCCCGCGTTATGTACAACGTCCCGTGCAAACACGTGCAGATACTGACTCCCTTGTTGCGTGGACGATAACAACTCTGTGGCGCTCCACTGCGACATGCCGTTAGACAATTTCCACCCGCCGAGCGCGTTGTAATCCGTTGGCAGGGGCGGCGCGGCCGCCGAGTCGGTTATCTGGTAGAATACCTGTTCTACTCCGCTCGCTGAACCGGTCGGCCCGTCCGCAGCCGTGCCGTTTATGGACAATTCGGCGTTCATCACCACGGACATGGCATCTCCTACGTTCTCAACCGGGAACTTCAAATCCACAACGGGCGCGGTTGTGTCTACCGCCACCGTAAAAGTCTGCGTCGTGGTTTTGTCCGCCGCATCTCTCACCAAGAGCGTGTATTCGTAACTGCCGCCACCCAGTTCGCCGTCACCGGTTCCCACCTTCTCCGTCAGCGTTACATTCCATTGGTTCGTCCCGTTTTTTACTAGGGTAGGCACAATATTATCACTCGTCCCGCCGCTCTTCCGCGTTATGGAGACATCTTTCAAGGCGTTGCTGTCAAAGGCATCGAACTTCAGAGTAAAGCCGCCATTTACGTAGTGGGTCACGCCGACTTGAACGGTATTTCCCCATACGACATCGCGTATCTCAGGATCCGCGGTATCAAACTCAAAACGTGTGGACTTTATCGCTCCCGTGTTATGTGCAAC
>JAIRNA010000012.1 GCA_031258305.1 Treponema sp. | reverse complement strand
TCGCGTTCTTTCCCTCACGAGCTTCCCTGCTTTTGGGTATGGCAATTTCACTGGTTGCGATGTATGTTATTGAAAAGGGCTGCCCGAGCAGGGACTGTAAAGGCGGATAATCACTCGTTCAATGCCCTTTGATAACAGCTTCGTCTATGAGGTCTTTGAAGAGACTCTCCACTGCGGTCCGCGATGCAAACCCGACCTGCCTTTTGTAAATTTTCCCGCCGGTGTAGATAATGAGGCAAGGAATCGATGTAATGCTGTGTCGCTCCGCCAAAGATTGCTCTTGGTCTACATTCACCTTGCCTACCTTGATTTTATTCGCGTAGTCTTTCTCTATTTCTTCAAGAAGGGGACTCAACATCCTACACGGTCCGCACCATTCAGCCCAAAAGTCAAGCACTACCGGAATGGGCGAGCGAATAACTTCATTCTCAAAATTTTCCTCTGTAATTTGCATTTTTACCTCCATATAAAAATCGTGGAGTAAGAAGAGGCTGTTTAAACAACCTCAGAATTCTTACTTTATTAATAATATACTACTTTTTTGGAAAAAAGAGAAGACATAGTTGCTTTTCACACTCATACAAGGGCGGAACCGAAAAACCGCCAAATTACCTCTTCGGTTTGTACGCTTCCGACATAACATTTTCGCTCCTCATTCTTTGGAAATCGGACAATTTACATCTGTAATTTTATGTAAACGTAGAGAGACTAAGTTCTTGTTTTGTTATATGCCAACAATCGCTCATGGTTAAATTGAATATTCCCAAGCCCTGCCTTTTTTCCCTACGCGGGTGACTACGCCCATATTCAAGAGAACAAATAAGGTTTGGCGCGCCAATGACGGTCTTATGCCGCTCCTCGCCGACAGTTCCACAGCGGTGAAGCGTTCTTCCTGCTCAAACGGCGCAAACTGGCAATAGTCTGCTTTACCCGTAAGCGTGATAGATTCATACCGCGTCGTCAGTATTCTATCCGCAATGCTGACCCCCTTCCGCCGCCACGATCCGCGTCCATCACGTATCCGTTTTTCGGTTATGTCAACCAGCGCAATCTCTATGGCGACACACGGCGCTCGCGCCAATTCGGGCGCATGAACAAGGGACTTGAAAATATCCCACTTCGTTCCTGATCGTGGACTTTTTCTCCTCCTCAGAAGTTTGCCGCTGCTGTCAAATAGCTCGATGTTTTTATGGACCACAACCGGATGCACTATCCTCAAAATAGGCTTTTCATCTACATCTTTCACGACCGCGTCCGTCAACAGCCTGACCTTTTCTTTGAGAGGAGCGAAACTTCCGGTCTGAACTTCGATTATCTCCCCGTATTCAGTAACGCAGTCGCACACAAAACCGCACATCTTGACTTCTGTTCGTCCACTGGGTCCGGCGTACTGAAATTTTAGGGACTTGTGAAGACTCTGTTCTGCTTTTCTCATTTTCAAAAGAAGGGACCGTAAATTGGCATCTCTTCATTCAGGGTGGCTTGCCCACTCCACCGCAAGCTGTCTGAGTTCTTGAGCTGAAGGACAGTGAAGCTTCAGCTTGATGTGTTCCTTATGAGTGTCTATTGTCTTGGTGGAAAGGTTGAGTTTCGCTGCGATTTCCACAGTACCGTAGCCTTTGCCCAAGAGGGAGAATATTTCAAATTGGCGGTCAGATAGTTTTTTCACAGACGCATACCAGTCTCTGCTCGCTTTAACGTTGTCGAGAGCGGCCGCTTCGGAGAGCCTCTCTTGCTCGGATTTGCTTAAATATATTTTACCGGACAAAACCGTCTTTATAGCATCAAGCACCTTGCCGCCGGCTTCGTCCTTCATAATATAGCCTCTCGCGCCAAGCCGCAAGACACGCTCCGAATAGTAGCGTTCTTCGTGCATAGAAAGCACCAAAATGAAAAGTTCCTCGTCAATCGCCATCATTTCCGCAATCAAATCGAGTCCGTTTTCATGGCCTAAATTGAGGTCAACAATAGCCAGATTCGGTTTTTCTTCCCGCAGGGACTTCAGCGCCTCCGCTGAATTTTTCGCCTCCGTGACGACTTTATATGTGGGTTTGCTCTCAATGAGAGAAGCAAGTCCTCTACTGAACAGTGGATGGTCGTCTACTATCAAAATTTTAATGGTATTCATACTTTATTTTCCTAAAGACAGCTCGTATTTTCAATAAGATAATTTACCTAAATTTCATTATAGACATCAGCTTGCGCGTCTGTGCGTCTTTTGTGACGATAAGCAACGCCAGTCCTATGGAAAAATATACGGACGCGGCTATGACAAAGGGAAATCCATAATGGATAAAGCGATTGCTACCGGCGGAAAAAGCGATCAGTTTTGGGTTTAAGAGCAGCACAGGAATGGAAGCTATCGCCGAGAATAGGCACAGTTTAGCGATGTAAAGAACTTGTTTCAAGAGTCCGCCCATTTGAACGAGCGGATTTTTCTTCAGAAAACAAAAGAGGAGTATCGTGTTGACCGTACTTGCCGCCGTAAGGGCAAAGGCAATGCCTGCGCCGCGGAATTTTCCCGCCAGCGCGGCCGCGAGCGTTATATTGACCGCGAAGGAAATAATACCGGCAAGAGTGGGGGATTTCGTATCACTTTGAGCGTAAAAAGCCGGCGCGAGGATGCGGTTCAGGGCGATAAAAAGCAAAGCCGGCGCGTGAAAGGTAAACGCCGTCTTTGTCAGGGTCACCGATTCTTCGGTGAAGGATTGCCCTTGAAACAGTAAACGGATGAGCGTTTCGCCCTGGCTCATAGCGAAAAAGGTAATTGGCACGGTGATGAGGGCAATGATGTTGACCGCGGATTGCAAACGTGCGCTGAATAGATCCCAGTTGCCGATTTTAGCGTGTTCCGCTAGGTCAGGCAACAGTACCGTGCCTATGGAAACAGCGAATATGCCGAGTATGAGTTCCTGGAGCCGCAATGAATATTGCAAACTGGACACGACGCCGGAACCTGCGTTGCCGGCAAGCGCCGTAGAGACAAGATCGTTGAGTTGATACGCGGCCATACCGATAATGGTCGGTCCTATAAGTTTTAAAATAGTCTGCGTGCCGGAGTATTTGACGGCTTTTCGGATGCCCGTGAAAAAGAACGAGAAGCCTTTTTTCACGATAAAGGGGAGCTGAATCGCGGCTTCGAGAAATCCGCCGACGAGTATCCCGCTAGCCATAGCGCGGGCCGGGTTGCCGGTTATGTCTTTTAGCGCGTAAGCGCCTATTATTGTTACGATGTTGAGTAGTATGGGCGCAACCCCAGATGGCGTGAACACACCTACGCTGTTCAAGACGCCTTGAAAAAACGCCGCTATGGATATGAACGCGAGGAACGGAAACATGACGCGGGTAAGAAGCACGGTTTCATCGAATTCTTTTAAACCAAAGAGGGACACAAGGAAGGGTGAAAGTAAAATTCCGATGACAACCGCGGAAGTTACGAAGAAAGTGAGGAATGTAAACACACACGAGAGGAAATTTTTTATTTCATCTTTACTGTCTTCGAGGAGGCGTTTTTTGAAGGTGGGGATAAAGGCGACAGCGATGGAACCTTCCGCAAAGAGTCTGCGAAACAGGTTCGGTATCATAAAAGCGACCGAGAATGCGTCCGAAAGCGCCGTTGTGCCGAGGAGTCTAGCCTTTGTCATTTCCCGCAAGAGTCCTAGCGCTCGAGAAACCATAGTAAGCAGGGACAGGGTAGACCCATGCCTGAGAAGAGAGCGGGCGGTTGCCATATTGTTAATATAACCTACAACAAGAAATTTTTCAACCCAAATTCTTTGTATAGTGGACTTGTTCAACAACCCGATTGCTTGTTGAACAACGTGACTTCCGCGGCCTTTTCAATCCACATAATGATCCCCCAACAGTTGTTTGAAATAGACGGTTACTTTTGTTTCCGCGTCATTGTCGTTTTCCATCTCGCTGTATGACCTGAGGTTTGGATGTTTTCGCGCGCTTCGGCTGACGAAAAGCGGCGCCAACGCCTGAAAATAATCATTGTCTATCATTACATCGCTGTTCCCAAAATAGTAGGGTATGTGGGGAATATAATCCTTAAACACGTCGACATAACAATAATAAGGCAGATTCGTTTTGGTCACGCGCACGGCATTAGCGGTTTCTTTTTCAAGAAACGTCGCGGTGCGTTTTAAGGCGTTTATATCGCGCATCGTATAAAAATAGGCCGCCGTATCCCGCCCGCGTACCGTTTTGCGATTCGGGTATTTCGGGATATAATTTCCGATTGTGTCAAACGCTTGAATGACAAATGTCTTATGATCGTTTGTTTTGAACTGGTACTGTTGGATATATGCGTAATCCATCCCCAAAAGAGTACGCTCATACAGCGCGATAATTATCGGAAAAGATGCG
Organism: Treponema sp.; assembly: GCA_031258305.1. Lineage (GTDB taxonomy): Bacteria > Spirochaetota > Spirochaetia > Treponematales > Breznakiellaceae > JAIRKH01. The sequence continues at coordinate 3,914 of JAIRNA010000012.1, read as the reverse complement.
GCTTTAGACGTCGCCGAGAAAACGCCCGAACTCACGACAACCGAATCGACCAGTTTATAATTACGCTTAAATTGACCGAGCGCCTTAAAATTAGCTTTTTTGATAAGATACGATAACGGATGCAACACGCAGACAAAATCCGCCGCCAGTTTATGATACGAGAGTAAAAAAGACAGCCCCACGTCGCGGGAAATGACATCGGCGTCCCGCGGGAATTCCGCTTTTTTAATAGCATGACGGATAATGGATGTCGTATCGTTGTACGGCGGATTGCCCACAATGATGACCTTTTCATTTTCGGCGAGCTTGTACTGCGAGCGCGCTATTTCAAAGAGACTGTTATGGTTAAAGTAAGCGCCGGACGGCGAGTTCCGCCGCGCGGTTTCTAGGGCCTTCCCGTCAATATCCGCGCCAATCGTTCTTGCGCCGCGCAGAAACCCGCCGTATCCGCAAGACGTATCGAGAAGGACGTAATCGTCGAAACGCGGTACGTTCTTTGCTATGAGCGCGTATACCATGTCCACCAGCCATGACGGGGTATAGTAACCGCCGAGGTTCACCGTATCTTCATGGCTCAAGTGTTTTTGCTCCACAATTATTTATTGTGTAAAATTAAGGTTCTGTTGTCAAGCGGGTGTTTTTTGGGGGGGAATGGAAGGATTATCAAAATGATGGTATTCACTAATTTCAAAGATGTTTCTCTCGTGTCTGTGGTAACGATAAGCTCTTGACAATATTTCATTTTTCATATAAGATAAAGACCTTATGATAACGTCTGGTATTATGTTCAAGCATCTTTTAGGACTCTCTCTTATTTCAGCCCCCCCCCCCCGTATGTACACTGGTACGAGCGGGAACCGCACGGCAAAATAATACATTACCAAAACAAGCCTCTGGAAACGCGGGGCAAACGTCTCAAGATTTACTCCGCATTTCTAAAGATTTGTTCCACGCGTCTCAAGATTTACTCCACATTTCTAAAGATTTGTTCCGCGCGTCTCAAGATTTACTCCGCATTTCTAAAGATTTGTTCCGCGCGTCTAAAGATTTGTTCCGCATTTCTAAAGATTTACGCCGCGCGTCTAAAGATTTACTCCGCATTTCTAAAGATTTGTTCCGCGCGTCTAAAGATTTGTTCCGCATTTCTAAAGATTTGTTCTGTACAAGTAAAGCCGCGGGGCGAAAGAATTCTCGTTTGTCCTTTAATAAGGGTAATCCAGTACGGATTATATCTTTTCAATATACAGAAGGAGTTCTCTATGATTGCGACGAAAGACAGCGAACTCCGCAAAGGAGACAATATGAAGGTAATAGCGCTTGTGCCGGTTAAGCTCAATAATGAACGGCTGCCGGGTAAAAACACAAAGCCTTTTGACAACGGCGAGCCGCTCATTCACTACATCTTAACCACACTGGCAAAAGTCAAACGCTGCGAGGAGATTTATGTCTATTGCAGCGACGCGCGCATATAGACCTACCTCCCAGAAAACGTCAGGTTTATGAGGCGCGACCCTGCATTCGATTCGCCTGCGTGTAATTCAATGGACATTAGCAAGTCATTCTGCGCGTTCGTGGACGCGGATATTTATATATATACGCACGCAACCGCTCCGTTCGTCACGGCCGAAAGCATAGACAAGGGGTTAGACGCGATGATTTACGAGGGGCGCGACAGCGCGTTTGCGGTAACGGAAAACCACGCTTTCCTGTGGGTAGACGGCGAGCCGAATTACGATTTGACCCGCCTCCCCAGGACCCAAGACATGAAGCCGTTCTATATTGAAAGCGGCGGCTTCTGGCTTTATACCAAAGAGTTAATCCTCACGCATGGGCGGCGTATAGGATTCAACCCCGCGATGGTACCTGTATCCAGCATTGAGGCGCTTGACATCGACGAAAAGATAGACTTCGACATGGCCAATGCGGTGTATAACTACCTAGTGCTGCCGAAATACCCCCCCCCCCCGCCGAATACAGGAGTAGCACATGGCTGAGGTACTCCGCTGGTCCGCCCTCTTCTTTTTCCAACAGGAGGGCTGCGTAATGAAGATACTCGGTGTAATCCCCGCGCGTTACGCGTCGAGCAGGTTCCCCGGCAAACCGCTTGCGGACATTCACGGCAAACCGATGATTTGGTGGGTGTATCAACAGGCGAAAAAAGTTATCGACGAGGTGCTTGTTGCGACAGATGACGAGCGTATCCGAGGGGTTTGTAACGAGTCGGCAATTCCTGTCGTTATGACAAGCAATCGCCACCCGACAGGCACGGATAGGGTCGCGGAGATTGCGGAAACAATAGCCGCAGACGTGTATGTAAACGTGCAAGGGGACGAACCGCTCATTGAACCGGACGCTCTTCGGCAATTGATAAGCGCGATTGACGCGCCCGCGATTGACTGCGTAACGCTCAAAAACAAAATCACCGAGTCTTCCGAAATCAGTAATCCCAATACCGTTAAGATCGTTACAAACCAGAATGACGATGCATTGTATTGTTCACGCTCCATTATACCGTCTAATCTGAGAAGCTATAGGGGAACGATATACCGTCATGTTGGTATATACGCCTATCGGCGGGATGCTTTGTTACAATTTATCCAGACGCCTCAAAGTGAACTCGAATTAAGCGAGGGCGTTGAACTGCTCCGCGCCATTGAAAACGGCTGCAAAGTCAAAGTAAAAAGCACCATGTTTTCCTCAGTCGGCGTAGATACGCCGACTGATTTGGAAAAAGTACGTGAGTCGCTTATCAGCAAGGAAAAGGGAAATAAAAATGAGTAACGTAAAACTACTTGATTGCACACTACGCGATGGTGGATATATCAACAACTGGGATTTTACCCCAGAGCAAATATCGTCCGTAATTAGCAATCTGACAAAAGCAGGCATTGACTATATTGAAATCGGGTACTTAACGTCTATTTTCAATGCTGTCAATGGTTCACAATTTCAAACTATTGAATCAGCATCGTGTTTTTTGCCTGAAGATAGGAAACAATCAAAATTCCTAATTATGGTGGACGTGAGTCAATTTGATATGGAAACGCTATTCTGTAGAACGGCGGATACTCTTGATGGTATTCGCGTCGTCTTCTACAAACGCCAAATTGAGCAGGCATATATTGCCTGTGAAAAGATTGTTGAAATGGGTTATGATTTGTTCTTGCAGCCGATGGTAACGATAGATTACTCTCTACAGGAGTTTGAAGAGCTTATACGGCGTTTCTATGAGCGCTATCATCCTTATACAATTTCTATTGTTGATAGTTTCGGTTGTATGGTTAAGTCTGAATTATTGGAGTTTATTGAAGTTTTAGAAAAAATTATCAGTAAAGATATAAAAATCGGTTTTCACGGACACGATAATATGCAACTTGCTCAAATAAACGCCCTATCTTTGTTTGATTATGAAAATGGACATGAGTTTATAATAGACGCTTCTGTAAACGGTATAGGACGAGGCGCGGGGAATTTATATACGGAGCTTATAGCACATTACTGCAACATACGCCATAAGGGGCAATATAACTTGGATTGTATTTTACAAGTTGTGAGCGAGGTTACCGAGCCTATCTCTCGTACAAACAAATGGGGATATTCTCCTTATTTCATGCTTACCGCTCTCCGCCGCGCCCACCCGAATTTCGCTACGTACCTGTTGGCAAATCACGACCTCAGCGTCAGCGACTTCGCCGAATACCTGCGTTACATTCCTGCTAATATGTTGACAAAATGTACTAAACCTTATGTGGAGAAACGCTATCTACAATTTATCGGCAAGGAAAAAACGACGGCAGATTAAGCGATGGGCGAAGTGAAAACAGGTCTGGTTCCACGGCGCGGCGGAGAATTAACGGTGAAGGGCTTGCGTCTATAATAACGGGATGCTATACTAGAGTTGTTCAGAAACTTCA
>JAIRNA010000010.1 GCA_031258305.1 Treponema sp. | reverse complement strand
GCTCAACTTTTGGTTATGCTCTACGACGAAGCTGTCCGTCAGTTAGATAAAGCTATTGACTTGCTCGACGAGTTCGATAAAAACGGAAGAAAGGATCCGTCAAAGATAGAACCCATCAGCAAAGCCGTCATCAAGACTCAGAACATCGTCACAGAACTTATGGCTTCGTTGGACTTTGACAAGGGCGGTGAAATCGCTAAGAATCTCTTCAGTCTCTACACATGGTTTAACCGTGAGCTGACTGACGCGAACATAAAACACGATCGCCAGAAAATCACCGTGGTCCGCAACCTCATCAGCGAAATGCGCAGTACATGGACCGAAGTATCGGTAAAAATTGCTACTGAAGAAAAAAGTAAAATCATTCCTAGCGTAAATATTTCCTATTAGCAGGTACTATGATAGCAATTACACCAGAAGAACTAAAAGAGCGAGTAGCTGTAGTGAAGCGTTTTCGTGATCTCCTACGTGAACAAAGAGAGCGATTCTACAGTTATCTCGATATCCTTGATAAACAGAAAACCGTTATTGAAATAGGAAGCGTGGAAGACATTCTCTCCCACATCGAAATAGAAGAAAAGATACTTTCCGACATTTTCTCCATACAGAAAGTCCTCGTTCCGCTTGAACCTCTTTATTGTACGAGTATCAAGACGGTCAAAGCGCCGGATGTGGTGGAAATTCAGTCTGCACTTGAAAACCTCAAAACCGAAGCGAGTCTGAAGGTCAAACAAAATCGTGATATTCTCAAAATACGTATGGATGGATTGGGGGAACAACTGAAAATCCTCCGAAACAACCCTTACGCCCGACATTCCTTTCGTTTTATGTCAGGTGATAATGCCTCATTTGTAGATATGGAAGGATAAGGGGCATGGGAAATAAGATTTCGTTAGCAAACAAAGTTTGATGCTTTTGTATGATAACAAATCGATTCCCTACTTCGATTCTCCAGAAGGAGGTTTAGAAAATTTATTCGACGTTACTTCCCCTCTATTTGGTAGATGCTTACTCTATCATCTACCGGTCCTATTTTGCTTTTTTGAAAAGACCGTTTCGTAACTCAATGGGCAAGAATGTGTCTGCGCTTTTCGGATTTGCGCGCATATTGGCAAACCTCATCGATAAGGGTGTTCCCTGTTCTGATGGTTCGTCGCAAGCTCCGGAACTGCTTGTCATCGTATTAGACTCGCGGAGCAAGACTTTCCGTCACGAGCTTTACGCGGACTACAAAGCGAATCGGAGTAAGGCGCCAGAAGACCTGCACGCCCAAATCCCGCTCATTGATGAATTGCTCTCGGCGCTCTGTATCCCTACTGTATCTGTCGAAGGCTTCGAAGCGGACGATATTATCGCCTCTCTCGCGAAAAAATGTAAGCAGGAGAAGCGCGAATGTTACATTCTTTCCGGCGACAAAGACCTCCTCCAAGTTGTGGGAGATGGTGTTTATGAACTGCGCCCTTCAAAAGACCAAACCGAAAACTGGGAACTTCTGGGCGAGGATGAAGTCAAGGCGATCTGGAACGTTCAGCCTGCACTTATGCTCGACCTCTTGTCCCTATCTGGTGACTCCTCGGACAACATACCGGGTGTAAACGGCATCGGAGACAAAACCGCGGCAAAACTCATAGCACGTTACGGATCTTTAGACGCAATCTACGCGAACATCGCCGGTATTGAGGGAGCCATCGGGAAAAAGTTGTCGCTAGGGCGAGAAAGCGCCTACTTTTCAAAGAAACTCATCGCCTTGCGGAGCGATGTGCCGCTGAAATACAACTCGCTCGAAGATTTTTCCATAAAAAACATAAACAAACCGGCAGGAGCGGCGATTCTTGCGCGGGAAGACTGCCGAGAGACAGCCGAAATGTTTTCAAAAGGCGCTTGGAAAACCGCGTTAGAGAGAAATATAGGAAATCAGCAAGAGTCTGCCGTTCTTTTAGGCGGCGGCGTATACCGTACTGTGCTTGACATCGCGGAAGTTCGAGAGATTTTGGAACAAGGCCGCAAACAAGGGTGTATAGCTATTGACTTTGAGACTGATTCTCTTGATGCATGGCATGCCAAGCCTGTAGGTCTATCCTTCGCGGTCAAACCCAAGGAGGCTATCTATGTACCGGTCGCGGCTCACGATGGCAATTCTCCTTTTGTTGAGCCGTCTCTCGTGAAAGAAGCGCTCATTCCGCTGTTCTCGGACCCTAATTTCACCGTGATTGCCCATAACGCCAAATACGATTACGAGGTTTCCCGCGCGTGGGGCTTTGAGCGATGGTATGCCAAGATTTGGGATACTATGATTGCCGCCTGGCTCATTGACCCGGAACGTTCAAGTTATTCCCTTGACAATCTTGCCGGTTTTTATTTCAATTATACACCGTTGACTTACCGTGACATCGTACCGAAAGGGGCGACTTTTCTGAACGTGCCGCTTGAGAAGGCAACTCGCTATTCTGGGGAGGATGCTGATCTTTGTTTCCGCTTGAAAATACTTTTGGAATCCCGTATGGGGGACATGGAGTCTCTATTTCATGGGCTTGAGATGCCGCTTTTGCCGATTTTAGCAGAAATGGAAGGCGCGGGTATCCGTATCGAGAAGAAATCTCTTGCCGATTACGGCGTTGAGATAGCGGCATCTCTGGACAAGATTCAGAGCGAGCTTTTTCGTGTGGTGGGGCATAAGTTCAATGTAGCGTCAACATTACAGTTGCAGAAAGTGCTTTTCGAGGAGCGTGGGCTTAAACCGAGTAAGAAAACCAAAAATGGATATTCAACGGACATGACGGTTTTAGAGGAGCTCGCCGGTATGGACCCGGCGCCTGCGCTGATTCTCCAACATCGTACCCTTGCCAAGCTTAAATCAACTTACATTGACGCGCTAGAGAAACTTGCGGACGCGGAAGACCGAATTCATACGAGTTTTGTACAAACCGGTACCGCGACCGGGCGTTTGTCGAGCCGCGACCCAAATTTACAGAACATTCCGGTGCGCGATGAGGCAGGGCGACGTATTCGGGAGGCTTTTATAGCGCGATCAGGGCACCTGCTCATTTCTGCGGACTATAGCCAGATCGAGCTGGTGGTTTTGGCGCATCTTTCCGATGACGAAAATCTTGTGTCAGCATTCCGTGAGAGCAAGGATGTGCATACACGCACCGCTGGGCTGATTTTCGGTGTTGATGAGAGCGCGGTTACACCGGACCAGCGCCGTATCGCCAAGATTATCAATTTTGGGGTGATTTACGGAATGAGCGCGTTCCGCCTTGCAAAAGAACTCGGCACGAGCCGTCACGAAGCGGCCGCCTTCATAGATGCTTATTTCAAGACCTATTCGGGGGTAAACCGTCTCATCAGCGAAATCATCAAACGAACCGAAGAAGCGGGCTTTGTTACGACGATTCTGGGGCGCAAGCGTCTGATTCCAGCCATCAACTCATCGAACAAACTCGAAAAAGCGAGTGCGGAACGAGTGGCCGTGAACACGTCGATTCAGGGTTCCGCGGCCGACATCGTGAAAATCGCTATGCTTAGTGTTGACAAGACGCTTACCGCAATGAACAGTCCAGCGCGTCTCCTATTGCAGGTTCATGACGAGCTTATTCTCGAAGCGCCTGAATCAGTCGCCGTTGAAACGGCCGCTTTCGTGCGGGAGCGTATGGAAAACGCGGTCAGCCTTAAAGTCCCTCTCCGTATGAGCGTAGAAATCGGCAAAAGATGGGGCGATTTTCATTAATTTAATATTTACCGCAATTATCCCCCCACTTTTTTTGCCCAAAATAGTAAATGAGAAAAACTTTAAACAAGCCACAAACCGCACGAACGGGGCGGAACGTAAAGTCCGTGTCCACCTGTGCGGTCTGTGGCTAAATTTACGCAACCTCTTCTTTTGAATCCCTTCCTTTCACGTCTACGAGAGAAGATAAGTCTCCGCCGTCTTTGAAACGCAAGACATTCACCATGAATATATTGAGCTTATTGACAATGTTCGGAGGAAGCAGGTTGCCGTCAACCTCGACTGAAAGCACCGGGAAGTTACGTTCGCGCGCCCACGGCGTAAAAAGCCCTTCAATGACTCGTCCGATGAGGCATGCAAATGGCGAAATGTTCACGATACCCGAATAGCCGCTCATCATAGCAGTCGCCGCAACGCCTGAAGAAACCGCGATTTCCGAATTAAGCTCCAGATTCACAAAATGCGCCTGTGTGTTCTCCATTATCTTGTGCATATCGCGCGGCGAATCCGGCACCAACCCAGTCGGCTCAAGAATAGACAGTACCTTCTTTTCAACTGAATGTTTCCACGCCTCCTCGATTTTAAGCTTTTTAAGGTCAAGAAACGGCTTGGAGAGTAGACGCTTCGCCGGATTCTTCTCAAGATTGATGAGTTTCTTAAATGAATATTCGCGCACAAAGTCAAGATAATGAATCCATTCGGCAACACTCGCCACCTTTACGACAATACCTCGCTCGCTCATAAGTTCAATCAATTCGCCCACTGCGAAATCGTCCCGGCGCACATAGATTTCCCCCACAATCAGTACCTTGGGACAGTCCACCAGCTTGCGTTTGAGCGAGATTTTCTTTACGCCCGCCGCGGTTCTCTTTAGCTCCTTCCATACATCCTTTGGACGGAATTCTACCGCGTCCATTACCTTACGCCACGCCGACTCAAAATCGCGGGTCGCCTGCCTGGGGTTTTCGGCGGTTGCCAAGAGTGCTGTCTGAATATCTTTAAGATAATCCGCAATCAAAAGTCCTTTCCACATCTCTTTGGCGAAAGTGGGACCGAGTTCTGTGTAGGAATTATCCGCCGAAAGCGTGAAAATCACCACGTTTTCTAACCGTAAATCCCGAAAAAGATTCTCATAATAGACAAAATACTGCCCTGTTCTGCATGGCCCGGTCGTAATTGGTACGAAAACAAGGTAAAGCTCGTCTTTGCGGTATTTTTTGCTTGAAACGAACTGTAAAACACTCCCCAAAACCAGATGACTCGGCACACATTCCTTGCCGGAGGCATGGGTACGGGCAATTTGTACGGTTTTCGCGGTCGCAACTGGCAGAGCCGCCGCGTTAATACCCAAACTACGGATAGCGGCCGCCATATATTCAGTAGAAATCGCACCCATGTTTGACAAAAGCACCTTGACGCGCTTATTACCCGCTATTTTCATTCGCTCGCCGGTCTTTTCATTGTCAACACGCAGGTCAAAGTCTTCGCCCCGCGGCATCTTTTCCGCGATGAATTTCCATCCGTTACTGTAACGCTCCGCCTCGATTTCCACCTTCTTGGACAAATAACCCTCGATGATGTCCAAAAACGCCTCGACCCGCGTGTCTATGCCTGCGTCCGCCGAGTGCGAGTCCAGCTCCAACACGAGGAAGGGTTTCTGCCCCATCGCCCACTTCAAATAATGCAAGATGAAGGAGTCCGGCGCACAGGAGAAGTTTGTGATGTAGGTAACGTAAATATTGTCCTCTTTTTTGAGAAAATTCGCGCTTTTTACATCCTGTTGTCCATAATACCAATACATATTGGGGAAAATTTGTTCGTCTTCAAAGGGTAGAATATCAAAAGGTACGATGGAATAGCCGCGTGAGGTGAATTTCCGCGGAATTCCCATGTTAGCTTCAGGTGTAAAGGCATTATAAGGGCGCCCCAGCACTGCAATCACAGGACGATTCGCCTCACGCGCCTCTCTCAGTGCCTCTTGTCCGAGTCTTTTACATGCATCCATATAGGCTTTCTGTTTGGCGAGAGCTTTCTCAAAGGCGGTTTTGGTTTCTTCAGGCGTGATGCCGAGATTTTTCATCATTTCAACGAAATGTTCCAGCGCCTTTTCTTCGCCGAATTTGAAGCTTACTACGAGCGTCAACCATTTCTTGGGGTCAACATCTGGAAAGGCTTTTTGAATATAATAAGGCAGCCCCTGGGTGATGGGGCAAAAATTGGCGTGAACCCTGTCTTCGTAGCTGGGCATATCGCGGAAATGGGGTAAAAGCACGTAGTCTGCGCCTTTGTCCAGGCAGTCCTGCACCGCGCCGTGCGCGATCTCGGCAGGGAAGCAGTAAGTCGACTCGGCACGGGCAACTCCCGCGTGCGCGACTTCATTGGAAAGAAATGTCTTTATACCAAGTTCATGGAAAAAATTCGCGTAGAGCGGATAAAGTGTGTGAACGGAAAAGGCGCGCGGTATGCCCACGGTGTAGGAGCGTTTGGAGTTGTTTTCTTCTCCATTCCCCAATAGGGAAGGCACGAATTCTTCGAATAACATCCTTTGTCGGCGTTCCACATAATCGAACACCGCGATGTCTTTGACCGCCTTCCGCATATTCGTATATTTGTTACACCGCCCTCCGAACATATACTTGTGCCCATTAACCACAAGCACTTGAATGGGGCAATGGTTTTCACAAGCTTGACAGGTGAAAATCCGCTCGTAGACGATTTCACGGGCGAGCAGGTTGTCGATATCCGCAGGTTTTTCCGACAGTAGACCCTCCGCGTGTTTGCGCTTCGCCAGAAGCGCCACACCGAAACAACCTTGCAATTCCGGTGAAGGCGGCACGAGAATCTCCTTGCCGATGAGCATAGCGAAAGCTTGCGGTACAGCCGGATTCTTCGCCACCCCGCCTTGCAGGAAGATTTTCCCCCCTATGGTACGGTTGCCCACGACACGGTTCAAATAATTTGCCACGATGGAACAAACGATGCCTGCGGTGATGTTTTCCTTACTCGCTCCTTGTTGAACAGCTTTGCGTATATCGGAATTGATAAACGCGGAACAATGCTCGCCAAATTTGCAGGGGGCATCCGCCTTTATCGCAATGGGTCCAATGTCTTTTGCGCTATGAATCGATAGATCCCCAGACGCAGATTCTTCCAAAAACGAGCCGGTGCCTGCGGAACAGGCTTCATTCATCGCGTAGTCTATCGGTACGCCATTCTTCAAAAGCACATATTTTGCGTCCTGCCCTCCGATTTCAAAAATCGTCTCTACGTCCGGGTCAAAATAGGTTGTACCGACCGCGTGCGCGATGATTTCATTATAAACACCCGGAGTCTCCAAAAACACGCCGAGGATTTCCCGTGACGAGCCAGTTGTAGCCGTGAGGGAAATGTCTATTTCTTTGCCGCCGGTATCTGCTATCACTTTGTCCTGCACAATCTTCAGACATTCTTTCAAGGCTTTCACCGGGTCCCCGTGGGTGCGCCCGTAGTGGCTGGCAACTATTTCATCTGTTTCCGCGTCAACAAGACAAGCTTTGGTGGTTGTGGAACCGCCGTCAACGCCCAGTATATATTTACGTCCTTTTTGAACCTTACCGTCTGGTTTTTCAAAGAATCTCACCTTGTCCTGATAATCTTTCAATGCGGAAAGGCTTCCAAAACGGACAGTATTAGGACGGAGCAGTTTTTCAGGCAAGGGCAAAGGAGTACCCGATTTAAGAGCGAGAACCGCTGCGCCGAACGCCTCGAAGACTGCCGCGCTTTCCGGTATGATGAATTCGATTCCCGGTGCTTTTTCTCGGATGAATCGGATGATGTGTCGGTTAAAGGTGATACCGCCGGTCAGCACGACTCTGCCACCGGTAACTTTGGCGCGTTTCAAAAAGTCTATAACCTTGGTGGCCATCACGTCCGACAGGGACAATACGATGTCGTCTTTAGTGGCTTCGCGTTTGTTGAGTCGGTGCGTACAGTCGCTCTTCATGAAGACTGAGCAACGGGTTGAAAGGGGATAAACTTTGGCTGTATCCGCTACTTTGTCTATATCTTCGAGGGTCATATCCATGCGGGCGAGCTGTTGCTTGAGGAACTCGCCTGTGCCGGACGCGCATTTGTTGCCAGAAAAACTGTTGATTATCTTGCCATCTTTTCCAAGTCGGTAGACGATGAGGTCTTCACCTCCCATACTCACGACCGCGTCTGCGGCGAGTCCAAATGTCTGTAGCGCGGCTTCCACACAGAGCGGCTCCAAAGTACCGGCAATGTCGAACATGAAACGTCCCTCGTTGCCAGTCGCCAATGCGGGAATGTTTTGGGGTATGTTTCTATCAGCCAGAAGTTTTTGAACGGCCGCGGCAAAGTCGCCTTCGTGGGGGATTGCCGCGCTCCACTCCACGTTTCCTTCATTATATAAGACCATTTTAAGGCTGGTCGAACCGATATTTATTCCTAAAGATCTCATACATTTATAATACTAAAAATGTCAGGTACATGCAAGCCCTTCCCTGCTTTAGAGCGCGGGGCGAAATGACTCAAATTATACGTTGCCATATCTAAATGCAAAAAATTATTAAGACTTTTTATGAATCGTCCACGTCCCCAGGATGAGAGAGGTATGTACCACCGTTTTTGGTGATTCTCGACGGCGGTTCCGCCGCGTTTTCATCTACAGCGTTTTTTAAAGAAATTTTTAAAAAATATTGAAAAAACACTTGACAACAGGTTAGTATAGGTATATATTCTTAAGTTATATTGCCTATATATTATTCTTTTATTTAAAGTAGGTTCGTATGAAAAAGGTTTTTAAAGCAGGAATCGTATTGGTTTTAGGGATTGCAATGCTTATATCTGTAGCGGCATGCGCGTTTCCTTTCCAATCGCCCGATGAGGTGGTCTTACAGGATATAAGCGGTACATTAAATTTTACCAGTATATCCCGCCAAGCGTTTATGGGGGGAAGCGTATTATACAATCCCGATGAACCGTCGAGCGGACAGCTCGCTCAAGGCGTACATCTCGCGGTACGTCTTGGGAAAGTGGACTTGGAAAATGGCGATACGGAACAACCGAGTTTTTCCGACAGAGAAGCGGATGCCCGGTATGGCTATATTACGGTTGATTCTATCAATAAAGAGTCGATCAGTTTCACTTATACCGAATATGCCGCTGAAGGCAATGCGTCGCATTCCTCGTCATTTATCGTTGGCTTGGACGAAAGGGCTGATATCAACAGGGATGGTTTGGTGGATATCACCTATGTAAAACCGGTACGTAAGCGGCCCGGCTTGGAACAAGCAGTATATCTCACCTTTTTGAGTTCACAGGAAGAGTTAAACACATCAATGTTTGCGGTATTGCCTGAACAGTACAGTAGAGGCGTATATCCGAGTGGACTTATGGGAATAAAGAATACCCCGCCGCAGAGCGGCGGGGTATTGAAGATTTTACCTTGAAATCTTTGCGTATGCGGGGGAACAAATCCCTCGCACCCCAGTTTTAACCGCCCCAAGGGGCGGGGTATTAAACCCCAAGGGAATAAAGGATGCCGTATTGAATATTATTAGAAGATATGAAATCATTATTTTATGGAGTTAGTATGAAAGAAGACGATGCGATAAATGTTTCTGAAAAACTGGCGAAAGAAGAACATGATTTATATAAATATGAATCAAATGTTTCCCAGAATAAGGTTATATGGATAAAGAAATATTTGACAAATATTTTAAACAAAGGCAAAATTTTAGTTGACCTTGGTTGCGGATCAGGAAAACAGATGTTTAAAGTAGAAGAATTAGGATTAGCCGTAATTGGAGTTGAATTATCTGAAGGTATGATAAAATGGGCTCAAAGGAATAAAGAAATCTTAAAAAGCAATGCGAAAATTATTAAAGGTTCATATTTTAATATTTTATTGGAGAATAACAGCGTTGACTATGTTCTATTTCACAAAAATATTGTTGAATGTTCATATTTAGAATTTGAAAAAATAAGAGATGAATCTTATAGAATATTAAAAAATCATGGGCTGTTTATATTAACTATCAATGAAAATATAGAAAAATACATTGAAAATAAAAAAGATAGCATAGAAAACATATTAAATGGATGTTATGAAGGTAATATCAATACTCCAAATGAGAAAAATATAAAATATATCACATATTATTGGACAATGGGATTTGCAAATTATATAACAATGAAGAAATTTAGAATAAGAAATATTTTAGAAATGGAGGAAGAAAAAACAAGAATATTAATATATGAGAAGTAAAATAAAAAAGCAAAAATTACTGCGCCTAACAGGATTGTATGCGCCTACGCTCCCTACGATCGCTCCGGGGGTTCCGTTCGCCTAGGTCGCTACGCTCCCACGGCTCACTCCACCCACAGTTTGTCGGCCCTGGAAATGCTACGCATTTCCCTATTCGGGCCGCCAAACCGTCGCATACAACCGGAACGTTATGCGCAATGGAGCGAGATGGGAGAGCATATTCATGTAAGGAAATTATACCGGAATCAAAGCAAAAATTATTGAATGGTAATACATTAAAGGTTTCCCAATTTGCCGGACTATAGAGGCTTTCAAACAGGGTTTTTCCTGGGCCGACCCCTTTTCTTGGGGACAGGTTTTGGGACCGGCGCGGAAAGTCCCAATGCTTCCAGTTCATCGAAGACCCTGATCAGGGTGTGGACCCAGTACATCATCGCTTGAAGGAGGCTCCGGGGCCTCTTTTATCCACCATGCCGAGGAAAGGTCATCCATAAGTTCTCCATATGACATGCCGGCCAGCAGACCTACCAACCTGGCCTTTCGACCATGCGGATGCATTCCGGAATGGGCATAAATAACCCTCCTTTATATAGTCCGTTTTATCATATTTAGGACTATACATCAAGGCTTTTTTATGACACTTTGGAAAGAAACCAGGCGGCGAAACGCCTAAAACGACGATATCTATGGCCTACTATGGCCTAAAATCGCAAAAACTCGCGCAGAGCACGGGCAACGACCGCCGGGGGCAGTGAACTAAGTGGTTTCAGCGGCTTTCTATAGTCCGGCAAATTGGGAAACTCTTAATGTATTACCATTCAATAATTTTGTTTTTATACTGAAACAATTTCTTTACATGAATATGTTCTCCCCTCTCGCTCCATTGCGCATAACGTTCCGGCTGTTTACGACGTTTTTGCAGCCCGAATAAGGGCTTGCGTAGCAAGACCAGGGCTGCAAAAATGTGGCGGAGTTTTGGCGTGGGAATGGAGCGTAGCGGAATGACCTAGCCAAAACGTAGTCCGAGCCGCCTACCGGCGGCGAAGCGTAAACAGACCTGTTATGCGAAGTTGGGGCGTATTTTCTACACTATAATAAATCACCAGTTTCTATTATATCTAACAATCTATTGGGTTCAATAATTTTTACAATACTTTTTTCATAATCTTTTGTGTATTCATAATAAAAATTGTTATAATGTTTTTTAAAAAATAAAAAAATATCTTTTTGTTCGTTTTCATTTAGCATATAATTCCATCTCAACGTCAATAAATTAAGTAATTCATAAATATTCTGATTGCTTTTTTTATATAATTTTATCCCGCCTATATTTGGAAAATTGGTTTTTATACCAT
>JAIRNA010000009.1 GCA_031258305.1 Treponema sp. | reverse complement strand
GAGATAGCCGCGGGGATAAGCCAGATCAAGTCAGCGATAAACCGTACCAAAGATATAAGCGCGGAGAATAGGCGGAACATTGAAGCGCTTGCACACGAACTGTCCAAGTTCCGTACCGGTAGCTGACCCTCTGCGCGACAGCCCGCAAGCCATGCTGGAGAAAGGCTCCGGTAATGGGGTCAGACATCCTGTGCGACGCTCTGGCATCTGACAAAGCTGTAATGTCAGAAATATTTTTCTACCGCCTTTCAAAGTCAATACGGGGGTCGATAACTGTGTACATTAAGTCACTTACAAGCGACAAAAGCAAGCCCATAAGCGTGAAAATGTAAAGCGTGGCGAAAATCACAGGATAATCTCGATTCATCGTGGACTCAAAGCCTAATAAACCCAATCCATCAAGGGAGAAAATCACCTCAATCAGCACAGAACCTGTGAAAAACATAGAAATGAATGCCGCAGGGAAACCTGCGATGACGATGAGCATAGCGTTGCGGAACACATGCCCGAACAGGATTTTCTTTTCGGAAAGCCCTTTTGCGCGAGCGGTCAACACGTATTGCTTGCTGATTTCATCCAAGAACGAGTTTTTCGTGAGCATAGTCAGACTGGCGAACCCGCCGATGACCATAGCTGCAATGGGCAGAACCAGATGCCAAAAGTAATCCAGCACTTTGCGTCCCAAGCTGAACGTTGCCGAATCAGCGGAGAAAAGTCCTCGCAGAGGGAATATTTTTAGGAAACTGCCGCCGGAAAACAGCACGACGAGCAGAACCGCAAACAGAAACGCGGGTATGGCATTTCCAATGACGATGGCGGCGCTTGTCCACGTGTCGAAGCGGGAGCCGTTTTTCACGGCTTTGCGTATACCGAGCGGAATGGACACCAGATAGATGATGAGGGTTGACCACAGTCCCAGCGAAATAGACACGGGCAGGCGTTCAGCGATGAGTCTCAGAACAGAGCGTCCGCGGAAGAGACTCTCCCCGAAGTTGAAGGTGAGGTAATTTTTTAGCATCAGCAAATAACGCTCCCAGATAGGCTTGTCGAAGCCATAACGTTTCTCGATATCGGCAATGACCTCTGGGTCAAGTCCGCGCGCCCCGCGGTAAGTTGATGCCCCTTTCGCGCCGCTTCTTCCGGCTCCCTTTATCGCGCTTTCGCCGCTGGTTCCGGCTATACGTTCAATGCTCATATTGCTGTCTAAGCCTTGCATGTTTGCGATAGCCTGATCAACAGGTCCGCCCGGCGCTATCTGTATGATGAAGAAATTAATGGTGATAATCGCCCACAGAGTCGGGATTATCAGCAACAACCGCCGTCCAATATACGCTAACATTCAAGCCTCCTTGTCTTCACTATATACCGTAAGTAGTTCCGCCGACAGCCTATCCATGACCGCTTGAATCGTAGCGCGTTTATCCGCCTTGTAGGCGGGCAGACTATCCGACAAGTTAATAGAGTTTGACGGCGTAAGTACGACGCGGCACGGTGGAATGTTGACACGATCACCGAGGATGCCGCCCATAGTGCGATTGGCAAAGTCCCATAAGTTCTGAGTATAGTCAACCTGTTCGTGGAGAGGGCTTGCCTCTGTGGGAATCGGCACGGAGGGCAGGCACCACACGAAATCGACCATTTCCAGATGACGGTCAGCATACCAAGCTTCACCTGCTTTTCTGTCCACAATAGCCCGTTCCAGCCGAGTAAACGCTTTGAGGGATGTTTTGCCAGGCAGGTAGATACGGTCCCAGTAAATTTGCCGTAAACGGTGAAATCGCGCCGTGCGCTTCCCGTCCCGATGTTTCACTCCCAGAATTTGCTCGGCTCGTTCAAGCGCAGTTTCCATAAGCCGATTCACTCGTTCCTCCAAACTGCCCTCATGCATAAGCTCATACCATTCCTCGTTCTTTTCCAGTAAGAAATTGAGACATTTCTCCAGCCTTTTCCCCAATTCTTCTCCACTATTTTGCAATCCAAGACATTCTTCGGTTTTTTCAAGCAATCGCATCATGGAACGCCTGCCTTTTTCGTCAAATTCATATCGGATGCCAAGGGGCAGAATCTCAATAGGCGGAATGTCCCCGTCCCCCTTTCCTTGTATTCCTCCCGCAGAAAGCCGTTTCGCGGCGATGAAGCCTATGCGGACAGCGCCTTGTTCTAATGAGGGGACAGTTCGGGAGAAGTAGGAGACCAGCCCTTCAGGCGCGATGGCTATGGGAAAAGGGCCGTCTATGAGCGCACGGTAAATCCGTTCCATACTAGAGGAATTGACCTTAGCGTGGTAGACCGTCAAGCCGCCAATGCACGGTAGAACGAGCCGCGCCGCGAGTCCACCCCAGCGCAGAACTTCATAGCCGTGGACGAACCGAAGCAGGGGCGGTAAGGCGAAGGAAAACCCTCCTTTTTTCGCTGCCTGCTTGAGCCTAAACAAGGTGAACCACATCAGAATCTGCGGCTCCTGTCCATAAGGATGGCTGAAGGCGAGGATGAGACGGCTTTTCTTGCTTAACGCCCTCTCGAAGGCGGAAAACAGTCGGTCGCCGTTCTCAAGCTCAATTCTTGCCTTGCCTATGAACAGCGAGAGGTAAGGACGTCCCAAAGCATGGAGAATAAACCGCACAGCTTTCGAGATTCTTTTATTCTTTTCAAAACCGGCATCCCCCTTTGTTTGTATATCAGGAGATGCCCGCGTAACAGGCCTGGTGTATTGCTTCATTTTTACTTTAGAAGTAGGGAATGGAAAGGAGGCTTTCTGTCAGCAAACAACGCCGAGCCATTCCCTACTCTCTTACTCCATAGCTTTCAGAATCGGTTCTAGGTACTTGTCAATAAATTCTTTTTTGATTCGTAATAGTTCCTCGCGGGGGATTTCCGTGAGTACGGTCCAGCCCAGCTCCATAGTACGCTCAATGCTTCGGTTTTCGTTTTCGCTCTGGGAAAGGAAAATCTGCTCGAACTTTTCGCCGAATTTTAGGTACTGTTTGTCGCCTGTGGACAGTTCCTCTTCGCCGATGATGCTCGCTAAGTTCCGCACTTGTTTTACTTTAGAATATGCCGCGAAGAGCTGACTGCTCACATCTTTGTGGTCCTCCCGCGTCATCCCTGCACCGATGCCGTCTTTCATAAGACGGGATAGGCTCGGCAAGCCTGCAACCGGTGGGTAGATGCCTTTCTGGAAAAGCTCGCGATCAAGTACGATTTGCCCCTCAGTGATATAGCCGGAAAGGTCGGGTATGGGGTGGCTTATATCATCATTGGGCATGGTCAGGATAGGAATCTGGGTGATGGAGCCGGTAGAGCCTTCGATTTTACCAGCGCGCTCGTAAAGGCTCGCCAAATCCGAGTAAAGATAGCCGGGATAGCCCTTGCGACTCGGCACTTCACCGCGTATGGACGACACTTCGCGCAGGGCTTCGCAGTAATTAGTCATATCGGTCATCACGACAAGCACATGCATATTCTGCTGATACGCGAGGTATTCGGCGGCCGTAAGCGCGCACCGTGGCGCAACTAACCGCTCAAGACTCGGCGCGTCCGCCAGCGACAGGAATACGACGACTTTAGAAAGCACACCGGATTTCTCGAAATCATCCAAAAAAAAGCGGGCGACATCGTATTTGACCCCCATAGCGCAGAAAATCACGACAAACGACTCGTCTGCATTGAGAATCTTTGCTTGACGGACGATTTGCGCGGCAAGGCGGTTATGGGGAAGCCCATTGCCTGAGAAAATTGGCAGTTTCTGCCCACGAATCAGCGTGTTCATACCATCTATGGCGGAAACGCCGGTCTGTATGAAGTCTCGCGGGTAAATGCGGGCATAGGGATTGATGGGCAAACCATTCACGTCAAGACAGATTGACGAAAAAATATTGCCGTAACCATCAACTGGTTCGCCTAAACCGTTGAAAACGCGCCCCAACAGCCCATGTCCCACGCGCATTTCCATAGGTTTACCCAAGAATTCCACCCGCGCGTCTTCCGCTGACAGTCCGGTATTGCTCCCAAAGATTTGGACAGCCGCCCAGTCCTCGCTCAAGTCAACTACACGCCCAAGTCGGCGTCCTTCCTCACGGTCGTAAACGGCAACGACCTCATTGAAGCCAACATTGCGGCTCCGCTTCGTAATAACAACTGGTCCTTCAATGCGGCTCAAGCCGCGATATTCGATTCCTCGCATGTTTTACCTGAAATTAATGTATCATAATGAAAAAATATTGTCTATAGGTTTGAATTTGCCACTTGGTTTTTTTGAGGAAAATCTATATGCTTACACAATGACATCAGGAAAAGATGTGTTTATGAACACATATCATAGATTGCCCGTTATCTTTACCAGAGGACAGGGTGTTTATCTCTTTGACGTAAACGGTAAGCGGTACCTCGATTTTACTTCCGGTATTGCGGTCAACTGCTTGGGACATAATTATCCACCGCTTGTCAGAGCCATAGCCGAACAAGCCGCGAAGTTTAACCATGTAAGTAACTACTTCCAAAGTGATGTAAGCGTCGTCTTTGCGGAGAAACTTACGCGAGCGGCTGGTATGGAAAAGGTCTTCTTTGGGAATTCCGGCACAGAAGCAAATGAAGGCGCGTGCAAAATCGCCCGCAAATATTCGCTTAAGAAATATGGCGCGGGGCGGCATACCATCGTTACGCTCAAAGGCAGTTTCCACGGACGTACCATCACGATGCTGTCCGCGACCGGGCAGGACAAGTTCCACGGTGATTTTTCTCCCTTTACCGAAGGCTTTAAATACACGCCGTGCGGGGATATTGCGGCGCTGGACCGGGCGCTGGACAACACGGTCGCCGGTCTCTTCATCGAAGCAATTCAAGGGGAAAGCGGCGTTATTCCGCAAACATCGGCGTTCATCTCGGTTGCCGCAAGACTCTGCTCGGAACGGGACATTCTGCTTATGTTTGACGAGGTTCAGTGCGGTATGGGGAGGACAGGATCGTTTCTCGCGGCAAGCGCCTACAGCGTCAAACCGGATGTGGCGACTCTTGCCAAAGGGCTTGCAGGTGGGATACCTGCAAGCGCTGTTTTGGTCGGAGAAAAAGCCGCGGACGTTCTGACAGTTGGGGACCATGGCTCAACCTTCGGTGGAAACCCACTCGCGGCCGCGGCTGGGCTTGTGGTCCTCGACGCGGTGAACAACGAGGCTTTTCTCACGGAAATCGTCCGCAAAGGCGAAAGAATACTGAGAATCATCCGCTCATGGGACAGCCCGTCCGTCAAGGCTGTTCGAGGGAGGGGACTTATGCTCGGCGTGGACATTACCGCAAACGCATGGGATGTGATGACAGCCTGTCTCCAAAAAGGTCTGTTACTCCTCTCTGCGGGGCAGAATACCTTGCGTTTTCTCCCGCCTTATATCATAACGGATGAGGAAATAGACGCGGGATTAGCGATTTTACGAGAATGTCTGTAAAAACAATCGTCATCGCACCTATTTTCTGCTTGACGCGGACGGCGCGGGTACCGTCGTGTTTTTATGGTCAAGCTCGTCTGCGGGTAACAGGAGAGGGAAACAGAATAATTCCCCCTGCAAACACCGTCAGCGGCGCGACCAGCACAAGCCCGAAACAGCCTACCAGTGTATGAATCACTTCTGAGGAAACCCAAACCATGTTAATGACGTTTTCAAGCGGGATCCCCTGTGCGATAAAGGTCATAATCATAGCGGTGTACTCCGCAGAGTAAGCCAGAAGCAGGGTGGTGCTCATAGTGCCTGCCACATGACGGGATACTGATACTCCACTTTTGATAAGGTTGAAGCGGCTGATGGCCGGATACTGGGTCTTGACTTCATCCATGGCCGAGGCAATATCCATAGAAAGGTCCATCATAGCCCCGGATGAGGCCAGAAAAACGCCAGAAATGAACAGGTGCGCTAGGTTCAAGTGTGCGTAACCAGAATACAGGAGCGCCTCGGCAAAAGGCCGTACCGCCCCGTGAATTTTGAACCAGTAGGTAAAGAAAAAAGCTAGGCATGAGGTGAGTAGGATGCCTCCCATAGAACCGGCGAAGGCGGTAAGCCCTCGCCGCGTGATTCCGCCCACGAGGAAGATGATAACCGCAGTGATGACCGTTACCATAACAACAGAGGCAAAGATGGGGTCCCATCCTCGGAGCATCGCGGGGAAGAGAACGCGGATCAGCGCCGCGGCGGTAAATACAAAGGTAATTACTATCTTTACCCCCATCCACCCCATAATAAGAATGATGAACAGTAAAAACAGCAGACAGAGAAACATCGTCTTGCCGGTGCGGTAATGATCGATAACCTGGGCATGTCCCATACGACCGTCTTCGGAAAAACTCACCACTACCAACGCCAGATCGCCGGGGACAAATAGCTTGTCCAGTTCTATCTTGCCCATCAGGTTATTTGACCCCGAAAAGACCCGCCCCTTAAACCGACCGGAGCGGATTTCTATCTCAAGATGCTGCTCTCCTTGCTTTACTGGTCCTGTGTTAATGATCCGTTGGTTATCCACCTCAATAATCTTGCCTCGCGCCCGCTCACTGCCCGCCTCCTGGGACGCTCCCTCAAAGCCGGTGGGAAGGATGAAAAACAAAAGGGTAAGGAAGGAAGAAATCAGCGTAAAACTAATATCTCGCCGTTGTTTATTGATATGTTCCATGTATTCCTCCTTCCTCTCCCTGTTACCGTCCGAGATTCATCGCCGAAGCTATCTTTCGGAATATATCCGTGTTGTCGTAATAACCGCTGAACAACTCCTGATGAACCCCGGCTGCAAAGGTAGTAACCGGAACGCCAGTGTGGGCGTAGGAGGTCCATCCTATGCCTGCGGTCTGGTTCATAAGCTGGGTTATCTTAACGGTCAAGGGTTCGTAGCCGCCGTAAAGGAGGTACTGATCCTCTGCCACAGGGCGCTCAATCTCGCCGCCCATAGAACGCTGGAACGCAAATTCAAGCTGTTGTTTTTGGAAGTCCGAAAGGGCGCGGTAATCCATGCCGAAGGATTCCGTAATTATTGGAATCAAATCTGCCAGTTTCGCCTGTTCTCTCGTGGTATTTTTCTTGTACGGCGTGAGGATTTCCTCGTTAAAGGCGATGAACGACTTCTTCTGGAGGGCTACTTTATCAAAGAACGTGTCGTATTGGGTTCCCGCGAAGCCGATGGTCATGCCGCCAGTCTCGTGGTCACCGGTAACGATGATCAAGGTTTCTTGCTGATGGGTGCGGGCGAAATCCATCGCCGCTTTAACGGCATTGTCAAAAGCTATCACGTCGTGAATGGCAGCTCCTGCATCGTTGGCATGACACGCCCAGTCGATCTTTCCACCTTCCACGGTCAGGAAAAATCCTTTAGGGTTATCCTGTAACAATTCGATTCCCTTACGGGTATAATCTGCCAGAGAAAGATCACCTGCCTTGCGGTCTAATTCGTAGGGCATAGAACCGGCGTCCTGGAGCGCGGCGTTTATGGCAAGAACCTTGCCTGCACCCGGCTTTAGCGCATCGAATGCCGCCCTGGAGTTGACGTAAATGTACCCTGCATCCTTAGCCATCTGTATCACATCGGGACGATCCTTGTTTTTGCCTCTGGGTTCCAGAAGACCGCCGCCAGCGAAGTATTCAAAGCCGCTTTTCACCATTTGTACCGCAATATCGTAATAGTTGCTCCGGGAAGGCGCCTTAGCATAAAAACCTGCCGGGGTGGCGTGGTCCAGTGTAACCGTGCTTACCACCCCGATCTTCATCCCAGCCTCGTGCGCGTATTCAGCGATGGTCTTAAAGGTTTTGGTTTTCCCCGGGTCCATATTGAGTACTCCGCTCAAAGTTTTGTTCCCTGTAGCGATAGCCGTTATCGCGGAAGCGGAATCGGTGATGAACGTACCCGCATCATAGGTGGTAGTGAGTCCCGAAACTGGAAAGCCGGTAAACCCAAGTCTGGTAATGGCGATGTCCTTAGACGACCGAGCCGTCGTGTAAATCTCGGCTGAACTGATCTGAGTCATAGCCATACCGTCTCCGATGAACAGAAATACGTACTTAGCCTTACCCTCCTGGACAGTAGCGGTATTTCTGACTGAACTGTTCTCATCCGATCCTTTTGCGGACACAGCCCCTCCGGTAAGCAAGACCAAAATCGCAAGAAACATAAAAAAGCGGGGAATCTGTCTGGTTTGTCCGGAAACATTGTTTTTTCTCATCATTATAATAACCTCCATAAAATTAAGTTGACGTAACATTACCATAACACTGTAAAGAAGCAGTAAAAACAAAGTAAAATTTTGGTAAAATATGAGGCTGCCATTTGAAATGGCGTGATTTATAAAAAGGAAGGCGCAGAACCTCTGGTATTCATTCGACTTTATGTATACGACGGTACGGACTAAAGTCAGATACCAGTCCGAATAAGGTCTGCAAAAACGTCATAAACAATCGGAACGTTATGTTCAATTAGCTAGAAAAATTTGTTGAAATAATATAAAAACACTTGACTAAAAATAAAAAAACTATATATGATAACTGATTGTATGGTTATTTTTGGAGAAAAACAAGGATGAATAAAGCACAAATATTATATTTATTTATGCTAATTGTTTCTCAACTGGATGCTCAAGAAGCAAAATTCAGCTGGTCTTTAGGTGATTTCGGATGGAGCTATAATTTTTTAAATAAACATGATGTTGTTGATGCTAATATATTAAAATTTAATGTTTCGTTTGATAAGATAAATGTTACAATTAGTACTTATATTTCATCCGGAACAAATAAGAATAACCGCGAAGAAAATGATCCGTTTTATAATTCACTTTTGCCACTGGAGATAACTTATACTCCTTTTACCTGGAAATACGCAAATATTTCACTATACGGCCGGGCTTCCTGGGAAACTTGCTATAGGGGCAACGTTGAAAATCCAGATAAAGTTTCAGACGGCTTTTATGGATATATTGGCTTTAAGTTTGGATTAGGACCAATACAATCAGACTTTTTTAAATATTCATCTCATATAATTTATATATTTTCAGAATATACAACGCATAACGAATATAAATTGGGAATAAGTATAGATCTTTTTGATATAGTTGTTCTTGCGATATGGGCTATGGAAAATAAAGCGACAAATGAATATAATGCTCACTAAAGAATGTATAAAACGCCAGCCAACTGTGCATATGGCCAGAGCAACGGCTAGGTCATTCCGCTCCAAACATCATAAACAGTCGAAACGTTATGCGAAAAGGCAAAAAGCTTTCTTCTGCCGCTTGCGGGAAGTCTTATTTTTTCCGATAATAAGGGTATGAAATCTTTTCCTAAAATTTTCCTAATGACATTGCTCTTGCACGGGCTTGAAATAAGCGCTCTTGATGTGCCTATCCGAAATATAGAAGACGATTCGACATTGCGTGCGTCTTTGAAGGACGAGTGGTTTCTCGAATCCCCATCTCGAGTACTCGGACGAAAAAAAGTTTCCAGCGTTCTACCCGGTGGCGGTAAGATAGAGGTGCGGACCGAAGTAGGGAAGACTGAGTTCGGGGTTGTACTTGCTCGCGAGCGTAACGGCGCATATCCAGGGTGGGCCCAAGGCTCATGGGTGTTGACGCGACGCAAAGATACGGGACAATCTCTCAGAATCAGGGTTTTTATCAGGAGCGATCCAAATGTCTATGTGCAGTTCCGCCCTTTGAACGCGGACAAATCTCTTCTGGACCTAGTGGTCTATGATGCTTACATTATGCGCTCCACACCCCTGCCTTTCTCCTTCGATAGGCTTATGGTTGTACCAATCGAAGAAGTTCTCAGCTCTATGGGCGATAAATTCCCTCACAAATACTTTGAGCCGGAGCCTGCCTACTATCGGGACAGCGTTGACTTCGTAACGAGCATCCGCAGGTACTTGCCGCAATTGGCGTTCCGAGACGATGGAGCTATGGATCAGAATGGAGATTACGTCTTCATCGAAACCTTGGAGAAACAGAGAGGCGAAAAGGGGCTTAACTGTTCTGGTTTTGCAAAATGGGTGATTGACGGGCTTTTGAAGCCCGTTACGGGACAAAGACTCGACATTGACGTTCTGAAAAAGAAATTCGGCAACAGAGGAACGAGTTTCTCCGCAGTTTACGACGAGCCGCGGGACCTGTATTTCGGGCTTGATTGGATACGGAATCTTGCTTCCATCGCAAACAGAATTCTGTTATCGGAAAATTTCAGTAGACAGGACGAGTTTGAGGTGAAGCATTGGACATTCCAATTCGTTACCGAGCGCGTGAATAACACACGGAACACGGAGTCTTATCCAGGGTTCTTGTCGGATGCGGGATTTGCCTTTGAAGGTCTACACACCTTGATGTATACGCTCGCGGTTACGGAGCCGGGACGCATCTATCTGGCGGCTGTGAACCGCGAGATGGGCAATCCGACGCTCCGACAGTATTTCCACGTAGCGGTTCTCGTGCCGTATTTCAACAGCGCCGGCAACTTCACGGTAACGGTCTTCGAGAGCGCCGCGGAAACATCATTCACCGCTTTCAAGACTCGCTACCCCAAGGGCTACTTCGTGAGCCTTGTCCGCATACCGCTTAATGGCAAATTCGATCCGTGATTGACTAATGAACCACTAACCGTAGATGGCATGGAATCTTTAAAAATGCCGGTCAGCGCCCCATCTGCATCACTGGTACATTATCAGGTAGGGACGAGGTTCGAGCGCATAGACCTCTTTGGGAGAGAAGAGAGGGTTATCAAAACCGGCGCCTGGTATGTTGAAATTGTAGAAAAGCTTAAAGGACTTCAATGGGAGGTTGAGCGTGGGATTCTTCGGTGTTTCCTTGTCGTAGTCGTCGAAGGCGTTTGCCTTGTAAGAGCCTTTCTTCTGGTTGGGGTTACCGAATCCATCCGCGCAATGCACCACCCTCACTTTACTAAAGTTTCCCTTGATGGACCCGCGTTCTTTTATCATCCAGGGCTTAAACTGGTGAATTACAAGCATACGCTCTCCGGGCAGATCGTTTTCTTTCATATAATCCTCCATCAGTTTTTGGACGTGGTTGATTTCAGCCGCGCTCACCTGCCCTATTTCCTTCATAGGCTTAGTTGTCCGCCATTCCGGGTCCAGGGCGAGATGCACATGGGGGTATTTCAGATAGGGAAGCATCTTTTTGATAGCCGTAGACGGGTCGTATTTGCCAATTTGATGGTCGATGAACACGAGCATATTGTGTTCTTGAGCATAGTTTATGTATTTTAAGAGTATCTCTTCATTTATGATTCCTATCTCACCTTCGGGCCACACCGTTCCGTAGATAATGTAGAACGCGGTGATGATGTTCCGTCCACCCGCGATTTTGTATTCCGCAGCGAGTTTCGTAAGCCGTTTATCCAGCTCCTCAATCGAATATCGCCCTAAGATGCCCATATTTTTTGAATTCGGGTGCCCATAATACGCGAGAATATCGTTATTGAGAAGGAGCGATCGCTGGTCAGAAGTAATGAGCGTGGACGCCTGCGCTTCTTCTCGCGTTATCACCGTATAAGGCGCCGTATCTTCCTTGATCCGCTCCGCGGAAAGCGCACTTATAAAATAAATACTCGGAAAAAGCAGTCTCTGCTCATCAATGCTCTGAGAAAAAATCGTCAAAGCGGTAGAGAGGCAAAGCAGAATGAAGGGATAAGGCGTAGGACGTAGAGCATAAGTAACTTTTCCTTGTTGGATGAATAAAGAGGATATTCTAATCTCTCCCTCCTTGGTCATCCCTTTTTCATTCTTTTTGTTTTTCGTTAATTTTAAAAAATTAAAAAAAATCAGCATTTTTCCAGTTCCTGTGTGATTTCGTCGAGGCGTTTCGAGAGAGTTTCGATGGTACGTTCAAGCCTTTCCTTTTCCCGAATAAGCCGTTCATTCGGGTCTGTTTCCACAGATTTTTTGAAGCCCATTTTAACCGTGTCTGGACTTTTCCCTTCAAGCAGAGCTTTCTCCGCAGACGCCCGCTGTTCATCATCTTTGACACCTGCCAAGTAGCGCATATTATCCGCACCAACAGTCGGATTCAGGTTGTACTGAAAAATCTTCATAGCTGTGGTCGCGGCGAGTCGGGGAATCCGCAGTACTCGATCGACATAGTCCTCGAAACGTCCGCCTATTTTAATGCATAAATCATAGGCTTGCAAGAGCTTTTTTCCGAAATTCTTCACCATTTCGCCGTTTTCCACGAGGAACTTGGCGCGAATGATCCCCGTAAGAACGTTGAGTTCCGGGGATGCGGCGAACACATTGTGGTATATGTGTTTTTCCTCAGCTTTTTCGAGCAGTCGGTGAAACACAGCCCAAAACTCCGAGGTGTGAGTACGCGACGGCAGCTTTCCGTTTCGTGAGCAGGCGTGGATATGGTGTGCATATTCATGAATCGCCGTATATAACAGCAAGTTATCATCCGTGAAGTTGAGGTTATGTATGATGATTTCACGAGTTTCCGGCTTGTAAAGCCCATTGACTTTCTTACTCTTCTTACCGGAGAACATGACGGTAAATTCCAACGGCACATTCTCTATTGAAACAAGCGTTTCTTTTATCTGTATAGCATTCATATTTGCCTCTTTAATGATTTTCTAATCATGAGAGCTTTTCCAAAAACTGAAGTTTTGGGGAAGCCTTATTATTCATCTTTATCCTAGTTTTCCTGTTTTCTCCATTGCCAGAACGACAGCGGCGATACAGGCGGTTTCGGTACGCAAAGCGCGGCTCCCCATAGAAAGGCGCAGGAAGCCCGCTGATTCCAGTTCATCCCGCTCGCGGTCTGACCATCCTCGTTCCGAACCGACCGCTATGACGACCGGATGTCCCATCGTGTTCAACAGTCCGAAAGAACCTTCGGATCGAACGTTGTCCGCGGCTATCAGGATGGGGCTGATTCTGAGGCTTCGGTCTCTGCCGGACGCGGAAACAAGTGTGTCCCGCGCCCTGTCCCATGGGCGTTCCACAAGCCAATCGTCCAGAGTCGCGTACACCGAGAGGAGGGGCAGGCGTGTATCCCGCGCCTGAGCCGCACCTTCGACTAAAGCCGCACGCGCCCCGCCGTCTGTGAGCAGTTTCGTATCGCGGTAGCTTTTTTCGCCCATGTCTGTGCCGACCAGGTCTATAGCTTCGACACCGAAGTTCGAAAGATCGCGCAGAAGTCTTTTCAGTTGGATGGGACGAGGAAATCCTACACTCACACAGACAGGGAGACGTGGCGGCGGACTCTCCTTTACATCCAGAGAAAACACAATACCGTCAAGACGCACAGCTTCGATGAGTCCACTCCCCAAATCGCCGCCTACAACACCTGCATCAAACGAATCGCCCGTATTCTTATGCAAAACCTTGAGAAGATGAACAGCTCTTTCGTCTCGTTTAGGCAATGGTTTACCGATTTCGATGGGTTCAAAAAGAATGATGTTCACCACCTTAATGATATACTATGCATAATAAATTTACAAGGGTATATAATAAAGGCGAAGTTGAATTCGTTGTCATAAAATATTTTTTGAAATTACCACGTTTTAATTATCAAAACAATCTGTCTCTACCGCAGGGTGAGAAAGAGAGCTATCCCGGAAAGGAGGAGAGATAGCCCTGTCACTAGGTAAATCCACAAGGGGAGGCTGGTAAACCGAAACAAATTGCGGGCTGCTTCGGTCATTCGTACATTATTGATGGCAACTTGTTCAATTTCCACTCTTTGATCCTCTCCCGTTGAAGGCTTCGCATCTTTAGACGAATAGCCGCATACCGGGCATCCGTTAGTGAAACGAGAAGCTTCCCCCACGAAGTTGCACACCGGGCATTTGACCGATGAAAAAGGACGCCCGCATCCCGGACATTTTATCGCATCTTGGCTGACCTCGTACCCGCATCTGTCGCAAAAGAAACTGATACGGCTAGACTTATCCTGTTTCTTTTTTTTCATGTTTTTGTTTCTTGGCGGCATCCGGTGACGATTTGATTTCATTTTTAGCGATTTTGTCCGCCGGTTTTGGGACATCGACGCTTGCTTCCTTGTTTCGCGCTCCGGTCTTGTCGGTAACGTAAAAACCTGTCCCCTTAAAAATAACGCCGCCCCCGCCATTGATGACGCGGCGTATCTCCTGTCCACATTCGCAACAGCGTTTGAGCGGTTCGTCTTTTATGTTTTGAAAAACTTCAAACGAAGAACCACAACTTTTGCATACATATTCATAAGTCGGCATAATGATATAGTATACTGAAAGAAAATAAAAAAGTAAAGCGGAGAAAGCCTTCATACCGCCTTG